>CAYXSJ010000037.1:0-17014 GCA_964467095.1 uncultured Methanotrichaceae archaeon
CTGGGCCGGTCGATATCCCCGTGCTCCTCTATGGCTTTTATGAGCCTTGGCTTGCCTGCCAGGTAGCCCACCAGCTCATCCAATTCGGCAGCGCTCATTTTGCCCAGCATGCGATTCACCCTCATGCCTATCTCCAGCTCGCGTCCCAGGGCCGCTCTCCAGAGCCGGTCATACTCCATGAGCCGCTGAGCGGTGCCGTCGCCTTCCATTGCCGCAGCCGCGGCCACGCCGCCCGCAATCTTGGCCGCCACCAGTCCAGGATAGATTCCGCCGCCAGAGGTGGGCTTGACCTGTCCTGCCGCATCGCCCACGGCCAGCAGGCCCTCTACTGCAGTCGCCGCGGGCGGGCCCAGGGGCAGACCGCCCACGTTCAGGGCCACTGGGGAGCCCTGCAGCCTCTTTTTGATGACATCCTTTTTCAAGAACGCCCGCAAATGCTCGCACCCCTGATCGCGGGCGCATAGACCGATGCGAGCCGTTCTTTCGTCCAGGGGAACCACCCAGGCAAAAAGCCCCGGCGCCCGGCCCAGATGCACCTCCACCTTCTCAGGATCTTCTACAGCAAATGGGACCTGCACCTGCGCCCCGGAGAGGATCATCTGAGGCGGAGCAATGCCTGCCCGGCGGGCCAGAAGGGCAGAGACGCCCTCCGCAGAGATCACTATCCTGGCGGAGATCTCTCCCTCCCCGGCCAGGGAGAGGACGCTGGCCTCTTTTTCCCGTCTGATCTTTCGCACAGACGAGCAGAGGCGAAGATTTGCGCCCTCCTGCACAGCCCTGCCAACCATTGCCCTGTCAAAGAGTCTCCTGTCCACAACCCAGGCTTTGCTGGCTTTGGCTTTGAAGTCCAGGCGGGCTCCCGACGGGGAAAAGACAGTCGCGCCCGACATGCCGCACAGGATAAAGAAGCCGGGCGGCAGCTCCGACTCGGCCACAGCCGCCTGGCCCAGGAGGCCGGCGCACTGCACCGGCCATCCTGCAGCGGCATGCTCCTCCAGCAAGATTGTGCAGGCCCCGGCTTTGGCGGCATACTTGGCGGCCATAGAGCCAGCCGGCCCGGCGCCGATGACGGCCACATCGAAGATGTCCATGTTCGAGAAGGGAGATGGAAGGCAATGATGTTAACTTTTTCTCAGGAGCATTTCTTTGGCAGAAATTTATTTAATAATTCTGTTAATAATGAGAATAATGTGATTTTCTCTGTGCCTCTGCATCTCTGTGGTTAGGTTTCGTTAATCCAAGGCACAGTTATCGCTAGCACTTCTCCAGGAATGCCGCCAGGTCCTCGATGCTCTCCATCTTCTCATCTATGGGCGTGCCTTCCGAGATGCGCTCGTAAACGACTTCCCAGGCGCTGTATTCCCGCAGCCGCAAAACCGGCTCGCCTGCAGGCGTTGTGGCCAGATCGGTCTCAAAGCGCATCCAACCGCCACCGTCACGCTCCACCTCGAAGTTGCTGCAGGCCCCGCAAGTGCCTCCGTAAAAAACTCCGTCCACCACATCGATGTACAACCTTATCCAGGAGATGTACTTCGAGTAGCGATACATTCCCTCTGCGATGCAATCGGGACCTTCCCATCCGGCTAGAGGCATCACTGCATCACAACCAATGAGAGGATCTAATCCAAAAATTCTTCTAGAATCCCAGCAGAATATAATTCATGCCCGAGGTTGTGCAGATTGCCGGGGAAAAGCCGGAAAAGACGCAAGAGAGCTCTTCTGCCTCTGCTCCCCCCAGAACCACCTGGTCCGGCAGCCTCCGGATAGGTCTTGTAAACATCCCAGTCAAGGCCCTGCTCATGACAAAAGATGTGCGCATCAGCTTTCGCATGCTGCATAAAAGCTGCAAGACGCCCATCTCATTCAAGCGCTTCTGCCAGGAGGGCGAGGAGGTCACGCTGGCTGATATCGTCTACGGCTATCCTCTGGGGAAAAACAGGTATGCAGTACTGGAAAAAAAAGAGATCGAGGCTGCCAGGCCCGAATCGAAGAACACAATTGCCCTGGATCGCTTCGTAAACTTCTTTGAGATTGATCCTCACTATTTCGAAAAGACCTATCTGCTTTTGCCGGACAGATCCGAGGATGCCTACTCACTCTTAAGGACCGTCATGGAGAAGACGGGAAAAGCTGCCATCGGCCGGATTACTCTCCACTCGCGAGAGAGGCCCGTCCTGGTCCACTACTACCGGCAGGCAGTGGTGGCCACCACTCTCCGGTACCCGGAGGAAGTCCTGGACCCGGAGGGCTATCAGGCTATCAGAGATCTTCCAGAACCTCAAGAAAAAGAGCTGGAATTGGCCATGGAGATTGTAAAGAGCCTGGGCGGAGAATTGGACCTGTCTGCCTACCACGACCAATACAAAGAGAGGATAGAGGCCCTGGTCAGGTCCAAAATGGAAGGGGCAGTAGCCGTCCCGGAGAAGAAGAAAGCCCGAACTTCTGCCAAAAGCCTCATGGAGGCCCTGCGCTTGACAGCAGAGTCGCTGAAATGAATCCCTTCAAGCCCATGCTGGCTGTCTCAGGCCAGCCCTTCAATTCAGAAGGCTGGATCTTCGAGCCTAAGATCGACGGCACTCGCTGCATAGCTGAGGTTTTCCAGAATGCAAACGGCGTGCGCCTGCACAACCGCAGGCTTTTCGATATCACCTATCGCTATCCAGAGCTTGCACTGGCTCTGGATCAGGCTTCGGGCTGCGTCCTTGACGGAGAGATTGCCGTCTTCGCCGATGGCCGGCCGAGCTTCGCCGCGCTTGCACAGCGTGACCACCAGAGCGAGATGCTTGCCATAGACTACCTCTCCCGCGTCATGCCGGCCAGCTACGTTGTCTTTGACATCCTCTACGCCCGGGAGAGGAGCGTCATGGATCTGCCTCTTCGCCAGCGTAAGAAAATTTTGCAGGAAGAACTGCAGGAGAGCGAGTTTGTGACCATAATCGACTCATTTCCGGAAAAGGGGCAGGACTACTTTCAGGCGGCATTGAAGATTGGAATTGAGGGAATCGTGGCTAAAAGGCTGGACTCCATTTATGAGCCTGGCACAAGAAGCCAAAGCTGGATAAAGATCAAAAAAAGCCTCAAACTGGACCTGGTAATAGGGGGCTACATTCCGGGAAAAGGAGGGCGCGCGTCTTACTTTGGCGGTCTTCTTCTTGGCGCATACAGCCGCAGCAATGGCTTGCTGCATTACGTTGGACGGGTTGGATCAGGATTTACCGATAACTTGCTGGCACAAATTGCCGCAGCTTTTTCGCCCCGGGACAATTCTCCTTTCGCCGATGCACCGGAAACACCGGAGGCAAGTTGGGTCGAGCCTCTAATGGTGGTGCAGGTCTCTGCCCTCGAGGTCACGAAGGACGGCCACCTTCGCGCACCGGTGTTCCTGCGCACCAGAGATGACAAAGAGCCGCAAGAGTGCACGATGGATCAGCTCAACTGAAAAATCCAGGTCCTGCAAAAAAACTGAGGGCGGGCGCATTGCCCTGCGCTCTAGATCCGCACCCGTTCTACACCATAACCTGCTCTTTTAAGATATAGCGAATCAAGTCCTCCGAGAGCTTGGTCTCCCTCTGCAGCTTCTTTACAGTCTCCTCGATGCTGTTGCCTTCTGCCATGAGGCTTGATATGCGGCCCACAATCTTCTCGCCAATGGAATAATACTCATCAATGTCCTTCCTATGGCCCCAAACATCTCCCCGCAGGAGCTGCACTCCCTGGATCTCCAGGAATTGCTGTGCGGCCTTGGACATGGTCTCATGATAGGAAGGCGGAATCTGTACCGCTCGCAAACGCGGACAAGACTGGACCAGATTCATCACATCCATATTAGAGGCCCGGAAAGCCAGATGAACTAACTGCTCGTTCCTGTTTAGATCGGTAATCTCTTTCTTGGAACTCACTACCCTCAGCTTCATGGTACTTAACAATGCTCTTAAAATATTTATAGATAATGGTAATCATAGTAATCCTTAATTAGATATACTGATATCAGAAAACGAATTGACAAAATATTTATGCATAGGCGCTAATTTCCGAAGATATTTCCTGATTTATGTCAATGGTTTGAATATGTTTACGCGATACATTGATATTTATATTTGGAAAGCTAGCACTTAACCAGTTAGCGGTAACATAGCAAACCAGCTTCGGCTATTCAGATCAAGCTTTCCAGATCACGCTTTTCAGGTTTACCGTCCTGGAATTAGAGTTTTGTCCGATCTCAGTCTGGCATCGCCCGCCTATGCCCCGTCCAGGCGGAAGGATCTCACTGCTGCTGCGCAGTTGGCCAGCAGCCTGCCCGCCAGATCTTGACTGGGCCAGGAGCCAAGGCCGCAGTCGGGACCTGTCGCCCTCAGCCTATCTCCAAATTGAGCATAGGCTCTGTCCAGCCTTTTCTTCATGATCTGGGGCGATTCCAGATCAAGGATCTCCCTTTCCAGCCTCGGCATGTCCTGCCAGAGATTGATGCCAAGCTGTTCGTTCAGGCGGGCGGATATGGATAGAATATCGGTGCGCGCGATTCCCGCGCGAAGATAAGTGTCCGTCTCCACCAGGATCTTCCTGTCGATCAATTGCAGATAGTCTGGATGTGCCGCCGACTCAATGCCCACGATGCTGATGTCGGGAACGCGAGCACAGGCTTCGGCATAAAGGGGCGAATGCAAATGCACCTCACAGTCCATGCCATGGCAGGGCTCGCTTGCGATCTGCAGGGCCTCAAGGATCTCATCTTCCGAAAAAATGATGTTGGAGCTCAAACCAAGGCTCGGCTCATCCAAAGATGCCACAGACATCTTTCCCTCCTCCCGTGCCATGCTCAGGAACCTGGCCACGCTCTTCGCCAGGTTATTGAGAATATCCGGGTAATGAGTGGCCCCGAATGCGGAGATGTAAAGCTCTACCGGTCCGGTGACGCAGACGCGCAAGTCCCGGCCCGGCAGCGCCACCTCCAGCTCCATGATCCTGGCATGCTCTTTCTTAATCAGGTAGGGGCTTTCCGCATAGGCCGGATTTTCGATATCATCCATGAACATGCGGATCATATCCCGGAATTGAGGATAGGTGGGAACCTCTACACCGGCACGGCTCTTTTGAGCCAGAACATCGCGCACCAGATCGAGATATTGTTCTCGAGAAAGGCTCTTCAGCCTGACCCCTTTGGGCAGGGGAAAGCTGCCGACATCATCGAAGAATATGCCCTCAATTTGCCCTGACATCCTTTTCACCTCAAAAGAAAGCGCATCAGGTAATCCTTCAACGAGGCATACTGTCCATCCATCTTCTCGAAATTCTCCTCCAGCTCGTCCAGCCGGGCCATAGCCGCAGGCAGAGGCGGATTTACGCCGGTGGCTCGCACTATCTCCTCCGGGAACTTGGCGGGATCGGCTGTCTCCAGTGAGACGCAAGGACTAAAGTCGCCGCACTCTTTCAAGTACTTCATGAGCCCGGCCCAGGCCACGGCTCCGTGCGGCTCCAGCAGGACATTGTGCCGGATGTATGCCTCCTTGATGGTCTGGCGGGTCTCTTCATCGGTGATTGAGACAGCATAAAGATCCTTTTGCATGGCGGCCAGGTCAGGCTGCTTGTTTACGTGACCGGTCTCATCCATCTGGCCGCCGTACAGGCAAAAGAGGCGGGCCAGGTTACTGGGATGGCCCACGTTCATGGCATTGGAGATGCAGTTTTTGCTGGGCCGGATGGGGTCGTAGATGCCTGTATTCATGAAGCGGGGGAACTCATCATTCTCATTGGTAGCCACCACAAACCTGTGCACGGGAAGGCCCATCTTCAAGGCTAAAAGGCCGCCCATGAGGTCTCCAAAGTTGCCGCTGGGCACCGAGAATACGATCTCCTCGCCCCGTGCTGCCACGCGAGAGAAGGCATAGAAGTAATAGACGGCCTGGGGCAGCAGCCGACCGATATTGATGGAATTGGCTGAAGAGAGGCTCAGAGCTGATAAATCAGGATCGACAAATGCCTGCTTGACCAGAGCCTGGCAGTCGTCAAACTTGCCCTTCACGGCCAGGGGAAAGATATTTTTGCCCAGGGTGGTCATCTGGCGGCGCTGCCTTTCTGTTACCTCCTTCTCAGGGAATAATACAACCACCATTACATTATCCAGACCATAGAAGGCATGAGCTACGGCAGAGCCGGTATCTCCCGAGGTGGCGGTGAGGATGAGTATGCTTCTGCCTTCCTGCTTTAAGAAGTACTGGACCAGCCGGCCCATTGCCCTGGCAGCGAAGTCCTTGAAAGAGCAGGTAGGACCGCGATCCAGCCGCATTACATACTTCTCGTCATACACACTCTCCACAGGGATGGTGTAGTTGTAGGCGTCTTCCAGCATTGCCCGCAGGTCGGAGTCGGAGACCAGATCGCCCAAGTAAGGCTTGATGACCTCGTAAGCGATTTGCGGATAGCTCATCTTAGAAAATTGCAGGATCCGGCTCCTGGGAATCTGGGGGATCTCTTCCGGCAGATAGAGCCCCTTGTCCGGGGCCTGGCCCATCAAGAGCGCCGCTTTAAAGTCCACGCGCTCGGGATGGCCGTTGGTGCTGAAGAATTTGATAGCAGACATGGTCGTAAGAAATAAGGTGGAGCTGATCTTTAAGGCTTTTCCATGCATAGACCGAAATCCTTATATTCGATTATTGTCTATGGTGGTTTCGTCTAGTATCGAAATAAATTAGACTGCACTGCAAATCTAAGAATCCCATTAATCGGGAGGAAACCTTGCAAAGATTCGAAGCAGACTACTTGTTTGAAGATGCTACAGGCATCTGTAACGGCATGAGACTTGGAATATGGGATCTGCCCAGGGGCCCAGAACCCGGACCCCAGTGGCCAAGGAAAAAAAGGCCGCAAATCCTGTGAAGCAAAGCTTGGCCCTGGAGGCTGCCTTCGCGGCCCCTGGCCCAAAAAAAGCTACCCAAATTAAATCTATTTTGCCGCTCATGATTTAAGCGGCGCTCAGAAAGCCGTTGTCCAATGGAAATGCGTGAAAATTAGGTTTTCTGGTGATTTTTCGATTTTCTTCCCTGCGTCATTTGCCCAGCAAAAGCGGAAGGCGAGATGATGCTGGGAATGAGGCGCTGAGCAATTCTGCAGATCTGATTTCTTATGATCCGTGTCATAAGGGATGCGATTTCGGGCGACAGCGAGGGAATATTTAAGTATTAGTTGTCAGGTAACTTGGTGTCAAATGATGGTCGTATCGCCCCGATTTAGAGATAAATATAACGAGGAGGAAATGAGATGGCTTTCTATACGTTGGGCCTCACTTTTAATCTTGTGATATTCCTGACAGTTATCGTACTTGCTGTTTGGATATATGGTATATATTTCAACTTTAAGAAATGGGGCCTCGGATCCACCGGCTACCACGACCAGTTGCGCAATAGCTTCTGGCTCTTCCTTGCCACCTGGATTCACGAGGCATTTAAGGACGGATTATGGGTATTTTTGAGGACCGTTGTGCTTGATGTTCTTCTCCTGAGGAGAACTCTGGCCAGAAGCCCTGTGCGGTGGGTCATGCACATGTCCATGTTCTATGGATTCCTGGCGCTGGCGGCTCTTTCTGGTCTTGGACTTATGATCGATATCGTGGAGCATTTCAACCTGCTCGGGCTCGCTCATCAAGCCGAGATGGCTAAAGAACTTCTGGCGCTGCCATTCGATATATTCGGCTATCTGCTCCTCATCGGTGCCACGGTCGCCGTATCCAGGAGAATCCTGCTCAAATTCGTCAGGGATAACACCAGCGCCTATGACGCCTTCTTGATTGGCGCCGTATTTCTCATTACCATCACAGGATTTTATGCCGAGTGGATGCGCGGCAATTCCTTCCTCATCGGGAATGCCTTTGAATATCCCATCTATGCACCCCACTTCGCATTGATTCACACCGTCCTGGCAATTGGTCTGTTCGCCTTGATCTTGCCATGGAGCAAATACATCCACGTCATAGCCACACCCATGACCCTTCTGGCCAATAGAGGAGGAGAATAAAAATGGCAGATCAAAAAGGCTCCAAGCCCTTGATGACGGGCTATATGCTGTCCACCCAGCTCATGGAAGTAGACGGCTGCAACAGATGCCAGGAGTGTATGAAATGGTGTCCGACCTTCGCGGTAAGACAGGACCGGCCAGGCATTACTCCTATGTACAAGAACGCACGGTGGAGAGAGCTTATGGCCAAGAGCCATAGCCTGCGAGCCAAGATCTTCGGCCCCAAGCCCCTCTCTGACGATGAGATGAAGGTCTTCACCGATGATACATACAGCTGCACTACATGCGGCGTCTGCGGCACCGTCTGTGAGGCAGGAATCAAGACCGTAGAGCTCTGGGAGGCCATGCGGCCTAACCTGGTGGCGCGCGGCGACGGACCCGTGGGAAAACAGAATATGTTCCCCAAGCTCGTCAAAGCAGATAGAAATCCCTACATGGCCAAGCAAGAAGATAGGTTGTGCTGGGTTCCCAAGGATGTCAAGATTCAGGAGTCCGGAGAGATAGTATACTTCGCAGGCTGCACTGCAGCCTACCGCCAGCAAGCATTGGGAGTCGCTACAGTAAGGATTCTGGACAATCTTGGCGTGCCCTTCGCCATGCTGGGCAAAGATGAATGGTGCTGTGCTTCTGCTATGGTGAGAACCGGCCAGAGAGAGGTCATGGCTGAGCATGCCGTGCATAACGTCGATGCTCTCAAAGACGCCGGAGCAAAGACCGTGCTCTTCGCCTGTGCCGGTTGCATTAGAAATTCCGCAGTTGATTGGCCTAAATGGTATGAGGGTTACATCCCTTACAAGAACGTGCCGCTCTCGGTATTCTTGAGGGAAAAGATTAGAAACGGGGAAGTAAAGTACAAGATTCCTCTAAACTACGCAGTTACATATCATGACCCCTGCCACAATGGTCGGCACCTCATGCATGAGATCGGAAAGGACTGGGCCTTCGAAGCTTCTCGTGATTGCATTAGATCCATCCCGGGAGTTAAGTTCACAGATATGGTGCGCAACAGAGCCCTGCAGAGGTGCTGCGGCGCAGGCGGCGGCGTTAAGGCCGGCATTCCCGATCTGGCTCTCGATTGTGCTAAGGCCAGAGTCAAGGACGGCGAAGAGGTTTCCGCAGATATCATGGCATCCACCTGTCCCTTCTGCCGGAGAAACATCATGGATGGCAGAAACGACGCCAAGTCCGGCATAAAGGTCCTGGACGTTGTAGAGCTCATGGCTGCATCCATGGGCCTGGATACAACCATTCCCGAAAATCCGTACACCAAGTATCAGGAGCAGGATGTATTGGTTTGTGGGCCGGCAACATGCAAAGTAGAGACCGTCGAGCGCAAGGCGCCCGGCAAGGATCTGGTAGGCGAGGCTCACTAAAAAGAATGCCCGCTGCGGCGGACATTCTTTTTCATAAGTTTTTAAAAAATTAGCATTTAATGATATTTTAATTCTAAATTAAAAATGCTACTTTGCAGAAAGCTCTACGCTATTGCAGGCACTTGCCCGTAAAAGCCATGGGCAGAAGATAAGCCATATTTGCCGTCAAAGCATCTCCCTTGCTATTGGCCATGATGACCACAATATCTCCCCCGAACTCTATGAGGCTCTGCCGGCATATGCCGCAAGGGGATATGGGCTGCTTCGCGTCTCCTACTATGGCTATCGCCTCAAATTCCCGCTCTCCGGAGGCGACGGCCTTCGCTACCGCTGCCCTCTCCGCACAGATGCCCGCCCCGGAAGCTGCATTTTCAATGTTGCCAGCCGAGTAGATCCGGCCGCTCCTGGAGAGAAGCGCTGCGCCCACCTTGAATCCGGAATATGGAGCATAAGCATCTTTCATGGCCTCTTTAGCCTGCTCGATGAGATGATCATACCCTCCAGTGTAAGGGCGGGGGCCGCAGCGAAGAGCGCCGATGTACATGCACTCCTGTGGTGCGATGGTGGGGATGGCGCTGTGCATTTCGCTGATGGGAACAGGCGCTTCTCTTATGATCACGGCTGGAATTCCCTCGTCTCCTTCGCCCATCACTATCTGAGCGGCAGAGACCAGATTGTCCGCCACCGCCTTGCGTGTGATCTTGAGCTCCCTGCCGAATAGGTCCTTTTGGCCGCGCGCGTCCTCGACCGGGTCCAGGCCCACACAGGCCAGAGCCACGCCCACGCAGCCCAGTCGCAGGGGATGAGTCCGGCTGTCGCCGATGATAACCGCAATCTTCCTGCCATTTGCTATGCGCTCTCTAATCTCGAATGCCGATTTTTGCGCATCCGCCGGAAATAGAACCACGTGCCCGGGAGGGGCATTGGAGTTATCGATTCCTGCATTGGGATAAAGAAAGCCTTCCCGCAGCGTCAGCACCACGCCTGGAATGCCCCCTATTATCTCGTCCGATTCTTTGAGGATCAGCTCCATCTCTCGCGGATCTTTGCTGTACTTGGCAGCCATCGAGATGGCGAGAGGACCGGGTGTGACATCATGCAGAGCCACAACCCTTCCCTCTGCAGTAGCCACAGTGCTCTCCGAGACGACCAGAATGTCGCCGTCCTGTAAAGCCAGGCCTGATCTGGACATGGCCCTTTCCAGGGATGCCGCCAGATCATCGCCCGGGCTTATTAGATCCGTCTTTATGCCTAAAACCTGCAACACACTCACCTGTAGCGCTCTGGGCTTTCTATCAATGCAGTAGCCTCCTCTATCCTCGCGGCCAGGCGCGGTAGCCGGAAAGGCTGGCCTTTCAGGTTCTTTGCCAGGCCCGCAATCTGATGGGAGGTGCCGAATATTAAAACCTCTTCCGGCCGGGGATCACAGCGAAGAGCCAGCTTGGGGATGGCCGCATCTCCGCCTCGTGCCAGCATCTCCTGCTTTATTATTATGGCCTCCATAGAGCTTACGCCCCGCACGGCAAGGACGCGAAAAGAGCCTTTCTTGCAGAGCGTGCCAAATCCCCGCTCATCCACTTCCGTTCTGCAAAGGGTCTCGGCCAGATCCTCTCCCTGGCCCAAATAGCCCAGCACCTCCACCTCGA
Source organism: uncultured Methanotrichaceae archaeon (assembly GCA_964467095.1). Lineage (GTDB taxonomy): Archaea > Halobacteriota > Methanosarcinia > Methanotrichales > Methanotrichaceae > Methanothrix. The sequence goes on from CAYXSJ010000037.1 coordinate 11,027, forward strand.
TCTCTTCATCCCCGGCCTGCGGCGTGCATCCCCGGATGGCTTTTGCCATGGCTACGGTATCCCGGCTGGCGGCGATATCATGCGTCCTGACGATATGCGCCCCCAGATAAACAGCTATGGCCGTGGCCGCCAGCGTTCCATCCAGCCTCTGAAAGGGATCGGGCTTATGCAGGCGATCCCCTATGAAGGACTTGCGAGAAAGCGCCGCGACCACCGGGCGCCCTAAAGTGCGCAGACGCGTCATGCCGTCCAAAATGGCCAGATCGTGGGCAGGAGTCTTATCCGGCACCCATTTGCCAATGCCCGGATCAACGGAGATCTTAGCCGGGCATACGCCAGCCTGCTCTGCAATCCTTACTCTCTCTCCAAGCAGTGCAATTATCTCGTTTAAATAGAGCAGGTCGCCCGGTCTTTTCCGGGAGGCCATGATGATCAAGGAGCCGTCATACTCGGCTACACTGGCAGCCATTCCTGGGTCAGATAGTCCGGAGACATCGTTTATGCAGGCAGCTCCGCAGGAGAGGGCATCGCCTGCAATGGCGGACCTCTGCGTGTCTATGGAGACGGTGATATCCAGGTTGTCCAGAATATCCTTAAGGGCGGGAAAGAGCCTCTCTCGCTCCACTGCCTCGCTTATGTTGGGAGAGCCTGGCGCTGTGGAGACTGCTCCCAGATCAATCATATCCGCGCCCTGCTCAGCCATAGCTTCCGCCAGGGAGAGAGCCTCATGGGGGCCAGCCACTGAGCCCTTGTAGAAGGACTCGCGGCTGAGATTGATGATGCCCATCAGCCGCACGCTCTGACCGTCTCCTACCGGGACGCGACCCAAAATGCCTTCTATCAATCCCAACACCTCACAAACCGGAACATACGCTAATAGCTACTCCGATAACCTTAGCAGGATTCCCGTCCTTCTCGCCCTCTCAATGGCACGGTCCAGGAGTATCAGCCCCAGGACCAGGTAGAGAGCAGACAGAAATGCACCCATGGCCAGATGGTGCGGGCCGGGAATAAATATTGACCTGTAGTACTCTAAAAAGTAGGTCAGGGGAATGGCTCTGGCCAGCTCTTGCATCATCGGAGGCAGCACATCTACAGGATAGTAAATTCCACTCACAAGCAGGATCAAACCACTCAGGCTCCAGGCGGCAACATCTGCTTTCTGGCCGAAGGTAAGAATGGAGATGCAGACTGCAATGCCGATGACCGCGGCCATGGCATAGACACCTGCCAAAAATATCACTACTGGCAGAAGGCCGCCCTCCTGGAAATCGAAGCCGAATAGGTAGCGGCTGACTACTGCCAGAATTATGAAGACCACACTGCCCCGAAAGATGCCGAAAAGTGTTGCTCCAAAGACCAGATGGTAGCTGTGAACCGGGGCGATGAAGGTGTTCTTGATGCTCTTGGACCACATGTCGAATAGAAGAACATAGGCTACATCGATCTGGGCCACCTGCAAAATTGTAAGAGCAATAGCGCCCACTAAGAGAAAGGAGACCATCGAGTTCTCTACCTTCAAGAATCGCGTGAGAAGACCAATGGACAGCAGGCTGATCATGGGCCAGAAGAACAGCTCGAATACTGTGAAGACGTTCCTCCTGGAGACGATCCAGTTCTTGTAGGCACTGGCCAGGTACTTGTTCAATTCACCTTGCCAGTTCAAGGAACACATCCTCCAAATCGGGCTCTTTTATGGTTATGTCAAGGATTCTGGCATCGCAAAAGAGCTTGACTATCCTGTCCAGACACTCCTCGCTTCTGTCGATCACAATCTCCACCCTGCCCGTCTCAGCTTTTATGCCCAAAACGCCGGGCAAGCTTTTCAGGGCACTTATTTCCGCGGGCCCATCGTAAGAGACCACCACCCGTTCCCCCAGCCCCAGATGCTTCTTTAAATTGCGGGGCGTGTCCATTGCCACGATCTGGCCCTTGCGCAGAAAGGCGATCCTGTCGCAGAGCATCTCCGCCTCGGGCATGTAATGTGTGGATAAAACCACAGAGATGTTCTGCTCCTGGTGAATTCTCTTTATCAGCTTGCGGGTTCTTATGGATATATCAGGGTCAAGGCCCGTGGTGGGCTCGTCCAAGAACAGCAAACGAGGAGTGTTGAGCATGGCCTTGGCCAGAGAGAGACGCTGCTTTAAGCCGGTGGATAGGTTCTCGAATTTCATATCCCGAAACTCGCCCAGCTCAAAAGCATCGATCTGATCTTCCACCGTCCGGGAGAGAGCGGAACCGTAGAGGCCGTAGAGCATGCCATAGTGACGCAGGTTCTCGCGCACTGTCAGGCTCCATGGAAAGTTGGGCTTGGCTGTACTGATGTTTATGGCTTTGCGAATCTCTCCTTTGTCGCGGCGTGCATCCATTCCCAAAATGAATAGACTGCCCTGCTCCGGGTAGATGAGCGTGGAAAAGATGGATATGAGGGTGGTCTTGCCCGAGCCGTTGGGGCCGAGCAGGCCGAAGATCTCTCCCGCCTCGATATCCAGGGATATGTTCTGAAGGATTGTGGTGCTGCTGCCAAAGAAGCTCTTATATCTCTTGCATATCCCCTTAGCTTCGACCGATTTTTCTGTCATTTTTGCCGCCCTCTTCTCTTGCGACGAAAGAGCAGATCCTCTCTCTTCCATATCAGAAAAGCTGCCAGTCCGGCTACAGCGAGGCCGGCTACAGCCAAGCCATCTGCAGTCATGCCGCCCAATACCGGCTGCGCCAAGGATGCTAAACCACCGGCGCGGGATAGAGAGATTTGCAGGGGGACAATTATGCTTTTCTCCCGGCAGCAAATCTCGCAGCCCATCTGGTAATCCTGCTGGCCGGCATTTCCATCCACCCGCACAGAAAAGCCGGCTATTGCCACCGATCCGGGAGCCAGGTCTCCGAGCACCGCATCCGTGCTCTCGGTGTGGAAGGGGGGAGCGGCCAGCAGCCTGGCTGAGCAATTATGAAGCGTTGTGGCGCCATCATTGCTGATTGCCGCCCTCAGGTTTCCGCTTCCTCCCGCATGAAGCTTCGAGCTGATCCCGGAAATATGAAGGGGCTCATTATTTCCAGCCACAAATACCGAAATCGTGAGGTTTTGCCTTTCCGCTTCATAAAGGGGGAAGACCTCCCCGCCGCTCACGCTCACATCCACCTGCCTCTCATAATCAATGATTAAGGGAAGCTCATACCAGCCGCTTGCATTCTTCAGAACGGTGACATTAAACTGCAGCATGGCCGCATCTCCCGCAGGAAGATTCGTGATATGCTGATTGATATGCTCCGGGCCAGTTACCACCGTTATGGGTCCCGCTCCGACAAGGGCGGCATTGATGTTCAGAGCATCGCTGCTGTGCATCTCCGCACTCATCTCCAGCAGTATGTCTTCATTTGAGCCGCTCTCGTTAATGGGCATCAGCTCTTCCAGCTCGCCGACATTGGCCAGGCTTATTCGCAGGATGCTGTCGCCTGGAACCAGAGCTGGATTTGCCAGGGAGGCCGCAAGCTGCGGCAGGCCCAGAGATTTATAGTGATCATCTGCGAAGAATATGAGATCTTCTGCCTGGCCCGTACCGGCGAGAAGAAGCAGAATGCTGATGATATGCAGGAGATTCATCCTCTTTAAGGTTAATTTGCATCCATTAATTAAGCCTATCTATCTGGAAAGAACGGTGCTCAGGAAAAAGGCTACGGCTGCTGTCAAAATTATGGTCGCTCCGGATGGGACATCCAGCTCATAGGATACCAAAAGCCCTATGGTCACAAAGACCGCGCCCAGGAATATGGAGCCGGCCATGATGGCGGGCAGGCCTTTCATGTGCCGCCTGCTTATGGCGCCGGGAATGGTCAGAAGCGCTATGACCATGATTATCCCCACGATCTTGATGAGGACGACGACGCTAAAGGCCACCATGGCCAGGAGCAAGAGCTTGAGGCTTTGCACGGGAAGGCCTATGGCTTCTCCGTAAATAGGATCAAAGCTCAGGAGGAGAAACTCTTTGTAGAAGAGAAAAACGAGAGCCAGGATGATCGATGTGAGGACTAAAATGAGCAGCACATCGCTCCTGGTCACGGCCAAAATATTTCCGAAAAGGTAGCCGTAGAGGTCTCTGGCATAGCCCTGGGAAAGAGTGAGAAGCATTATTCCCAAAGCCATTCCCGTGGCCATGAAGACGCCAATGGCCGTGTCCTCAGATACGCGGGCCCTTGAGCTGACCATGCCTATGCCCAGAGCAGTTAAAACGGCAGATCCTATTCCGAAGGCCAGAGGATCGTAGCCCAGGAAATAGCCAAGGCCGATGCCCCCAAAGGCGGCGTGAGCTATGCCGTCACTGATGAACACTATTTTATTTAAAATTACATATATTCCAATTATGCCGCAAAGCACCGAGGCGGCCAGGCCCGCAGCCAGGGCATTTCTCATGAAGTCGTACTGGAGAAAATTCAAATCAATCATGTTCCCTCAAGACCCGGTGGGGCGTGCCGTGCGCTATCATCTCCACCGGGCAGCCGTAGGCCTTCTCGATGTCTTCATTGGTGAGTTCCTTGGAGTCGTGATAATAAAGCCGCTGGTTTAAGCAGGCGATCTTGTTCACATACTTGGAGATGGCTGTGACATCATGTGAGACCAGCACAATGGCAATATGAAGATCGCGATTGAGGTGGCAGAGCAGATCGTAAAAATCCGTCTGCTGAGCGGAATCAACGCCTGCCGTGGGCTCGTCGAGCAGGAGCAGCTCGGGATCTGAGACTAAGGAGCGGGCCACAAAGACTCTCTGCTGCTCCCCCCCCGAGAGAGCCCCGATCTCTCGCTGGGCTCGATCCTCCATTCCCACCGCCTCCAGCGCTCCGAGGGCTGCCTTGTGATCCCGGGGGCCATAGCGGTGCAAAAGACCGGTGCGGCTGTATCTTCCCATGAGCACCACATCCAGCACCTTGACGGGAAAGCTCTGGTCGAAGATGGTCTTCTGGGGCATGTAGCCCACCTTGCTGCGCGCTGCTGCGGGCGGCAGACCGAAGATTTTTATCTGGCCCCGATCGGGCTTGATCAGGCCCAGAATTACCTTGAGCAGAGTGGATTTGCCGCCGCCGTTGGGGCCGATGAGGCCCAGAAAGTCTCCGGCCTTCAGCTCCAGGTTTATTCTCTCCAGGACGGCATGCTCTCCCCTGCAGACCCAAAGATCGCTGATGGACACAATCCTATCCGTCATGTCAGGCTCTTGGCAATCTCCATGCTCGCGTTTCTCATATTGTCCAGGTAATTTCCAGCCAGCGGATCAAGGGCCACTATGCTGGCATTCATCTCCCGTGAGATGACCTCTGCAGACTTGGGATTAAACTGCGGCTCTACAAAGATAGTAGTTATATTATTCTTTCGGGCCAGCTCTATTACCTCTCCCAAGTACTTGGGTCCGGGCTCCTTCTCGCCTTCCATGAGCGGCACCTGGCTTAGAGCATAGTCCCGAGCGAAGTAGGTCCAGGCGGGATGCTGCACAATGAAGATCTTTATCTTTTTGCCGGCAAAGGTTCGGTTCAACTCTCCGTCCAGGGCTTTAAGTTTGCCTAAATAATCGTCCCTGTTCCTGATATAAAAATCTTTATTTTGCGCATCAACCTCGATCAGGCCGGAGCAGATGTTATTTACCTGCACAGCTGCGTTTCGCAGGGAGAGCCAGATATGCGGGTCTATCTCATCCTCGCTCTCTTGCAGCAGAGCGGTGCCCTGAGAAGAGTCTACCACTACCATTTTATTATTTGTCTCCAGCAGCTTTTCCATCCAGAACTCCAGGCCCGCCCCGTTCATGACATACAGATCGGCTTTGGCCACATCCACCATCAGAGAAGGCGAGGGCTCAAAGGTATGAGGCTCGGCTCCCGGCGGAATTAAAATAGTGACCTCGACCTTCTCGCCGCCCACCGCTTTCACAAATTCGCCCAGAGGAGCGATGGTCGCGGCCACGCTGATCTTGCCGGAAGCATTGCCGGAAAGATCTGCGGAAGGAG
>CAYXSJ010000038.1:0-16880 GCA_964467095.1 uncultured Methanotrichaceae archaeon
TATAGTCAAAGAATTAGGGACTGCACAGCGGACCCTTGAAATAGACATTTATAAATGGTTTTCGGAAGGCTTAAATATTAGGTTTGCATCTATATAGATGAGGTGGCCTCTTGAAGAGATTAGGCACCGCTCTTCATGCAGTACAGAATAAATTGATTGTCCAAAGCGAGCAGAGTGTTGGAAGCGAGAACAATATCCCCAGAACAAATTCCTGGGTTGTAGATCAAAAGAGGACCCGAGTCGGAAAGGTTTTCGATATATTCGGCCCCATTAATCATCCGTACATCATCGTTCGACCAAATAGAGGTGTAGATGCCGCTGCCCACGTCGGAAAGAAGCTCTATATCGACGAGGCGCCGGGGAGAGATAGCAAGTGGAAGAGATTGAGAAGCTAAGAGAGATAGAGAGGGCAGAGCCGGAAAAGCTGAAGGAGAGAACCCGGCTCAAGCGCGAGAAAGAGAAAGTAGACGAGTTCGAGAAGTTCACAGTTGAGTGTCCGGAGTGCAAGAGTCACACCCTTGTGCGCGACTATGAGCGTGCGGAATTGGTCTGCTCTGATTGCGGCCTGGTCATCGACGAGAATTTCATCGACCAGGGACCGGAGTGGCGAGCCTTCGACCACGACCAGCGGATGAAGAGGTCCAGAGTGGGAGCGCCCATGACCTACACCATCCACGACAAGGGCCTCTCCACCATGATCGATTGGAGGAACAGAGACTCCTACGGCAAGACCATCTCCTCAAAGAACCGGGCTCAGTTGTATCGGCTGAGGAAATGGCAACGCCGCATCAGAGTCAGCAATGCCACGGAGAGAAACCTGGCCTTCGCCCTGTCGGAATTGGATAGGATGGCGTCTGCCCTGGGTCTTTCCAGAAACGTGCGTGAGACGGCCGCTGTGGTCTACAGAAAAGCCGTGGACAAGAACCTCATTCGTGGGCGGAGCATTGAGGGCGTGGCAGCTGCAGCACTATATGCCGCATGCCGCCAGTGCAACGTGCCCCGCACCCTGGACGAGATTGCTGAGGTTTCCAGGGTTTCTCGAAAGGAGATCGGTAGGACTTACAGATTTGTATCCCGCGAGCTGGCACTCAAGCTCATGCCGACAAGCCCCATCGACTACATCCCACGCTTTTGCTCCGGCCTGAATCTGAAGGGCGAGGTGCAGGCCAAGGGAATTGAGATCCTGCGCCAGGCTGCGGAGAAGGAGCTCACCAGCGGCCGCGGGCCCACGGGCGTGGCTGCTGCCGCCATCTACATCGCCTCCATCCTCTGCGGAGACAGAAGGACGCAGCGCGAGGTAGCAGACGTTGCAGGCGTGACAGAGGTTACTATCAGAAACCGCTATAAAGAACTGGCAGAAGAGCTGGACATTGAGATAATCCTTTGACCAGTTTTTCTCATAATTTTAGCAAGTGCGCATTAGCTCAGCATTTGGATCAAATCTTGTTTGAGCTTGAGGCATATTCAATTCCAGAATTAAATTATAACCTTTCAAAATTTTAATTGTTATATATCTTGTCACAAGGCTGACTGTCGGATGCATCTTCTTATTATCTAATAATTACTCTTAAATAATCGCATGTCGTCTATAGACATAGATTTAAGACTTGTGATGAATGCAGCTTTGATGCTTGCTTTAGCAGGCCAGAATCAATGCATCAGCATCAGGGTTTAAGTCAAAAAATTGATGTGCGGAAGATGAATCCAATATCAATGATAGACATGAGGTAAAGACTATGTGTATGACAGAAAAAATGAGTCCCGCAAATAAGGGATTGGGGCATGAGATGCATCATATGGGATGGTGCGAACAGAATAGATTCCCATTAATCGGAGACAAGCTTCCACAAATGGAAGTTAAGACCACTCATGGGATGATTAAGCTGCCCGGCGACTACTCTGGAAAGTGGATCGTTATTTTCAGCCATCCCGCGGACTTTACACCAGTCTGTACCACGGAATTCGTGGCCTTTGAGATGAGGCGGGGTGAGTTTGAGAAGTTGAACTGCGATCTTATTGGCCTGTCCATCGACCAGGTATTTTCCCACATGAAGTGGACCCAGTGGATTAAAGAAAACCTGAAGGTAGAGATCAAGTTCCCCATAATCGCCGATGATCAGGGGAAGATTGCAGCACAGATGGGCATGATTCATCCTGGAAAGGGCTCCAATACCGTAAGAGCCGTCTTCATCATCGATCCCGAGGCCACTGTTCGCTTGATCCTCTTCTATCCCCAGGAGGTAGGCAGGAACATGGATGAGATACTTCGGGCCTTGAAGGCTCTGCAGGTTGCGGACAAGAATAAGGTAGCTGCTCCAGCCAACTGGCCAAACAACGAGCTAATCGGCGACCAGGTTATCATCCCGCCACCGGCTGACGAGAAGACTGCGGCTACAAGAAAGACGAGCGGGGATATGGTCTGCGAAGACTGGTGGTTCTGCCACAAAAAGCTGTGATGCGGCCAGCACAGAGGGCTCAGGCTGGGCCGCTCTCGCCTGATGTGGCTTGACTGATAGGCCATGCAGTGATTTACAGTGTGTCGGCAAACGCAGATGAAGCAACGGCAGAGAGAAGGAAAGACAGGCCTATCAGCAAGAATACGACACCTGCAACACGGGAAATCACGCGGCGATCGATTCTGCTGGAAAGATACTTGCCCAGAAAAATAGCCATAACAGATAGTATAAAAAGCGCAATCATAACGCCTATAAAAACCATGCGCGGATTGTACTCCGTGGCAAAGAGGGCGGAAGCGATCTGGGTCTTGTCTCCCCACTCCGATAGGAATATCATAGAGAATCCCGATACGAAGGCCCTCTTAGCAGATAGGTCGCTTTCCACCTCATCATCTTGGTCTCCCTTCAGAATCATTATGCCAAAGAGGATAAAAACTAATCCGGAGACGAGCTTTACCAGATGCACGGGAATGACATCCGTCACCCAGGAGCCTACCAGGATGGCAAATCCATCCGCCAGCAGAAAGGCCAGCATAATGCCAAAAAGAAGCCGAACATATTCCTGGGTCCGGGAAGAGAGCAGAAGAATAGAGAGCTGCGTCTTGTCGCCCATCTCGGCCAGCCCGACCGCCAGTAGCGGAATTATGATCTCATTCGGCGTGATTTCAAACACCCTTTTTTCTCGCAGAATTTAGAACTTTCCGGTTCTAATTATTGGTATTAATAATTGTTGTATCCGCCACAGATCTTATATAAATTATTGTAAAATATTAATAATATTATTTATAAGTCGGTTCTTTTGTCTTTTTCAGAATGCAATCTATAAATACTAAATATACCTGATATGTTACGAATTGGGTGAGTATTTATGTATGAAAAGATCTTGATAGCAACGGATTTCTCCAAACATGCAGAGAAAATAACTGATTGTGTTGGAGAAATACCCGGTGTAAAAGAGGTAGTTCTACTGCATGTTTTAGCTAAAGATCTTCTGGCCAGGGTCTGGTCTCCCGGCGATGAGATCAAGCAAGCTGTAAATAAAATGGAGGCATCCAAAAAGGCCTTGCAAGACGCTAACCTAAGTGTCAGGGTGAGAGCGGAGATCGCAGAAGAGAATACCGAATACATGGTAATCAAGCGTGTAGCCAAAGAGGAGAATGTCTCGCTCGTGGTGATGGGGGCTAGAGGAAGAAGCATGTGGCAGGGCCTGCTTTTAGGCAGCGTCTCCAGTGGCTATCTCCGCTATGGCGACAAAGATCTTCTCATCATGCGCTACAAGACTCTGGGTGACGACAAAGAGGAGATGGGCAAATTCTGCTCGCGTATTTTCGAAAAGGTCCTGGCTCCTACTGACTTCTCCCCCGCGGGAAATGCTGCCATCGAGAAGATAAAAGAGACGAAGCTTACAGATAATTTACTGCTGCTTAGCGTAGTGGCAAAAGGCGAAAACCAGTCCCAGGTGGATGCTGCTTTAACAAATGCTCAGGGAAGGCTTGAGGAGATGAAAGCAGATCTGGCAACGTCGGGAATAGTTGCCAAGACCATAGCAGTCTCCGCCGTGGCGGCAGAGCCAAGAACTTATGGCTCAGGGGGCATGGTCAAGGTGGAAACTACGCCCTTAGCCTCTGTGGGAGGAGTCGTGGATAGAATACTGGACGTAGCCGAAATTGAGAATGTATCCCTGATTGCCTTGGGCTCTCATGGCAAAGGCTGGATGGATGAAGCCACCATTGGCAGCGTAGTATCTGATGTGGCCAGGATGGGATCGCGGCCAGTGCTGGTTGTCAGATCCAAAAAATAGGCAGAGGCCCCCTCAAGACTCTTTTTTTATTTTTGAAAATGTAATATGCCTTTTGATTACCTTCCCCAGAAGGGATCCTTCTTGCGCTTGATCTCCAGGAAATTATCCAGCACCTCGCGCTCGTCCTCAGCCAGCTTGGGCTTCAGCTCCAGCTCCACAATGCGAGCATGCTTCTCAGGAATGTTAACATAGAGGATATCGCCCTCATGGATCTGGCGGCCTACAGTGGGGCCGTCGATGGATATGGCCACTTCCTGCCCGACTGTTGCGGATCCGACATTTTCATTGCGCGCCTGGATTCCCTTGATCTCGCCCACATTTGCGCCATCTTCTCGCATCAAATTGACCTGGGTCCTGATCACACCGCCTATGATCTGCACGCCAACAATGGCCGGCCTGGACTGGCGGAATACGCAGTCCGGCAAAAGACGGACGGCCCCCGGCCTGATGACCGCCTCAAGCCGCTCCTGCTCGATTCGCATCTTCTGCTCATCCGTCCACTGCTCATAGTTTTCCAGAATGGTGTAGATGATATCGCTGCAGAACACTGGCACATTGGTCTTCTGAATCTCGCTGATGGCATCAGGCAAGATTTCCACATTAAAGGCTAAAATCGCAGAAAGCAGAGGGTCTTTGATGGCCGAAGCGCGGATAACATCCCTTCGGGAAATGGGCCCTACATCAGCATGGTGGATGGCTATGCTCTTGGCCTTCAGCTCGCCCACCAGCGCTTCCAGCGAGCCGATCGTATCCGCTTTAAGGACCACGCCCTCGGACTCAGCATCAATACGTACAGCCTCGAGCTCCGATTTCAGCTCCTTGCAAAGGGCCTCTACCTCTTCTGGGGAAGACACCACACGAATAGTTGATCCGGCCAGAGCGTTCTCCAATTTGGGAGCCGATACCTTCACACCGGACGCTGCCGCCACATGCTTTACCGGCAGAAATCTCTCCTCGCTCCGAATCTCGGCCAGAGGCTTGGGCTTGAGCAGTGCTCTTATCTTTGTGACTATGGGCTCATGGGCCGTGCCCACAATTACCGTATCGCCCGAGTTGAATTCGCCGTTGTAGAGTATGACGTCTAAGGTCGTACCCAGACCCTTCTCCTCTTTTACCTCTAATATTGTGCCCACACCAGGACCGGTAGCAGTTAGCTTCAAATTATCCTTCAAAAATCTTTGCGCCAGCCCCACCAATATCATGAGAAGATCGGGCACCCCTTCACCTGTGATGGCGCTGATGGGCACAATTCCAATCGTCTTGGTGAAGTCGGGGATTCGATCATACCGATCCCCATCAAATCCATACTTATAGAGCTCTCCCACCAGCTCGTAGATCCTTGTATCCAGCACCTCGGTTACTCTCTCATTTTGCGCCTTGAGGCTCTTGGCAAATGAAGCGTTGGCTACGGAATGCCAGCCGCCGATGCGATCCATCTTGTTGGCGGCGACGACAAATGGGGTCTTGAAGCGCTTGAGAATGGCCAGCGACTCAATGGTCTGGGGCTGGAAGCCCTCATTTACATCCACAATCAGCACGGCCAAATCAGCGAGCGAGCCGCCTCTACTTCGCATAGAGGTAAATGCATGATGCCCCGGCGTATCGATGAATAAGAGCCCGGGAATCTGCATCTCTTTGCCGAATTGCGATCCACAAAACTCCGAAACCACATCTAGCGGGACCTCCGTAGCTCCAATGTGCTGGGTGATAAGCCCGGCTTCGCCCTTGGCAACAGCCGTTCCCCTGATCTTGTCTAAAAGAGAGGTTTTGCCGTGGTCCACATGCCCCATTACCACTACTATAGGTGTTCTGAGGTTGGACTCTTTGCCTTTCGCTTTACTTGCCTTTTTGGACTTTTGTTGCATACGGGTCGCGTCTCGGAGAGGTATGTCTAAAAAATACTTATTATTTTTTGAGAATTTAAAGGCTCCTGTGAGAGGAGGCAGAAATGTTTTCTGCCCGATCTCACTCGTAGAGCCATGCTTCATCTATTCGTTTGTAGGCCACCAGTTCGGATGCACTGAAATGCAGCGCTATCTCGCGAGCAGCGGATGCAACTGAATCCGAGCCGTGTACCACATTTCGGCCGGTCTCAATTGCCAGATCCCCTCGAATGGTCCCTGAGACGGCATCCACCGGATTGGTAGCGCCGTTCATCTTCCTCATGGCCGCAATCGCGCCCCGTCCCTCAATCACCATAGAGACGGATGGCCCTGAGGTGATGAAATCCACCAGGTCCTGGTAAAACTTTTTGCCCACGTGCTCAGCGTAGTGCTCTTTGGCCTTCTCCACCGGCATCAAGGCAAGCTTCATAGCAACTATCTTGAAGCCCTTCTCCTCGATGCGCTGCAGTATCTTGCCAACGAGAGCGCGCTGCACTCCGTCGGGCTTTACCATGACAAAGGTTCTCTCGAGCTCCGCCAGGGCTTATGCCCCCTTCCTGGCCCACTTGATTCTTCTCGTTACACGGCCAAGGGCTACGTTATTCTCGCACTTGGCTGAGCAGAAATAAAAGACCGTGCCGTCTTTTTTGGCATAAAGCTTGCCTGTGCCCGGCTCGATGGTCTTGTTGCAAAAAGTACACTTTCTCTCTTCCATCTTCCTTCACCTGCTGGTAAGCTTCTTGGCCTCTCTGGCAGTTTCCAGCAGCATCAGGACATCACCCATGCGGATGGGTCCCATGCAGTTCCTGGTGATAATGCGGCCCTTATTGTTGCCCTCCAGGATACGGCACTTGATCTGCGTTGCCTCACCATGCATGCCGGTGACACCGATGACCTCGATAACCTCTGCTGGTATTCCGTTCTCATCCTCCATCGGATATCACCTACTTTAATGCGGCCACTTTGTTGACGATCTCATCAAGTAGCTCTTTTCCCTTTCCGGGCTCCACGATTGCAGCAGCGGCGCTCTTTACACCCAGACCTGCAGCCGCGCCAAGCTCGCTCTGCTTCTTGACATAGATGTAAGGTGTCTTCTTCTCTTCGCATAGAGCTGGAATATGTGCCACAATCTCAGGAGGAACAACATCTTCGCCGACAATAACCAGGCGAGCCACACCGCGCTCGATGGCCTTGGTGGCTTCATTGGTTCCCTTCTTTATTCTGCCTGTATCACGAGCCAGTTCTAAGGCCTCAAGAGACTTGGTGGCCAGCTCTGCTGGAACATCAAACCTTACGAATATTGGTCTTGCCATAATTTAATCTCCTTCCGGGCAGCTTGCCCATCATCATTCATCGCAAAAACGCCTAAATGCATTAGACGGTTCAGATTAGATCAGCCATTAGCTCCATATGTAAAAAGGTTGCGCTACGGCCCGAGAAGAGCCGTCAGCACATTCTGCAGATTTTCCCCGGCCACATGTCCGGATATTTCTGCGTCGGAGCCTTTAGTGGAATAGCTGAGATTGTTTTTCGCGGCGATTTCCCCGATCTTGCTGCCCACACTTGCCTGTGGCTGCAGATACCGGGCATTCAGATAAAAGCCCTGGTCCGGGCTTTTTGCTGCGTTTACGCCGAGGTAAAACTCTTTGTATCCGCCGGAGAGTGGCATGCTGCTGCCGCCGCTGCCCAGAGCTGCCACCTGCATGTCTGCTTGCTCGTCATTGATTAGTGTGAAGCTCTCCGCAAACAGGCCTCCATCGATCACATCTATGACCTGCCGCACAGAGTCCTGCGTCCCAAAGAGGGTCGGCTTTCCGAGAACAGTTGCGTAATCGGTTCCTGACGGAATCATCATGTAATCCTGATAGGGTATTACCAGGCTGTTATAGCTCACTGGATAGGGCTTGATCCAATGAAATTCAGTCCAGGTATCATTGAAATGGACATTGGCCAGCTTTTCAATCTTGGTGCTGTATAGCTGGCCTGGGTAGCTGAGTCCCATGGACTGAGGGAGAGAAGCTGCCGCAGCTTCCGTCAGATTCTCTGATGCACTCAGGTTGATCCAGTATGCCATCACTGTGCTCTCTGGAGACATCTGCAGGACATCATTCAGCCCATCAAAGTCCCATTCCACCAAGCGGCCCTGCATACCAAAGGTCTGCAAAGAGTCGGCGTTCGATACCACAACACTGGTCTCGTTCTGGTCGCTTCCCCTCAGCACGAAACCTGCAAAGGCGGAGAATATCATAATTGCGCCTACGAAGATAGCAAAAGCCTTCGAATTCATCCACACCTATGTCGCGAGAACAAATATTTAACGTTTCTCTGAGGACCAGAGGGGTTCATCCTGAACATAATTTCTTTTCAGGCGAAGAGCAATCTCTGCCTTCTCCAGTTCGCGGCCCAGGTAGCCGACATGGTCCAGTCGGCTGACCAAATCCCTCTCGATTAGAGTATTGAGGATATCGCGAGCATTCCTTCCCGCCACAGTTGCCGGGCCGTTTTGAGCCAGGATCATTCCCCTGGATAGATATATTCTATAGCTACCTCTACCATCCGGCTCATATTTGTGGTCTTCTTTCGCCTCCAGGAACGTTTCGGGCATGGCTTCCTCAGGCAGGCGTCGTTTCTCTTTCAAGATGATAAGGTCCAGTCCCAGGTCTTTGGGAGGCGATCGGCGCTGCCGGGACAGGAGCATCATTCTTGAGGCAAGGGCAAGTTCATGCACGCTTCCTGCCGCTTTGCTGCTGTACTCCGGTGTGAAGAGAATGGAGGCGCCCGTCTCCGCAGCAATGGCCGCCAAAAGGGCATTGACGCCGACTGTATCGGCATCTATTAGCTCCGTTACATTTCCCGCTCCAAAAAAGAGGGGAATGTCAGGATGATCCTGGCAAAAGAGCAGGTAGCGCTGCAGCGAAAAGACCAGTCCCTGCATAGGCGGATCGAGGACAGGATCAGCAATAACCGATATTCCTGCCTCCATAGCTCTTTTCAGGTTCTCCTCCAAACTGATGGAGCCAGGACCGGGAATGATCACGGCAGGCACGAGGGCCCTGGCCACTGCATCGCCTACCAGAGGAAGATTGCCTGCGTTTAAGCTGAGCAGCAGATCGGCACCAGCCTCCAGGCCCGCCAGGATCAGCTCAGGCCTGATGGTATCAATGCTCAGGGGAAGATTTGTGGCCTTTTTAGCCGTTTGCAGCGCTGCTTTCACCTGACAGGGATGGGCATCAAGAGGAATGCCCAGGTCGATCATATCCGCGCCCTGCTCCTCGTAGTAGCGGACTTTTTCCGCCAGAGCCGAAGGGGGCAGGCGCGTGGCATCAACGATCTCTGCCAGAACCTTCATGCGAGAGCTGCCCCCGATCTTGACGCCCCTGATCCGCAGCGGCGCGCCGGCCCCGGCTTCCAGTCTCTCCACCTCGCCCTGAGCCTGTTCTCTCATATTTCCTTCTAAGAGCTGGCACGCAGGAACGGTGCGGGATAGCTCGATCTTCTCTTTAGCAATATGGTGCAGGACCACCTTTAAGTCTGCAGCGTGCTTGGGCCCCAGGCGGATTTTCGCGCCCAGAGCACGCTCCGCTTCCCTAAAATCAGCAGTTATGGCGCCGGGAATCATTATGAGGTCGTAGCCCTGCGGCGCAGCGGAAAGCAGCATCTGCGGTGTTATGAAGGAAGCTACATCGACATCCGCCACCAGTACGTCCGCTTCTCCGGCAAAAGCTCTGACCTGGCTTTCGGCCATTCTGCCTGTAACCAGGAGGACTTTCATGGCAGAGTGATGTCCTTAGCGCGCGTCGCAGTACCTTACCTCATCCACATCCAGCAGAAGAGGCGTGCCTGGCTCAAAGTTGGTGATCTTTCTCACTCTTCCTACGCCGATCAGTTGCAGTTGAGCTCTTGCCGCCTGAGCCTCACGCTCTTCGTAGTAGTCCTCGCTGGATTGAATTGTACGATGGGTAATGGTCTGCAGAGCTCTCATGCCGACGATGAGCCCCCCTGTTCCAGGAACTATATCCGGGGCACTGGACTCGGTAAGAAAGATCCGGTCTCCCGGCTGAACGCTCAAAAGCGCGTAGAAGTTGTTGGGGCTCCTAATCTCCACCGTCCTGACTTTAGCAGCAGTAAGCTCCTTCAACACATGCCTTGCCAATCCCGTTAGTGCTATGTAGATCATGAGGCATCACCCGTACATTGGAAACTCTTTGGGCATCTGAGCTTGCTGTTCCTCAGGAGCTGCCACTTTCATCTGCTGGGCCAGTTGCGCCATCTGCACCTCAATCTGCTCCGCCTGCTCTGAGAGCTTGGCCGTGCTTACTCCCAAATTGTAGATCTTATTGAGCGCCTCAATAGTGGCTATTGCCGCCCTTGGGTCTGGTTCCGCCGAAGCCGTCTCGCCCAAAAGGCAGATAGCAGGCAGATTTTTTATGCGGCATTCGTTCATGATGCTGCCGGTAATGCCGGTAATTGTCCCCAGCTCAAAGACCTCGGCCTTGTCCTTTATCTTATCCAGCATATCCTGCCGGCTTACTGCGCCAAAGACCCGGTGCTCTTCGCCCATCACCGTTATGCCAGCCAGACAGATCATCTCTCGAGCGCCTATGGACTGCGCCCAGGATACAATCTCCTTTCCAATCTCATAAGAGGCCAGGGGATGTACGGGAATGTCAGCAGTGAGAACTATTATGCCTTTGGACGCATCCTCATAAATGCGAACCGGCATATTCACCACTCCGCCCAGCAAAACGGCCAGTGGCGGAAAGTACCTGGAACTCATGGCCCCGAGATAGGTCATTTTCAGCTCGTTGACGATATACTGGCTGGCGATGTTGCCTACCAGGCCTATTCCAGGGAATCCCTCTATCAAGATGGGGTTCTTGACGGAGGGTTCCTTCTCCAGGATGACCTGGACAATTTCCTTATCCATGCAAAATTATTAGGCTTTTATCCGAGATAAGAGCATCGCTTCGGGCAAGCTTTTTAAGGTATAATCCTGCTAGGGATACGCATAGCTGCAACGAGAATTATCCAATTTTGGGGTCAAAATGGCAAAGCAATATAGAGAGGTCATTGATCAGGCAAAGGCGGAAGGCAGGACCTACCTGATGGAGCACGAGAGCAAAGCCGTTCTGGAAAGCCTGGGCATCACCACCACTGGGGCCAGGGTAGCAAAGTCCGAGGACGAGGCGGTAGAGATATTCCAGTCTCTGGCCAGTCCCGTGGCCATGAAGGTGCTCTCCCCGGATGTAGTCCATAAATCCGATGCAGGAGGAGTTAAGCTCAATTTAAGGGATGCAGATGAGGTACGAAGAGCCTATAGGGAAATCACCCAGGCATTCCCGGACAAAAAGGTTACAGGCATATCTGTGCAGAGGATGGCCCGGACGGGAGTGGAGGCCATCGTAGGAGTGGCCAATGATGCCACTTTCGGACCGATTTTGATGTTTGGCCTCGGCGGAGTATTCGTAGAGGTTTTAAAGGATGTCTCCTTCCGCTCCATTCCCATCTCTGCCTCCGATGCCAAAGATATGATAGAAGAGATCAAAGGCTATGCTCTTTTGAGAGGGTATCGCGGTTACTCTTCTGATATTGAGGCGCTGGAGAAGTTGCTGATGGCCATATCGGACTTCATAATGAAGAATCCCGACATCTCTGAGATGGATATCAATCCCGTGTTCCTCTATCCGGATGGCTACATGGTGGTTGATGCGCGCATAATCCTGGGAGAGCCAAGGCAAAAGCCTCCGGCTGCCGTCAAGCAGGACCTGCACGACCTGTTTTATCCCAAGAGCATTGCCGTCATTGGAGCCTCCGGCACGCCGGGAAAACTGGGCTGGAACGTTTTTACCAATCTTGTCAGCCACAAATTCAAAGGAAAGCTCTATCCCATCAATCCCAAGGCTGATGAGATTCAGGGCTGTAAAGCCTATCCATCCATCAGCGCCGTTCCCGAACCGGTGGACGTGGCCATTATCCTCGTCTCGGCAGGCATAACACCGGATGTGGTCGAGGAGTGCTGCAAGTGCGGCGTGCGCTACATTGTGGTCGAGTCGGCAGGCTTCGCAGAACTGGGCGAGGACGGCAAGAAGATTGAGCTATTGATGAAGGATATTGCCGACAGGTACGGCGTCCGGCTGCTCGGCCCCAACTGCTCCGGCATCATCAACACCCATTGCAGCATGGTTCAATCCATCGGCATTGTGGATGCTCTATCCATGGGCAATATCGGCCTGGTCTCGCAGGCGGGTGTGTGCGCGGCCGGAATGCTCTGGGGGCTTCGCCTCATCATGGATTTCGGAATTATCGCCACCATTGGCAACAAGCTGGACATCAACGAGACCGATATCCTGGAGGCGGTGAGCAAAGACAAGAACATCAATGTCATCTGCATGTATCTTGAGTCCGTCAAAGGTGGGCGGCGTTTCATTGATGCTGCCCGTCGCATCACCCTGGAAAAGCCCATCGTAGTTCTCAAGTCCGGCCGCTCCGATGCCGGCAAGAAGGCGGTAGCGTCCCATACGGCATCGCTGGCGGGAAACGACCAGATCTTCAGCGCCGCCTTCCGCCAGTCCGGCATCATTCGGGCCCGCGATTATGAGCACATGTTCGGCCTGGCCCGTGCCATATCCAAGCAACCCCTGCCGGATAGAGAGGGCGTATTCATAATAACCTATGCCGGCTCGCTGGGCGTCATTGCCGCCGATGCCATCACCGACAACGGTATGCGCCTCTCTGATCTGGAGCCGCACCTAAAAGAGCGGCTGAAGAAGCTGCTGCCCGATTATGTCTGCGGCATGAATCCTGTGGACTACACCTTCAGCCAGGATGCAGAGACGGTGAAGAGGACCATTGAGATAGGCGTGGACAGCGAGGACGTGGGCAGCTTTATAGTCGTCTTGCAGGCGGAGATCCTGGACAGCTACGTGGACACCCTCAAGAGGATCGACTACAAGGGCAAGCCCATCATCGCCTGCGTGGCGGGAAAGGAATTTGCAATGCCCGATGTCATCAAAATGGAGAAAGCAGGCATTCCCGTCTTCTCCACGCCCGAACAGGTTGCCGACGCGCTGGGCATCATGTACCGTCATCAGAAGAGGGTCGCCAAAGAAATGTCTTAAGACCGATTCCAGGCAGACATCCGGGCCGGTATCCAGGAAGTCTCGACTGGGCACCGGGCCCAGGGAGGACATATCGTTCCTGGATTTCGGTTCCATTATATGAGACTTACCAATTTTTTTGCGGCTAAAATTGGCTCAAGCAAAAGAGCACAAGTACTGGCGCGCTCCTGGATGGTCAATGTCATGAAGTGCAACATGCTGAGAGAAGGCATACAGGAGATGGGCGAGTAGGAGGATGGGGAGGAACCAAGACGGGATAAAATATAATGATTCAGATATTAGCCTTCGCTTTGAAAAATAATGACGGAATTTGCGGATTTCGGGCCAAGGCTTATAAACGAGAATGGTGGTATTTAGCTATTAAGTGAGTAAGGCCCTCTCGAAAAGGATGAGGCCGCCAATTGGTGGGTGGGACGAAGTAGAGAGGGGTTCACTAATAGTAATTATCGCAGCCGCATCTGTTGGTTTGCAAAAAACCACGATGGAGAGGTGAATGACTGTATGCCGGAAGATTTATTCGAACAAAAAAGGGGCCTGCTTCTAAAGATTATGGCTTATGTGGGCTCTATCCAGGGACGAACTCGCCTCCAAAAGATGGTCTTTCTGGCACAGGAAGAGCTGGGCCTTCCCCATCTATTTGATTTTAAGAAACACTATTACGGACCGTACTCATGGGACCTAACCGAAACTGTTGAGCGAATGCTGTCGCGAGGCGAGATCGAGGAGAAAGTGGAATCTCTGGGCGATTCTATCAGATACACATATTCTGCATCCAGTGATGCCGAGACGATTGAAGCTCTTCATGCACCTGAGATCAGCGAAAAAGCCCTTGATACGCTTAAAAAGCTTTCAGAGATACCCCTAACGGCTTTGCTGAACTATGTCTATCGAAAATACCTTCCAGAGCGCTGTAAGGCTCTGTGAAGGTTATCTCGGCCTGGTAGATCAGTCTGCCATATTTTTCGAGGAAACGGCGGTCTCCAAACTATCAGATAGGTTACATGACGATTTATCCCTGAGAAAATTTTTTGTGGCTAATTCATTCCCGGATCTCTTCAGGCAGTCTGCCCGTAAAGAGGTCTGCAGGCCATTGGATATTGATAGTAGTATCCACAAGTTCGTCAGATCCACGTATATTTTCCCTGACTTATGGTGTTCTTCCCATGACAACAGCCTCATGAAGTTCTTTATTGATATGTGCACCCATGCCTCCCGGATATTCGGAAGGGAGCTGGATAGGGACTTTCAGGAGGTATGCCAAAAGGCCGAAGATCTGGGGATTTTTATACCTATAATGCGCATCGAAGAAGATAGAGAAGGCATCCATTTGGTTGCAGCCCGGACAGAAGTCACCTTTGGTGAACAAGTTGGAATCTTCTACAAGATCTCTGAAGCATTGTTTGAACTCTGGATCAAGCATGAAGACAAAGGCAAAATGCTGGAAGCCTGGAGTTATAATATTATTAAAAAATATTTTGCAAAAACGAATTATATTGTTTTTCCCAACTTGCATATCCGGCAGGATCGTACTCCAGAGGACGCACAGAGCCTCGACGAGCTGGCAAGCAGATTTGCCGGGGCCGTTCCCGGAAGCTACTGTGATTATGAAATTGGCGAGGTAGATGGCCTTATTCAGAAAGAAGGGAAGATAGTCGCGCTCATTGAGTGCAAGATGGATAAGGATGTAGGCAGATCGGATTGATAAAATTTTATGGAATGGTCAGGCTACTCGATGCTGAATTTGGCTTGTTCCTGGTCGGGCATTCAAATTCATTCAAGAACGATCAGGATTTTGAAAACATTCATGTGATCCCCGGAATAATAGAACGTACAGACTTCCCAAAGGTGCTGATCGATTTTCTGGATTCAAAATGCACAGGCTGAATTCCAAGTCGCAGGGAGTATATAATGAAGTGTGATGAAATAGTCCGGCTTTATCTTGAGGACATGAGAGAGAGATTCTCAGTCGAAGCAGTAGAAGACGGCTGCATCATTCGCACATCCTACCAGGACCCGGACAACGATCCCATCAGCATCCATCTGAAAAGAGAGAACAACAGCTTCAGGATATCAGACCAGACACAAGCAATGGAGTTTCTATTCCTCCATGGCATAGATATCAGGCCAAGGTCTAAGCAGAGATGGCATTTTGACTCCATTCTAAGACGTTTAGATATCGATATTGCGGCAAACGAGCTTTACCTGGAAGTCCCAAAGGAAGATCTAGCGGATGGAATCGCACGGCTCATAGACGCCATAAAATCTGCAGAGCATCTGGTTTACACGGCAAAGACGCGAAGCCAGCTCGATTCTATGTCTGGCCGCAAAGCCGAGCTAACAAAGCCGGGCTAAGGCAGAGGAGGTTTTGAGATGAGCGTGGGCAATGGGCCTGAAGAGAGCATGTTCAGGAACTCAGGATTAATAGGCTATTTGGTTAAGAGGCTGAACGAGAAATACCCTGGCAAGCAGATAGGCAAAACGGTAATTCAGAAGATGATGTATTTGCTCTCCAGAAGTGACGTCGCGAATTTCGATTTCTCTTTGTATCATTATGGCCCTTACTCATCAGAGGTATCCGGAGAGCTGAATTTTGCCGAGAGAAATGGTGTAATCGACATTAGCTGGAAAGACGAGAAGGGGTATTTCATAAAAGAGACTGATCGAGTGGAAGACTTCGTGCATCTTCTTAGCAGCGTAGAGAAAGAAGTAGTCGATGAACTCGTAGCGCGATTTGGATGTTTCAAAGCTGTTGATCTCTCGTTGATCGCCACCGCCCTTTACCTCAAAGACAATTTCGGGGTACAGGATGAGCGACTTGTAGAAGCAGTCCACAATGCCAAGAAGAAATTTGCCACGGAATACATTGAGGGCATCCTGAAGGAGAGCGGTATCCTGCAGGATTAGCGCGCTGCATTAACGCTTAATCGACTGCTGCCAGCTCGTGGACCGGATCGCCCTGCAAAGGCAGGTTGCTGCTGGAGAGCATATCAATCCATCCGAGGCCTGCCAGGTTGCGAATGGCCACTGCCACCTCCGACTCCTCTTGGGTGGCTTTCTCAATGCCTAAAACAGATAAAGCCTCGTCCAAAGAGGCCTCTGCAGGTATATAAAGCTCCACCGGGATATCCAGGCGTCTCAAGTACTCATAGAGGACAGGCAGGACTATCCGCCACTCCAGTTTCCCCTGCTGGCACCCCAATGATGGCACCGCGATGGAAGTAATGCCCCACTGCTTGTGGTGGCTCTCCAGGTAATCCAGCCCGCGCACTATGTCATCCAGGCGAGAGGCTGAACGCCAGTGGCCCTTGGTGGGAAAGTTGACGACAAAGGGCTGCTCCAGACCGCGAAACAGATACGGCTCTCCCAGCCGGACCTGTCCTTTCTTGCAGCGCTTAACATAATCCTGGTACATTCCGGGAAAACGCTTCTTGAACTCCAGCGCCAGGCCTTTTCCCATTATGCCGACGCAGTTAACCGTATTAGCCAGCGTCTGGGCTCTGGACTGGAATATATCGCCTTTAATTACCTCCACTTGATCTCCCATGAATCGCCACCCACTACCTCATAATTTAGGACGGAATCAGGGCTAATCCCTGCCTTTTCAAAGGCAGGATACAGCCCG
>CAYXSJ010000039.1:0-14049 GCA_964467095.1 uncultured Methanotrichaceae archaeon
TCTTCCTCCCAATAATGCCCCGGCATTAAGCAGCCTGACCGCGGACAAGGATAGCCCGCAGGTTACGGGAACTGCGATAACCTGGACGGCACAGGCCAGCGATCCTGAATCCGATCCAATTTCATATCGCTTCCTGGTCAACGGCACGCCTGCCACAGAATGGCAATCCGAGAACCTGTGGACATGGATAGCTGAGCAGTCCGGCACCAGCCAGATTTTGGCGCAGGTTAAAGACAGCCTGCATGCGGGACCGCAGGGCGAGGGCGGCAACATGAGCCGCGAGTTTTCCATAAATGCGCCCGCACCGGTGCAAGAGCCTGTTGCAGTCGAGAATGTAACCGTGCCGGAAGAGAATAAGACAGAGCCCTTGCCTCCTGTTCCGGAGACTGTGGTACCACCTGTGACCGAGAACATAACCACGCCCATCGCACCGGAAAATGCAACTCAGCCCGAGCAGCCTGTCAATGAAACAGAGACTGTTCCGATTGCTCCGGAGACCGTGGTACCTCCTGCGACAGAGAACATAACCACACCCATTGTACCGGAAAATGTAACGGAGAATGTGACAGTACCGCTGCAGCCCGCCAATGAGACCGAGCCGGCTCCAGTGGCAGTGAACCAGACACCTGTCTTGGACTCTCTGACCGCGGATGTTACGAGTCCCCAGATTCCCGGCACAACCATAACCTGGACCGCCGAGGCCACTGATGCGGACTCTGATCCATTGCTCTACCGCTTCTTCCAAAATGGACCGGCCACAAGCGCTGCCTGGCAGCCAGTGACTGAGTGGAGCGATGCCAGGACCTGGACCCAGAAGACATCCTCTGCGGATGTGGGCGAAAACCAGGTCAAAGTTCAGATAAGAGACGGCAAGCATGCGGATGAGGATGGCTTTGATGGCGAGACCGTAGCCTTCTTCACCATAAGTGAGCCGGCCATGAACATCTCCGGCTCTGCTTATGATGATAAGAACGGCAATGGCCTCCTGGACAGCGGCGAGGCTCTGGCTGGCTGGACGATCCGGCTTGCCGGGCCAGAAGGCGAGATCAGTGCCTTAACCAGTGAGGACGGATCCTACCGCTTCGAGCGACTGTTAGCGGGAAGCTACACAGTCAGCGAGACATTGCCCTCCGGCTGGAAGCCTATCAATCCCGAGAGCGGATCTTATAGCGTTGATCTGAAGGACGCTGATGTCTCTGACAGGAACTTTGTCAATAAGCTGACATCTTACAGCATATCCGGCATGAAGTATAACGACCTTGACGGCAATGGAGCCAACGACGGCGAGCCGGGAATGGCGGACTGGAAGATAACGCTCTCCGGCACAACCCAGAGCATTGAGGCTGTGCAAAAGGAATTGACAACTGCCAAAGACGGATCTTACAAGTTTGAGGGTATATCGCCCGGCACCTACACCATTACTGAGACAGAGCAGTCCGGCTGGGTCAGGACGGCACCCGTGGAGGGCTCTTACTCTATAGCGCTCTCGGATGCCGATATAACCGGCAAGGACTTCGGAAACCACGGATCCTGGGCCATATCCGGAAGCGTATTCCTTGACCGCAATGGAAATGGTGCCCGGGATGCAGATGAGACCGGCCAGGTCGACTGGAGCATCCAGATCTCCCAGGATGGAAAGGTGATCAACGCCACAACTACCGGCCAGGATGGTTCCTATGCCTTCAAGAACCTTGCTCCGGGCAAGTATACCGTTAGCGAGGTCGCTTCGGAGGGATGGACCATTAGCTTGCCCCAGGAGGGGTCCTACTCGGTGGATCTGCTGAATGCCGATGTAACCGGAAAGGACTTTGGAAACCGCGGCGATCTGTCTATCTCTGGCCAGAAGTATTATGACATCAATGGCAATGGCGTTCAGGATGCAGACGAGCCCGGCATTCCCGGAGGCGAAGTGAGCTTGGTGGAGAGCGGCAAGACCGTGGCCAATACAACCACCGATGATAACGGAATGTACAGCTTTAAGAACATCCTGCCTGGAACCTACACCATAAACGATCCCGTTCCGAGTGGATTGATCCTTACCACCTCTTCCAGCGTCATTGTGACGGTTAAAACCAATGTGGTAGTTAATGCCAACTTCGGACTTGTCGGGAGTTATGCCATCTCAGGCATGAAATACAACGATAAGAACGATAACAAAGTCAAGGACACGGGTGAGGCGGAGCCCGGTTGGGATATAGTCTTAACGGGAACTACATGGTTTGGCAAGCCGCTTCATGCTCGCACCACGACTACTGGAGCTGATGGAACCTACAAGTTCGATAAGCTCATTCCAGGCACCTACAAGGTCAGCGAGACATCCAGGACGGGCTGGACCCAGATCGCTCCGGCGAGCGGAAGCTACACCATAACCTTCCCCTTCGGAGCGATGCCTTCTGAATCGAAGAACAACGACTTTGGAAATAAAGTGGTAGCTCAATCCATTTCAGGTGTAAAGTACAACGATATTAATAAAAACAGTGCCAGAGATGCAGGGGAGCCGGGCCTGGAAGGATGGACCATCAACCTGGAGAAGCCGGCAGGAACAGTTATCCAGACCAAGACTACTGCGGCGGACGGCTCATATAGCTTCACAGGACTTGATCCCGGAACATACGTAATCACTGAGGTTCAGCAGGCGGGATGGACACAAAAGTCTCCGGCTGGAGGCAAGCATACAGTTACCCTGGATGCTTCAACTACAAGTGCCATAGGAAAGGATTTCGGCAACTTCAACAACAATTTGCCGCCCAAAGATCCGACTTTGACCCCCAACAAGAACAGCCCGCAAAGAGCCGGAACGCCCATAGTCTGGACGGCAGGGGCTACTGATCCGGATGGAGACGCACTGCAGTTCAGGTTCTTCGTAAAAGGTCCTTCCACCGGCGGTCATATGCAGCCTCAAACCGACTGGACTGCCGCCAATGTCTGGACCTGGAGCACAGGCGTCTATGCAGCGGGAAGCTACCAGATAGAGGTGCGGATAAGAGACGGCAAGCACGAGGGACCGGGCGGCTCCGATGCCAAGAAGACGGCATCCTTTACATTGACCAGTGCCAACCTGCCGCCACGAGTCAATGTGCTGTTCTCCGATCGACCGGCTCCTCAGTATGTGGGAAGCTGGATTAAGTGGACCGCTCTGGCCTCAGATCCGGAGGGTGATCCCCTGCAGTATAAGTTCTATCTGCGCGGGCCTTCTACCAACGGATTCTGGATAGACCAGACCGGCTGGGGCAAGAACAACCGCTGGATCTGGAGAACTAATGCCCTGGATACCGGCAACAGCCAGGTGCTGGTGGCAGTTAGAGACGGCAGTCATGCCGGACCGGGAGGCTCGGACGACTATGAAATTGCCGGCTACTCCGTCATCAACCTGAACCTGCCGCCGGTTATCACCAGCCTGGCCAGCAATATGAATAGCCCGCAGCCAATAGGCGCCACCGTGTGGTGGAAAGCGTCTGCCATGGATCCGGAAGGAAATCCTGTGTTCTACAGGTACTGGGTGAAGGGACCCGCAACGGGCGGATTCTGGAGGTTGGCGCGGGATTGGTCCACTGACCCGACATGGGTATGGCCCACCTCTACTGCTGACGCAGGAACAAGCGAGATTCAGGTGCAAGTGAGAGATGGTCTGCACTCCAGCCCGGCTGGATGGGATGACGATGCGGGAGCTCTGTTCACAGTGCTGCGGCCAAACCAGCCGCCCACTCTCATCTCTCTGAAGTCGGACAGGCCCAGCTCACAAATTGCCGGCACGCCCATTAAGTGGACGGCAGTGGCCTCAGATCCGGATAGAGAGGCGGTATTCTACAAGTTCTGGCTGAAGGGCCCGTCAACCGCAGGCGCCTGGAAGGTTGTGCAGGATTGGTCGACAAAGAGCCAGTGGACATGGGTAAGTTCCGGCAGCGACGGCGGGGCTTACACGGTCTATGTCTACGCTCGGGACGGAAAGCATAATCCTGCAACAGGATACGATAGCGCAATGGGTGCACCGTATATTCTCTCGCCTAATCAGCCGCCCAAGCTGACGGCTCTGACTGCTGATAAGAAGAGCCCGCAGAGTGCGGGAACGGCAGTAAAATGGACGGCAACGGCTACAGATGCCAATAAAGATCCGATACTATATCGGTTCTGGCTGAAGGGCCCGTCAACCGCAGGCGCCTGGAAGGTGGCGCAGGATTGGTCAACAAAGAACCAGTGGACATGGGTAAGTTCCAGCAGCGACAGCGGGGATTATACGGTCTATGTCTACGCTCGGGACGGAAAGCATAGTTCTGCAACCAGTTACGATAGCGCACTGGGTGCGCCATATCAGCTCACAGCCAATGAGCCGCCCAAGTTGGCGGCTCTGGTGCCCGACAAGCTCAGTCCGCAGAGTGCGGGAACGGCAGTGAAATGGACGGCAATGGCCACTGATGCCAATAACGATCCGATCCTCTATCAGTTCTGGCTGAAGGGTCCCACCACAGGCAATGCCTGGAAGGTAGTGGCGGATTGGTCTACAAAGAATCAGTGGACCTGGACCAATGCACCAACCGATGCCGGCAGCTACGTGGTTTTCGTCTACGCCCGGGACGGAAAGCATGCTCCTGCAACTGCCTATGATAGTGCGGTAGGCCAGGACTACACGCTGCTAAATATGGTAGCAAGCAAGAAGGTGGCCGTCATAGGAAGATCCGGATGAGAGCTCTTCGAATAAGTGAAGCATAGCGCATCGCTTTGAAAGATAGGTTGGAGATGGAGCCAAGGTCCTGCCCATCTCATCTCTTTTTTGATCCGCGTAAAACGGCGGGAAAGTTTTATATTATTCTGAGACCTAACATAAATGGGGGATTGGAAATGGCAAAATTGGAAATGGTAAAAATCGCAATGGCCTTGTTTCTTTGCATTCTCCTCGCAGCCACCTTTGCGGGTGCAGATGAGGCAGATACATCCAAGACATATTGGGACTGGCTAGGTGTGGGGCCGATCTACAGCTATGGTCCTTATTATGCTTATCAACCGTATTATACATATTATTATCCCGCCTACAGCTATGCGCACAGCTACAGCACCTGGCCGGTGTATGCTGCCTCCTACTGGTACAATCCCCGGACCAATTGGGAGCCTTACTATTACTACTCGCCATATTTTGTCAGCAAATATCCGACAAATGTGTGGTGGGTCGGCACTCATGGGGATCTGCCAAAAACGCTTGATATTGCGAGGTCCGGTTCGTCGATGAGGATCTATTCCAATGGTATCTGGAGGACACCCTGAAGGCTGAAATAAGATAGATGGAATAGGGCAGATAATCAGATAGGTTTAAATCCAACGAATGTCAGGGGGAGAAACTATGATGAAATATATAGTCGCCGTAGCTATGCTCCTTATGCTGGCCGGCACCGGCCTGGCAACAATGTGGCTTTACGATGATCCCCAGTTCTTCCAGATGAACTATCCTTCGCAGGTAACCTCCTTCAAACCGGCGGACATTTCAATTCTGGAAATCTTAGATGCTCCCTATTTCCCTCTCCTGGGCCAGAGCTTCTATAACGATGCTCTTCCAGTTAAGCTCAGCAACAATACCAATACGGTCCAGATCGGCAGCAGGGTTACTGGTTCTCTATCTCCCGTCTCGATTACCTTTGGCGGACATCTGGAAGATAACATGAAGTATGCGCAGAGCAAGTCCTCACTGAGAATCGGTCAGGATGGTACCTGGGGCACCGTTAACGCTCCCGGAGTGCTTTAGGAAAAATAGGGCGGACAGAACTGTTCCAACAAATTATTTTTTATGTGCGCTTAATTTTTTTGTTTCATTCGACTCTCTCACGACCAGAGTTCCCAGGGTTATGGCTAAAGCCAATATTGTGAAGGCGTAGACCGCACCATAAACTCCATGCAGATCCGCCGTTAATCCCGCGATAAGCGGTCCGATCACCACGCCGCTCATGCGAGCGGTATTGAAGATGCCGTAAACTTCCCCGCGCCGGGAGGCGCAGGTGGTATCAGCGATTAGTGCTGCGGCTGCCGGGCTTGCCATGCCAAGCCCCATTCCGAGACCTGCAAAAAGGAATGTGACAGGGATCATGGCGTTTGCCAGGGAGAGAAAAGCAAAACTGACGGCTCCCACCAGGCAACCGGCGAAGATGAGTTTTTTTCTTGTCCCCCGATCGGCCTGGCGGCCAAAGTAGATATTGAAAATGGCCGTGCTGCTTCCATAAACCAGATAGATTATTCCAACATCCGTGGCGTTAAATCCAAGGCCTGCAGCAAAGCCGGGCAGCATGGTGAAGTTGAAACCGCCCACCACGCCCGACCAGAGGACGACGCAAGAGCAGGCTAGAAATGTGAGTCGATAGCCGGGAGCGATGAGCGCTTCCTTTCCCCGGGAGGGCA
Organism: uncultured Methanotrichaceae archaeon; assembly: GCA_964467095.1. Lineage (GTDB taxonomy): Archaea > Halobacteriota > Methanosarcinia > Methanotrichales > Methanotrichaceae > Methanothrix. The sequence continues at coordinate 6,379 of CAYXSJ010000039.1, forward strand.
CAAGTCCCATCTTTACCCTCATCTTCTCCGGCTGTGCAACCTTAAGGTGGACTATGAAAAACGATGCGCTTCCCAGAAGAGCCCACAGATAAAAAGGTGCATTTAAGCCCATAAAGTCGTAGAGCACTCCGCCTATTAGGGGGCCTAAGGCTAGAGCGGAGAAGAATGCTGCGTTGTACCTGCCCATGGCCGCTCCTCTGTTTTTTGCTTCAGACTGATCGATAATCAGTGCCATGGCGATGGGCCAGACGGCTGATGCCCCAAGACCACCTATTGCTCTGATGAACAGGAGAGAATGGGCGCTCTTTGCATAGATATAAAAGAGCGGCAGAAAGGAGAAGGTGGCCAGGCCCAGGAGCAGTATCTTCTTTCGCCCTACTCGATCTGAGTAGCGGCCGATGGGTATCTGAGTGAGAAGCTGCACCGCTCCGTAGATTGAGACAATAAATCCGAGCATGGTGTAAGATGCGCCCAGATCCATGACATAGCGAGGAAAGAATGGCGCAATCAGAGAGAATCCCAGGACTGCGACGAAAACGGCCAGATAAAGGGGTGCAAGTGAGCCGGAATCTTTGAGAGAGGGCATTGGTCTTTAAAACTTCAGCTCCATGCCAAGGATCGTCTGAGTACATGTCACGCCATTGATATCTCTCACGCTCAGCACAGCCCGGTTTAAGTCGGATATGCTCTCCACATCGGCAATAGCAATGAAGTCTCGCTCACCGTAGACCGGCACAACCTCGCTAATACCCTTGATTCTCACCAGGCAATCATGTACCGCCTTTTCCGTTCCCGGCTCAACGTTTATCATTATGAAGCCTTTCAAGACATATCCCCCCAAAATTATGCTTTAAGATGCAAAAATCAATCATGCATTCATTCTCTTTTAAATAATATCTTTCTTTCCCCTGAAAGCATCTCTAAAGGCCTCTCAGAGTGTCTCTTTGAGGGTCTATATCCAGAGGGGCTCTCTCCGGTGGGACTGGGCCGCCTCTCTTTTTAATCAGGCCCTTTACCATTTCAATCTCATCTTCCAAGCGCTCCAAAGACATAGCATCTCTGGCCAGATACAGGCAATTCAAAGCCTCCTCTAGCCTCCCCAGTGCCGTCAATACGGCTGCCGTGGATTCCATGTCAAAGGCATCGCCACCCTTCTGGAGCACGCTGTCGTAAACCTGCAGCGCTTCTTCCAGCCTCTTCTGATTTCTCAGCAAAAAACCTTTATTTCTCAGAGCATCCAGATTTTCAGGATCCATGGCCAGGCATCGATCGTAGCTCTGCAGGGCCTCTTCCAGACGGCCCAGACCATAGAGTGCCACGCCTTTGTCGTTCCAGACCTCCGGGATCTCCTGGTTCATAGCCAGCACCCGCTCGAAGATCTCTAAAGCATCCTCAAACTTCTTCTGCTTGACCCTGTCCATGCCTCTATGCAGCAGAACCTTTTCTTTGTTGTTCATGGCCACCTCACATATATCCCTGAATAGCTGCCGGCTCGCTGCCCTTCCCTGCAATGGCAGGACCCTTGGATCCCGATCCCGGCCTCTTTATCTCTCCGAAGACCTTTTCATAATCCTTGATGTGCTCTACCAGCCAGTTGGCCAGTTCTTTGGCTGCCAGGGGTGAGAGGATGATCTCAGTATCGATCTTTCTTTCCATAACCGTCACGCTCTTGCCATCCTCGACATCCGTCTTATGCGAGTCATTGTAAAAGGCGATGCGAAAGTCGTAGGGGCTGTGGCCTCCTATTGCGCCGATGGCATATACCTGCTTGAAATCGGAGCTTTTCGAGATCTCCACTTTAACTTCCATGCTCATTGAATTAGGTCTCCAGCTTAAAAAAGATGATGATTATCGAAATGTATTTAGATGACTTAGCAGCTTGTGTTGCCGATACTATGATTGGGGTCTTAGGGTTAGAAGACGGTACAAGGGTGGAAGGTACCGGTTTTGGTGCGCCCGGCGTGGTTTCGGGTGAACTGGTCTTCACTACCGTTATGTCCGGTTATGAGGAGGCATTGACAGATCCCTCCTACCACGGACAGATGCTCATGTTCACATATCCTCTACAGGGCAACTACGGCATAAGTGGCGAAGATTTTCAATCAGACAGGATGTGGCCCCGCGCCATGGTCAGCCGGGAGTACTGGGACAGGCCGACACATCATCGCCATGCCAGAACGCTCAATCAGTTCCTTATCGATGAGGGCAAACCGGGGCTATGCGGCGTGGATACTCGGATGCTCACGTTGAAGGTAAGAGAGAACGGCGTGATGAGGGCAACGCTCGCTGTAGGTGAAAAGAGAGACGTGCAGGATCTGGATGTGGTGGCAATGGCACTATCCCAGGCCGACATCTCCGCGCAGGATCTCTTGGGGGATGTGACGATCAAATCACCCTACCATATCGAGGGCCCTGGACCTCGCATGGCGGTGCTGGATTTGGGCATTAAGAGGAACATTTTGAAAAGCCTGTCCTGTCGCGGATTCGATATAACCGTGTTTCCCGCGCATGCCGGCATCTCAGAGATTGAGGCGGCAAGGCCACAGGCCCTCTTCGTCTCCAATGGACCTGGCGATCCCGAGATGGCCAAAGAGGCCATCTCTGCAGTCAAGAACTTTGCCGGCCAGATTCCCGTCTTCGGAATATGTCTGGGACATCAGGTCATATCCCTGGCCCTGGGTGCTCAGACATTCAAGCTCAAATTCGGCCACCATGGAGGCAATCAGCCCGTAAAAGACCTGGAAAAGAAGATCGTCTACATCACCTCACAGAATCACAACTTTGCCGTACGTCCTGGCTCAGTAGAGGGCACGGACCTGGAGATCACTCAGCTCAATGCCAACGACGGTACAGTCGAGGGCATAAAGAGCGAAAAGCTCAATGTTCTGGCGGTCCAGTACCACCCCGAAGCCAATCCCGGACCGCTGTGCACTGAAGATCCCTTCTTCGGATCAGTCTTGAGAATAATGAATGGCGTGGCCGGCGAGGCCGGGAGGCGATAGCGATGCCCAAAAGAAATGATATTCATAAGGTCCTTCTTATCGGCTCGGGGCCCATTCAGATCGGCCAGGCAGCAGAATTTGATTTCTCCGGATCTCAGGCCTGCAAATCCCTGCGCGAAGAGGGAATCGAGGTTGTCCTGGTCAACTCCAATCCGGCCACCATCATGACCGATCCCGATACCGCAGATAAGGTCTACATTGAGCCTTTGGTGCCGGAGATTGTGGCCAAGATCATCGAAAAGGAGAGGCCGGATGGAATTATTGCCGGAATCGGCGGCCAGACGGGTCTGAACATCACATCCGAGCTGGCAGAGATGGGCGTTTTAGAGAAATTCAATGTCGAGGTTTTGGGAACATCCGTCAAGTCCATTCAGGAGGCAGAGGATCGCGACCTCTTCAAGAAGGCCATGGAGCGAGTGGGCGAGCCCGTGCCTAGGAGCAAAGCGGTCAACACCCTGGACGAAGCCCTGGCAGTCATGGAGGAGCTGGGACTGCCGTTGGTAGTAAGGCCTTCCTACACGTTGGGCGGCTCGGGTGGAGGAATTGCCAAGACTCGCGAGGAGCTGATTTCCATCTGCGAGCTGGGACTGAAGAGGTCCCGGATCAGCCAGGTCCTTCTGGAGGAGAGCGTAGGCGGCTGGATTGAGCTGGAGTACGAGGTGATGAGGGACTCGAACAATACCTGCATCACCATCTGCAACATGGAGAACATGGACCCCATGGGCATTCACACGGGTGAGTCCATTGTCGTCACGCCCATCCAGACTCTGTGCGATAAGGAGATCCAGATGCTGCGCAGCTCCGCCATCAACATCATCCGGGCTTTGGGAATTGAGGGCGGCTGCAACATTCAGTTCGCAGTCAAGAACGGAGAGTACCGGGTCATAGAGGTCAATCCCCGCGTCTCCCGCTCTTCAGCTCTCGCCTCCAAGGCCACGGGCTACCCAATTGCCCGGGTCACCGCCAAGATTGCCATCGGCATGACACTCGATGAGATCAGAAACGATGTGACTAAAGAGACGCCCGCCTCCTTCGAGCCCACAGTGGACTACGTTGTGACCAAGATTCCACGCTGGCCGTTCGACAAGTTCGTCAAGGCCAACAAAACCCTCACCACGTCCATGAAATCCACCGGAGAGGTCATGGCCATTGGGCGAAGCTACGAAGAGTCTCTCATGAAGGCTATTCGTTCCCTTGATATCGATAAAGATCTGGGGTACGCGGGAAAATACACCACCTGGACGGATGAGGAGGTTAGAAGCCTTCTGGAAAATCCTACTGACGAGCGGATCTTTGCCATCTACCAGGCCTTGAAGAGGGGCATGTCTGCGGAGGAGATCGCCAAGATCACCGGCATTGAGCCATACTTCCTCTTCAGGATTGAGAACATCATTGCCATGGAGGCGGAGATTGGGGCCGAACTGAATTTCGAGACCCTGAGAAAAGCCAAACGCACCGGCTTTACCGATGAGCAGATAGCAAGCATCGTGGGCAAAAGCCGGGAAGAGATAACAGACATGCGTATCAAGCTTGGCATCATTCCCACTTACAAGATGGTGGATACCTGTGCCGCCGAGTTTGAGGCCAAGACTCCTTACTACTACTCCACCTACGATACGCAGTGTGAGCTGGTGCCTTCAGACAAAAAGAAGGTGCTGATTTTGGGCTCGGGCCCCATCAGGATAGGCCAGGGTATCGAGTTTGACTACTGCACAGTTCATGCTGTGATGGCGCTGCGCGAGCAGGGCATCGAGGCTCATATCGTCAACAACAATCCTGAGACCGTCTCCACCGATTACGACACCTCGGACAAGCTCTTCTTTGAGCCGGTTACTTTAGAGGATGTCATGAACATCATCGAGAAGGAGCAGCCCTACGGTGTGCTGGTGCAGTTCGGCGGCCAGACGGCCATAAACCTGGCACTCCCCCTGGAAAAAGAGATCGCCCGCCGCGGTCTGAATACCCGCATCCTGGGCACCAGCCCGGACAGCATTGACCTGGCCGAGGATCGGGAGAGGTTCAATGCTCTCATGAACCAGTTGAACATCCCCCAGCCCAATGCAGGCATCGCCTTCTCTCCAGCCGAGGCCAAGGACGTTGCCAAGAGGATCGGCTATCCTGTTTTAGTCAGGCCCAGCTACGTCTTGGGGGGCCGGGCCATGGAGATTGTCTACGACGAGGCCGGCCTGGAGGTCTACATGCGCGAAGCGGTGCGTGTCTCGCGTGAGCATCCCGTTCTTATAGATGATTTTCTGCAAAATGCTGTGGAGATCGATGTGGACGCGGTCTGCGACGGCAAGGATGTTCTGATTGGCGCTATCATGGAGCACATTGAGGAGGCCGGCATTCACTCGGGCGACAGCGCCTGCATGATTCCGCCCCAGACGCTTCCCGGAGTGGTTTTAGAGGTGGTAAGGGACTATGTGCGCAAGATCGCGCTGGGCCTCAATGTCGTGGGAATTGTGAACCTGCAGATGGCTTACAAAGACGGCACGGTTTATGTGCTGGAGGCCAATCCCAGGTCCAGTCGCACCATACCTTTCGTCTCCAAAGCAGTGGGACTGCCCCTGGCCAAGATTGCCGCCAACGTCATGGTTGGGAACACCTTGCAGGAACAGGGCATCCTCAAGGAGCCCAGGACGCCTTACGTCTCAGTCAAGGAGGTTCTCCTGCCCTTTGACAAGCTGCCTGGAGCAGATGTTCTCCTGGGACCGGAGATGAGGTCTACGGGCGAGGTCATGGGCATAGACTACAAGCTGGGCCTGGCTTTCTTCAAGGCGGAGCTGTCTGCGGACAATCCGCTGCCTTTGGAGGGCATGGTCTTCATCTCGGTCAAGGATGAGGACAAGGCGGCTGTTGCCGTCGCAGCCAAGAAGCTGCACGAGGCGGGGCTGTCCATCATTGCTACGGACAGCACGGCAGAGTTTTTGCGCCGCTCCGGCATGCCTGTGGTGAGGGTGAATAAGATCTATAACGGCAGCCCCAACGTTCTGGATTACATCAAGATCGGCGAGGTGAAGCTGATCATCAATACGCCCACCACCAAGCAGTCGGTCAAGGACGGCTTCCAGATCAGGAGAAGCGCCGTGGACTACCACATCCCTTACATCACCACTATCCAGGCGGCGCAGGCTGCGGCTGACGCCATTCTCAAGGCCAAGACGGACCAGATAACCATCAAGGCGCTGGATGAGTATCACAGAGAGGTCTACTACAATTGAAAGGCGAGCCGGGCCGGCGCCGTACCCGGCCCTGCCCTCCTTTCATTTTCTCCACCAAAGCTCAAGTCAGACCGAAGCCTTTATCTGCGAGAAAGAGACAGGGAAGGTGCTTGCGGGCCCGTGGTCTAGCTGGTTATGACGTCGCCTTGACATGGCGGAGGTCATGCGTTCGAATCGCGTCGGGCCCACTTGAGCCCAAGTAGCTCAGTTGGGAGAGCGTCAGACTGAAGATCTGAATGTCCCCGGTTCGAGTCCGGGTTTGGGCATGTATTTTCTTAATAGTTCTTTCTCCAATCATCCCACAGCGTTCCAGTTGATACGGCCTTCCTTCACCAGTTACTAAAGGATCGGTCTTGTTCTGCATACAACATACTCATGTACCGCTTCAGGCTACGCTTGTCTTCAGCTTCCCGACGTGGGTTGGCCAGCCCTCACAGGACCTTGTCACGCGGGCTATAAGTGGTCATTTCCAGAACTGCCATTTGAAAAAGTTCATTGTATCTTCGAGATCCTTTTCAATAGCAGGAATAAACTTCTCATCTATGAAAATTTGTTTATCTGCCAAACTCTCGAATTTTCCTTCAATCATTGTATCTGCAATTTCTTTAACCTCTCTGGTTTTAGAAAGAGCTTTAAGACGCTTGGCAAACCTAATCTCCTGGTTCTTTTCGCGACTGTCTATAGGCAGTCCTTTGTCGAATTTAAGAATCGCATTATAAGCATTGTATTTCGTTTCCCATTTCATCATTGCTTTAGTTTTAGCGTAGTTCAAGTAGAAAGTGAAGAGCGCTCCGATTATTGCACCTACTGCGCCAGCGAGCGCGGTTGTTAATATATTCGTAGTCTGCGCTCCTAAATTTGGGATTATATATTCTTGAGTCAATTGGCTCATTAAATTTAATGGCATACCCCAAAATTGGTCAGTTAAATTTATGTCCGTCTCTATCTCCCCTTATTTCCAGAACTCCCTTCGCATCTTAGGCCTAGCCTCACGTCATCTGGCGCTGATGGAGCTGGATTCACCCCAAATATCCCAGCTCTTTGGCCTTGGCGAAGGCGGCATCGGCTTCTGTAGAGCGACCGAGTGACTTGAGAGTTGTACCTTTGTAGTTCCAGGATAAGGCATATTTGGGATCTAGTCTGATAGCTTCATCAAAGGCATGAATGGCCTTATCGTGCTTGCCCTGGCTGCTAAGAGCAATGCCTTTGCCAATCCAGTTATCTGCATCCTTGGAATCGAGCATGATCGCCACATTGTAAGCTTGGATAGCCTCGTCATATTTGACTTGGGCATCTAGAGTAACGCCTTTGTTGGACCAGGCAGGGGCATATTTGGGATCTAGCCTGATGGCTTCGTCATAGGCTTGGATGGCTTCATCATGCTTACCCTGGCTGCCAAGAGCAATGCCTTTGTTGTCCCATATAGTTTCATCTTTTGGAGCTAGCTT
>CAYXSJ010000039.1:14149-16800 GCA_964467095.1 uncultured Methanotrichaceae archaeon
TGCCAAGAGCAATGCCTTTGTTGTCCCATATAGTTTCATCTTTTGGAGCTAGCTTAATCGCTTTATCATAAAGTTTGATAGCTTCATCGTACTTGCCTTGGTTCGTGAGAACTTGAGCTTTGTTGTTCCAGGGCCATGCAAACTTAGGAGTAATCTCAATAGCTTTGTCATATGCCGAGATAGCCTCATCATATCGATTTAGGGAGGCCAAAGCCCATCCTTTTGTATTCCAGGACCATGCCCACTTTGGATTTATCTCTATGGCTTTATCACAACACTCAATAGCTTCGTCATACTTGGCAAGCTCAGTTAGGGCCGTACCTTTATTGATCAATCCCCATTTATTCTTGGGATCAATTTCAATAACCTTTTCAAAGCAGGAGATGGCGTCCGCATATTTTGCGTGTTCATATAAGTCATTTCCCTTCTTGAGCCACGCACGTACTTCTCTGGATTTTGCTCTTCTTGTTCCAATGTTTGATTTATCCTTAGCGTTAGATATAACACACTCATTAATACCGATACCGTTAAATTCTTGGGCTTTCTTTGAGGGAGCAATAGAAAAACCCAGATCATCGACATTTATTTGGCTGATTCTATCAGTTATTTTTAGTGCAGACTCAAATCTCGTGTCGTAACCTCTACTAATTACGAGCCCACTAACAGGGATGCCTTTGGCTATTCTATCCTGCACCCATCCCATGTAGTTGGATATCTGTCCGAATGCGTTTTGACCGGCTCGGACGTTTTTCAGCTCAATAACCACGTATCTATTTTGGTTTTTGTCGTAGCAAAGTAAATCAATTCGACCACCGTTGCCTTTACAAACAAATTGTCTGCCAGGTTGGTTTGAAATTGGATCAAAATATAAATTTAAATCATGGCCAAATTTTTTCAATATTTTAAGATTATTAACTAATTCTTCCTCAAGGTCTTCCTCTAACCGTATACCTTCTGCGAGTGGTATTTTTTGAATACCTTCTATGAAATCTAGGTATCCAGGATTATTTGCTGCTGCTAGCTGATTCAGCTTGTTCCAATATTCCCAAGAGATTTTAAAGCTGCTGCGTTGAAAACTACATCTAAGCGGTCCCCATTCATCGAAATAGGGATTGTTGCGCAGGTCCTTTACTTGAATAGGATGGTTGAATTTGTAAAGCACTTGGTAGTCACAGGCATAATCCCATCCTTGATCGTTTTCATCAGTAATTGAATATGCATCACTTTCTGTCTGTATAAGATAACCAATATCTTTTTTTGGAGTGGTGCGCCATAGAAAAACAAAATCTCCTTCCTTTGTCTCCTTATTGCATGTCCACCACCCATCGGAATCGACGTTATTTTCTGGATCTAGCGATTCTCTATCGCTGCCATCATCATCTAAGTAATATTCAGGCCGGGTTACCCAAAGCCAATATTGGCGCTCACCTTCTGTCATAATTCTTCCTCGAAATAATCGACATCAAGTTTTTTTATAATATAATTCACATCTTCCGCCACGCCAATTCCATAATCGATCATGAGCCTTGCAAGCTCCTCCCCATCTATCAAAACAATTTTCTTCTCGATCCGAGTGACATAATCTAGCGCTTCTGCGGAGAACTGAGATGTAGTGATCATCACGCCTTTTCGTGCTCTATGACCTTCAAGGCTGCCCGCAAAAGCCTGCACAACAGGACGGCCTACCGTGCCTTCCCATCTCTTGGCCTGCAGATAAATTGCGTCTAGGCCCAGCTTATCCTCTTTTATAATGCCATCAACGCCACCATCGCCGGTTTGGCCAACGGCTTCTCCTGCGTCTTTGCGAGAGCCGCCGTAGCCCATAGCAACCAAGAGATCCACAACTAAAAACTCGAAGAATCTTGGAGAGCAGCTCTTAATGCGGTTGACGAGTTCTTGAGATAAATCCAGTCTTAATTCCTGGTAACCAGTATCCATTACTTCTCTGGGCGTCCTAATGACTTCTGTATTTGGTTCTTCGTGATTTTCGTTTTGACGTGAAGGTCGGTGAAATTCTCGGAATTCGGGATCGCCATGTTTCATCAGGAACTTTACATCGATTCTGGCTGGTTTAGACATCAAAATCTCCCTGCCACGTTCCGTTATCTTAAACTTCCCTCGCTTTGGGCTCTCAAGGAATCCGGCTTTTCTCAGGTAGACCACAGCCCAAGCGATACGATTATCGAACCTGGTTTGTCTCCCGCTAGGAAGCATCTCCTTTCTATCCGAATCTGTTATGCTGAAATGTTTTGAGAGTGCGTTGGATGCTTCGCTTTGGTTATGCTCCATTTCGTCAGAGGCAAAATTTAGTAGCGGAAGCATGAAGCTTTGAAAATCAGGAATAGCCATCTAGTGCGCCTCGCAAAACTATGTGTGCCGCCAAATTTCTCTCCCTCTGGGTGCCTCAACTATCGCTCACACGAAAAAGCTTTCGGAGAAAAATTAATACCTGACATTCAAAGTTTGGGCTCTTGTTTTTCTTGCCTCTTCCCTCTCTATTCAGCGCCAACCCCTGTTCACCTCCCGATGGATGGAACCTTAAGGAATCAGTTCTTTGCGTATTATTATATTGTGCTTAATTAATTAAAAGTAGATATCCTCTTTTTTCTCCATCATTCAGGAAGCCGTTCGCATTGTTTCCTCTCATTGTG
>CAYXSJ010000040.1:0-9303 GCA_964467095.1 uncultured Methanotrichaceae archaeon
GCTTATTCAATTCGATTGGTAGTGGTTGGCCATCGCCTCCAGTTATGGCGGTATTCCAGTTATGGCGGTATTTCTATATCTTTAAAAGGCCCTTCTGTCTTACATCTATAATTATTGATATTATGAATCAGTGATATCGAAAGCCTAATATAACATAAGATAATACTTTTATTCAGGTGATTAACACGAGAGCAGCATTAATACTGTTCCTGCTCCTCATTGGAGCAGTGACCATGAACGCCAGCGCACACGGTGTCTGGGTAGAACTGAAGGATTTGGTGGAAGTCGGCGAGAGCCAGGATGCCTATGTCATCTACGGCCACGCCAATGATCCGGCTGGCTTTTCTCTGCCAGTCATGGAATCTTCATACCTCATGACCCCTGATGGCCAGAAGATTACACTGAAGACGAATAAGGTTGAAGGAAAGTGGATTGCTGGATACGGCTGGACTGGAACCTATGGCGTCAGTCCCATTGCTGCCTACTGGCCGGGCAACTACGTCTATGTCGCCCCTCGCGCCGCCTCCTACAGCAACACTACCCTGCGCCTGACCTACAGCGCTGCTGAGGCCGTCATCAATGCCGGCAACGACAGCTCCGCCAGCTTCAAGTCCGGCCTGCCGGTAGAGATCGCCTCCGAGAAGGCACTCTACCAGATCAAAAACAAGGAGAACGTAACCTTCACCGTCAAGTACAACGACCAGAGTGTCAACGCCTCCTACTCCGCTTACCCCCAGATGACTGCCACTAAAGTCCAGAAGGGATTCACCAAAGACAAGGACAGTTTTGTAATCAACTTCAACCAGACCGGCATGTGGCTGGTCAACTGCTACTACGATGTCAAGGGTGACGGTAACTGGACCGCAACCTACGACTCCACCAGCAAGATCTTCAAGACTGGAGACGTAGTGCCATTCAACACCACCAGATACTCCACTATACTCTCAGTCTGGGTGAGGAAGTAGTCGCCACATTGTAACTCTTCCTTTTTTTATCCGAATCATCAACTATCGATATTGTGAGGTGATGAAATTGAGATATCTCATTCTACTGACTCTGATTTTAACACTGATAGCAGGCAGCATGACCGCCACCGGGCACAGAATGTTTCTAGGCCAGAGCATGACCGTGAGCCTCTCGGCAATCTACGACGACGGCGAGCCAGCAGCGCAGGCATCGGTTCAGGTCTTCCGTGACGGGGCACTCTACTCCCAAAACCAGACGGACACTACCGGATTCTTCTCCATGGGCCTGCCGGGAAAGGGAATCGGCGACTGGAAGTTTGTAGTTTCCGGGGAGGGGCACGAAGAGGTGACCCAATTTAGCATAAAAGAGGGCAGCCAGACAACCATCGCAGCTGCCGCCCTAGGGCTGATCACCGTGCCTGCAGCCTGGATCTGGTGACGGCGTGTCGAGAAGCAGCAGGGATTAGTCTGAATATGGGAAGATCTTTTAATACTAAACGTTACTTAATACATAGATATTATGAAATGCTTGAATCTGCTACTACTACTGGGGATGCTGGTGTCTTCGGCTGCAGCTCATTCTCTCTATGCGGAGTTTTCCCCAAGCCCAGCTCCCGACTCGAAAGCCGAAATCTGGATAGCCTACGGTCATGGCGGATCGGCAGACACTCAGATTGATTCGCTGCCATTGGCCCGTTTGATCTCGCCTGACCAAGGTGAGACCGAGATCGAACTGGAGCCTTATCAAGATGGGCTCAAAGGAAAAGTGGCATTGGAAAAGCCTGGCTGCTATATTCTAGACCTGCAGATGGAAAATTCATTCTTCAATCCCATCTGGTTTGGAGCTGCAGGGAGCATTAGCCTGGTGGAGAAGTACGGTCGGGCGCTCCTGCCAGCTGGATCCGGCCAGGGCTTTAGCTGGTCCAGCGGGACCGGTCTGGAGATTGTGCCGGAGACAGACCCCTACAAGCTGAAATCCGGTCAGGAATTCAAGGCCAAGGCACTGTGGAAGGGCAAGGCCGTGCCTGGCAGCTACAGCGCCACAGTGACCAGATCTCCTGAAGATGTGCTGGTGATCCAGCATGCTCAGCAGACAGAGCTGGTGGGGAGCAGCAGCGACGGCGAGATCAGCTTTGTGACCACCCAGCCGGGATTATGGGTCCTGAGCTTTGAAGCCACCTTAGATGAAAGCGGCACCTGGAAGGCAGAAGAGGAAGATCCTCAGGGGCATTACAAGAAAGGCGATGAACTCAAGTATGAGCAGATTGCTCCCACCGCTTTTCTGACCTTCTGGGTAGAAAAGTGAGAGGCGGCGTATGGTTCATATCTCCGATGGGGTCCTGCCCCCGGCCATGCTGGCGGCAGGTTTCGCTTTCACTGCCCTCCTGCTCTACATCTCGTTGCAGGGCACGAAGGCAGAGGAGATTCCAAAAATCTCCCTGATCACAGCTGCACTCTTTGTGGCCAGCCTGGTTCATTTTCCCGTAGGGCCCACATCAGTGCACCTGGTGATGAACGGCCTGGCCGGAATCCTTCTGGGAAAAAGGGCCTATGCCGGTGTATTCGTGGCTTTAGCTCTGCAGGCAGTCTTCTTTTCTCATGGCGGAATTACAGCTCTGGGCGTCAATGCCTGCAATATCGGCATTCCAGCTCTCCTGGCCTGGCAGATTTTTGAGCGAAGACGGGGCCTGGACAGCCCCAGAAGGGAGGTGGTCTTCGGGGCATTGGCAGGAGGCTTCGCAGTTTTCGCCTCAGTGATAATGGTGTCTCTGGAGCTTCTGGCCTTGGGGGAGGCCTTTCGGGAGATATCAATTCTGGTAATAGGAGCCCACCTGCCAGTGATGCTCATTGAAGTCGCGGTGGTTGGTGGAGCTGCCGGATTTCTGGTGAGCGTCAAGCCGCAGATGTTGGCAGCCGGTGGAAAAGAAAGTTTGAAGGTGCATTGAATTGAAAAGAATGGTGCAAGAGGAATTAGAATGAAGGGCAAATACGCTCTGCTCTTTATTATCCTTCTCCTGGCCTGCAATATATCGGATGCCCACCGGATGATGATGGGCTACAAGGTAAACGAGCTTCAGGTAACCGCTCTCTATGACGACGGAACTCCTGCCCAGGGCGTCGAGATTGATGTGCAAAGCGACGGAAAATCCATCGGCAAAGGAGTGACGGACGAAAAAGGAGCCTATAGATACCGGCCGGACGGGGGTGCAGGAGATATAACGTTCATTGGCAACTCGGCTGGACATAGGGCAGAGCTTTCTCTAAACCTGGAGCAGAAAACGCAAGCTGAAGAGCTTTCCCGTCCCTTGCGTGCTGCTGCCGGCATGGGCTATCTGCTGGCAATTGCCGGGCTGGCCATGATCTATCTATCCAGAAAGGGCAATAAGAGAGCATGACCCACTTTGATCCTGAGAGATATTCACGCTTGGTGTCTCCCATTCACCGCTGGGAGCCCCGGGCCAGGGTCCTCTCCCTTTTTGTGCTCATCTTCTCCGTGGCTCTGGCTGAGAGCATCCTGCAAGCTTTTGCCGGGCTTTGCATATCCTTTGCCTTGATCTTGATTTCCCGGCTTCCTCTTGCCCACGTATCCAGGTTCATGAAGTGGCCGGCACTTTTTCTTCTGCCCCTGGTGATCCTCCTGCCTTTTACGGCGGGTGGGGATCGCCTGTCCGCAGTCCCGTTCTTTTCTCTCAGCAGCCAGGGCATACAATTGGGCCTTTTATTTCTCATTCGCGGGCTGGGTGCCGCTCTCCTGGCACTTTTGATTATGAGCACCGCCCCTTTCACGGCAACTATCAGAGCACTGCAGGATTTGGGCCTTCCTTCTCCTCTAACGCAAATATTTCTTTTTGCTTACAGGTATGTCTTTCTCCTTAATGAAGAGCTTCTGACCATGAGCCACTCCATGAATTGCAGGGGATTTGTGAAGCGGTCGGATATTAAAACCGCCCGCATACTGGCCATGGCCTTTGCCATGCTGCTCATCAGAAGCTACGAAAGGTCGGAGGGCGTATTCAATGCCATGCTATCACGGGGTTACCAGGGAGAGCTTACTGGCAGCAGAAGGCGAAAGATCCTTAATAGCGATTTCATCAAGAGCTTTCTGGTGGTGGGGGCGGCTCTTGGCGTTCACGCTCTTTGAAATTGAATTTTAAGGGTGAGAAAATGAAGGCTATTGAAATTGAAAACCTGGTTTACAGCTATCCTGATGGGACGAGGGCCCTGAATGGCGTCAGCTTCGCATTGGAAGAAGGAGAGTCTGTGGCTCTTCTTGGGCCCAATGGTGCAGGCAAGTCAACTTTGCTGCTTCATTTAAACGGACTTTTGCGCGGCCAGGGAACGGTGCGCATCCTGGGAAGAGAGATCGAGGAGCATAGCCTGGGCTGGATACGAAGCCGGGTAGGCATGGTCTTTCAGGATCCGGACGACCAGCTCTTTATGCCCAGCCTGGAAGAGGATGTGGCCTTCGGGCCGCAGAACATGGGCCTTTCCAGGGATAAGGTGCAAGAGAGGGTTGCCTGGGCATTGCAGTCTGTGGGTCTCTTTGGCTTGTCGGAAAAAAGCCCTCACCACCTCAGCTTCGGGCAGAGAAAGAGAGCGGCTTTTGCCACAATTCTCTCCATGAAGCCCAAGGTGCTGGTCCTGGATGAGCCCACATCAAACCTTGATCCTCGTTCCAAGAAGGAGATGGTCTCTCTCATTAGAAAGCTGCAAAGCAATGGGACCACCATCATTACCGCCACGCATGATGTTAACCTGGTGCTGCTCCTGGCAGACAGGATTCTTCTTCTCGACAGGAAGATCGTGGCGGAAGGCGATGTCCATCAGATCTTATGCAGGAGGGATCTGATGGATCAGCTGGGCCTTGAGATGCCGCTCCTGGCGGATCTTTTCCAGACCCTGCGAGAGGTGGGCATCTATTTTGGAGCCACTCCTTTTGAAAAGGATGATGCAGTGAAGGCGATAAAAGATCTGCTGCAAAAAGAAAAATAAAGCAAGAATTAATATTAATGTCCCTCAGGCTCGCCTAGATCTCCTCGTAATCTACCTGCATATTGATGATTCTGAGAGGAAGAAACTTCCTCTACTCACGGTGAATTCCTGCAGAGGACGCATTTCATGGGATTCTTTGGTGGACTGCTCTACGGCCATTATTCTTAATTTCGCTTGCAGCCCATTTCAATCTTCCGCAAATTCGATGCCGTTAACCTCCATCGCCCCTGCCCGGTCCAGCCGTCGGCTCTTCCCGGCCCCAATCACAAACTGCCCGCCTGCCTACCCCAGAGCGCACTGCTCTTCTGGCCATCGATGATGCATTTAGCTTATTGGCGGAGCCTCTTGACTTCAGTCGGAAGATTGAATAAAGATGAAATCCTTTATCTAATATTATTACTCTGGGATGGTAGTATGTGCATGTCCAAAACCAACGTCTTCGGGAAGTTTGATGGATGCGAAACCGAATCATTTTCCTCAAAAACATCTCGCGGGCGTCGCCTCTTGGCCTTGCGGCAAAAAATAATTGCTGCGGGCATACTCCAAAGCCCGGAAGAGATCGACGAGGAGTCAAGGTCCAAAAAATATGCCTACAAAAATTGAGGAACTGCTAAAAGCCAAGCGCCAGGAGATCCTGGCCATCGCTGCCAGGCACGGTGCCCATAACCTTAGGGTCTTCGGTTCCGTGGCAAGAGGAGAGGCAGGGCCCGAGAGTGATCTGGACATTTTGGTAGAGATGGAACCAGGGAAGAGCTTAATGGATCATGTAGCTCTCATGCAGGACCTCGAAGACCTACTGCAGCGAAAAGTGGACGTTGTCAGCGAAAGAGCCTTACACTGGTACATCCGGGACCGAGTGCTTGCCGAGGCAACTCCATTATGAAGGACGACAAGCTTTACTTGATCCATATCTGGGAGTGCATTCAACGCATCGAATCCTATTCAGCAGAAGGTAAGGCGGCCTTTCTAGCATCTAACATGATGCAAGACGCAATAATCCGCAACTTCGAGATTATCGGTGAAGCAACCAAGCATCTGGAATATCATCGAAAATGAGTTTCCTCAGATCAAGAGCAGTTTGAAGGCGGTTCTGATTGAGCTCCGTTTGCTTCATGCCCAGCCTCCTTAGTTTGCCCTTCTCCGATCCTGGGAAAATGCATCTCCCTTAGTGTTTCCTGATTATCTCCACCCCGCCAGCCGTGGCCAGGTACAGCTCGTCAAGGTTATCGAATATGCCGTGCTCCACCACACCCGGGATAGGGCTGATCTTCGCCGCCAGGGCCGCCGGATCAACGATTGCCCCAAAGTCCACATCCATCACGAAGTTGCCGTTGTCCGTGATTACCGGCCCGTCCTTCATCTTGCCGAGACGAAGCACAGGCTTGCCTCCCAGCTCCAAAAGCCGTCGCTCCACCAGCTTGAATGCGAAAGGCAGGACCTCCACCGGCACCGGCCAGGTGAGCAATTCCGCATACTTGCTCTCATCGGCTACTATTACAAAACGCTGCGCCGAGCAGGCGACCACCTTCTCCCGCGTGTGAGCTGCGCCGCCACCTTTGATGACGAACAGGTTGTGGTCCACCTGATCGGCTCCGTCGATGGCCAGGTCCAGAATCGGGTGCTGATTGAGAGTGGTGAGCTTTATCCCTGAGGCTATGGCCAGATCCTCCGCCTGAAATGAGGTGGGAACTCCCAGGAAATCCAGGCCCTCCTCCCTGACCCTTTCGCCCAGCCGCTTGATGGTCCAGGCGACGGTGGAGCCGGTGCCCAGGCCCACCACCATGCCGCTTTTCACCAGCCCGGCAGCCGCTTCACCGGCAAGCCTCTTGGCATCCGCATTGGCAGAAACATCTTTCATGAAGCCTCTAAATTATCCCTGTTAATCGCGTCCTCTGTGCGTCCTCTGTGAACTCTGTGCGCTCTGTGGTTGGATTCGTAAACCCGTAAGGTTAAGCACATTGGATTCTGTTTAGCCCAGGATCTCGCTCTTCACCGTTGTGAACACCGGTCCCCTCAGGTCCATCTTGTGCTTGTAGCTGGTGATGTACCTCTCCAGGGCAGGATGGATCTTGATGTTGACATCTGCCGGGCTTCTCACGATTCTGGCCCGCGTCTCAGACTCCTTTCCGGCCATTGCCGCCACCTCGATCTCGTAGGCGGCCAGCGCCGCAAAGGCGTCGATGTACCTGATGCCCGTGCTCACGCCTTCCGAAAAGGCCTCCTCCCAGCGGGAGGTGCGGGGAATGCCCATAATGTTCTGCTTGTAGACGACGATCTCATTTAGAGCCGCAGGACCGCACAGCTTGGTGTTCTCCTCAGGCTCGACTACAGAGACCTTGACTTTGCGCCCGAACAACTCTCCCTCCCAGGCCACAAACTGGCAGGGCGAGACGGTGTCGGCGTGCTCGATGGCTGTCTGCACCACGGCCTCAGCCAGGGCCTGGCCTGCCGGGGTGGAAGGAGCTTTGTCGACGCGGATCATCTGCGCCATCTCCCGGGCGGAGAGCTCCCAGTTGCTCTGGAACTGCGGATAAGAGAGGGCCCGCAAATCCTGGGAGTTATGCAGGATCATGGCCAGCCTCTCCACGCCCAGGCCCAGGTTCATGACGGGATAGGGAATATCATACTGGGAAAGGGCGGTAGGCGAGTAGATGCCGAAAGTCGCCACCTCCACCCAGCCCGAGCTGTATTTTGTCGCCGAGCCGACCAGGCCGGGATGGTAGGCGTAAACCTCAATCTGCGTTCCGGGAACATAGTACTTGCTCCTTTTGTCATCCGGCCGGAACTGAAACTTCTCAAAGCCGAACTGGCTGAGCAGGCCGTCGGCCACCGCCTTTCCATCCTCCACACTCACATCCTCATCCATGATCACGCAGCTGGCCGAGTAGTAGCTCATCAGCCGCGCTGCATCCTCGGCCTGCTCCCGCCGGAAGCAGCGGTCCACTGAGAAGAGCCTCAGGGGCAGCTTGCTTCGGTGATGAAGATTGGAGAGCGATAGGAACCAGCCCGAGGTCATGTGGCTTCGCAGGGTGCGCGTTGTAGCCTCTGCCTTCAGCTCCCGAAACTCTGGGAAGACCTTCTCCAGGACGGTGGAGACCAGCGCATCGTGAGCGCCCAGGGTTTTTGAGATCTCTGCCACCAGGTCGTCGCCCTCCACCTTGCCCTTCTTGTAGCCGTGCAAAATCTGGCGCAATGCCTCCGCCTCTTCTGCGGAAAGCTCCCTGCCCAGGAGGGCATTTACCTGAGAGATCCTCTCATCGGACATGCCGATGTCCGGCCGTGGCAGGCCCGCCAGGTAAAAGCAGCGATCCAGCACTGCCAGCGCCTCTGAGCCGAACTGACGGTAAACATCAGATGCCTCGACCATCACCGGATTCATGGCCTCGGAGAAGCCCAGGCGGATGTAGGCCTCCCGAAGCTTCTGAATGGTGTCGAATATGGGGTGTACTGCCCCGAAAGAATAGCTATTTCTGGGATATCTCTCATTTAGGGAAGGCTTGCCGAGATACTCTCTTCCCTGCTGCCAGGCCTTATCAAAATCCTCTTTGGCAGCCTCTTTAATCTGGCTGGGATCAAACTTCATGCTTTATAGCTCCATGAATTTAACAGTTCTTAATATTATTATTTTGGCATTTTAGGCAGCTCACGGAAACTGCAGAGCGATTCCTGCATCTTGGTCAGCTCCAGAGCGTTTGTGAGATCGCCTCTCGTCCTCTCCAGCATGCTCCTGGCCAGGTCGCTCTTGCGGCGCAGGCCGCGGGTGATGGCATCCGGATAGTCGAAGAGCATGAGCAGGTAATAAATCTCCTCGATGACGCCCAGGAAGTACTCGCCCTCAGCCGCCCGCCCGGCGCGAATGAGATCCAGAATATGACGGCGCAGCTCTCCTGTTACGTCTCCCAGGCCAGCCAGATAATTGACATTCTCCACTCCCACCTCGTCAGGAGTCAGGATCTGGTGCTTGGTTGTGATGGAATAAACATTTCGCGCTTCTGCGTACTCCTGCTCTGCTCCATCCACAAATCCGGCGTAGCGCACATCCTGGTGATCCTTCAGGACAGCCTGAATCCTCGCCAGGCCAAGGGCCGCCTCGCCTATGAGTTTCTCTGCTGATGCCTTGTCATTTCTATGCACGGACCGAATGGAGGACGAGCAGTGTCGAATAACCTCGCGGGAGAGGCGAAAAGCCTCCTCTCGGGCACGGTCTTTGCAGTCAAAGCCATCCAGCATGCTTTTAGCCATATTCTCGAAGATCGACATGATAGGAAGAGGTCTCATTGCAGATTCATTATCTTCTTCAGAAATTTCTCCATCGTCGCGGGATACAAAATATAGGCCAGCACAT
>CAYXSJ010000040.1:9313-9668 GCA_964467095.1 uncultured Methanotrichaceae archaeon
AGGCGATTTACGGACCTTTGCCCCTCCTCTAAAGAGCGGGACTCTGTCACAATGCGTCCTCTATAGTTTTTAAAGGCCGCTGCAAACTTTTTCCAGGGAACTGTGCCATTTCCCACCGGCAGGTGTTCGTCTCTCTCTCCATGATTGTCGTGCACATGAGTATGAATGATCCTGTCCTTAAGCTGCAAAAAGCTCTCTACATTTCCATTGGTATTGCCATCATCATTGGTATTATTGTAGGCTTATTGCCCGCGACCAACGATGCCGGTTACAGCGGTTTTGCTTTGGGTTGGCGGACCGGTGTCGCCTTCCTTGTCGGAGCTATATGTTCCGGCGTTGCCGGCTTTGTCGGTAT
>CAYXSJ010000040.1:9678-16469 GCA_964467095.1 uncultured Methanotrichaceae archaeon
TATTATTCCCATAACTTCCTCCGGTTGGCGGCCCAGAATGGCAGGCATGTTGACCATGTTCTCCACGGCAATTCTCATGTCCAGGTCCGCAGCATGATCGCAGATCTGCTGGATGCCCAGGATGCTCTGCGACCAGGCGGCATCGGGCATATGCATTCCCAGAGGCGAAAAGTGGCCGGGATGAAGCACGGCCAGGCGGGCAAAGTCGCCGGCAAGGTCCAGGCAACTTTTCATCTGCCGAACCGTCTCCTCCCAGATAGGCTGGTTCACGGATGCCAGATTCAGGTCGGAGTAGGGCAGGTGAATGGTAATAATAAGGTCGGTAGTCTCGACGATCTGTTTGGCCTCAGCAAGGTTTTCTCGGGTCAGCTTCTGCTTTCCTTCGTTTACGATCTCCCAGCCGCTGTAGCCCAGATCTTTCAATTGATAAGCCCAGTCAAAGGGCCTGTCTACCAGCTTGCTGGAGGAGAAGCTAAACATTCGCTCCTCCCTGCTCACCATCTCCTGGCTCATCCTCTCCCAGCTCACTTGCATCAATCTCTCGGATCGGCACGCCGTTCTCGGTCTCAGGAGCCAGCCAATTGATAACACGCTCGCCTCCTGTGATCTGCACATGCAGCGAGCCCAGAGGCTCCTCTTCCGGAGGGAAGCTCACAAATCCCATCAAGGCGGCTTGCTTATTAAGCTGGAATGCAGCGGTATTGCCCACCAGTCCGCGCCGCATTACGGATCGAGCCGTGTCCAAAATCTCTTGCTTTCTCAAAAGCTCATGCAGCGTCTTCAGGCTCTCCAGGCCATTGTAGGCCTCAATCCTGTCGGCGCGAATGTCCATGATCAGGCCGGGAAAGATGTTCTCAATGGCGGATACGACCTTCTCCACGCGTTCTGTAGGCCGAACCGATGAGCAAATAGTAACCTCGATCGTTCTCAATCGCTCCTAGATGTGGCTGGTCTTGTATCTGAGGACTGCAGCAATCCCGCCAAAGGCCTTGTAAAGCTGCGCGCCTTCCTCAAACTCCGTTGAGATGATCTTAACCTTTGCTCCACTCTGATCCGCCAGCTTGGATAGATTGGAGACAATGTCCTCGTCTTCTGTGATAGCAAGTGCACTGCCGCACTTTAGACAGTTGCCCAGCGGCGCTGAGGCACTTGTACGGGTCTGGCTCTCGGAAAAGTCGCAGCTACGATTGGTGCATTCAATAATGGCTCGTGTCTTTCTCAGATCCTCGGAGAGAAGAAGCACCTCCACCGATCCAAGCTCCAGGTTATGACGAACCTCATTCTCGCCGTAAGCCGCCAGACCCTTGTCGGAGACCAGCTCTTTCATGAAGCGGCGCATGAGCAGTTTGTCCTGCGTCACCTCCAGATCCAAGAGCCTGTCCTGAGCCGCATCCACCAGCTCGTAAAGCCCTGATTCGTCCGTGTAAGAGACGTCCAATGCGTCCAGAATCTTTCTTTGCAGCTCGTGATGCAAAAAGGCCCCTTCCACAAACTCTTCCTTGGTGGGGGAAGGTCCTCCTACCAGGATGCCTTGCAGATCCTTGGGATCGATGGGCAAAAATGCGTCATTAGCCGATTCACCTACCCTCTGGTAGAAGTCGTGAATGGCGATTAGACGAAGCTGCTGGAACCTGTGGCTGGACTGGCCGCCTTTTCTCTGCTTGCCCGGCACGGTGGAAGTGAGGTGCTTTATAGGTTCGATATATTTTCCTCTCAGAACTCCAATGGCCGCCTCGCGCCGGTCCAGTACGATAAGCCCGAAGGTCTTTTTGTCAGCCAGCATCTCTTCCAGCGGGCCCAAGAGAAACGAAGAATCGCAGTGATATCGGTAGGTCACGATGGGGTCGGGCGGCTCTAAAGCTACGCTGAACATCTCAGTTCGATTAGCTCCAGCATCCACGCTGCCGATGAATATGACCACACCGTTGGCAGGAGGTTTGGGGATGAGCTTGAGCCGGGACATTGCCGACTCAAGGGAGCCCTGCACACTGAGCCTGGTGACACGAGATTTTATGTTAGCTGCCTGTCCGTACTCCTCACGTAGCTGGCTTGTGACATCAGAGATCTGTTTGTCGGGGGGAATATAAAGTGAAATAAGCTCAGTCCCTCGACCCGTCTTGCTCCTGAGGTCATCGAGAAGACGCTTGAATTCATATTTTTCCTGTGCAGTGAACTCCATCGGTATTCTCCCAAAAACACTCACGGCCAAGATATAAAAGGCTTCTTCAAGATGATGACCATGAAGCTCACATAGAAATCGCAAAATTAGCGGTATTCAAAAACTATATAAAGATATAAGTTATCATATAATCTATGAATCAATTAGTTGCTCTCCAGGAAATTTATGCATCTTTTTCTAAAGGAGGTGATGGTCTACAAAAAATAGATAACAAGACCATTGAAGGAAGTTGCTATGAACTGATAAGCAAATTGCTGGATAGCTCCAGAAAGGGCAGGATCGACGAGGAAGTCTGCCGCGAACTTTCTCTTAAGCTCCAGGATGTTTATGAGATCAAGCGGCTGGGCGATATCTGCCGAAGGGCGGGCTTTCCTGTCCTCGCCATAAGTACATACAACAGGGCTGCAACTCTATGCAGCGATCCGGTTCTGCTGCCGGTGCTGCAAAATAACCTGGGTCAAGCCTATGCCCACCAGGGAGATCTGGCGAAAGCGTCCTTCTACTACCAGAAGGCCGCCGACTGCTTTGCCAGGGAGGGAGATTATACCGGCCTTGCCCATGTATTGGGGAATTTAGGCTCTGCCTATCGGCGCAGCGGGGAATGGGACAGAGCCATAGAGCATTACTACCGCAGCCTGAAAACCTTTGAGGAGAAGGGCGACGATCTTGGCATCGCTCAGATGACTGGAAGCTTGGGCCGGGTCTATTCAGATATGGGCGAGAAGGAGCTTGCCGCTCGGTATTTCGAGAGAAGCCTGATTGACTTTCAGAGGCTGGGCGATAAAAGAAGTGCCGCCTGGGTGCTGGACCGGCTGGGAAGAATTGCCGGCCAGAGAAAGGATTGGGATAAAGCACTCGGCTACTTCAATTCCAGCCTCTCTTTATTCGAAGAGCAAGGCGAAAGTCAGAGCCAAGGAATCGTTCTTTCCAATCTGGGACGCGTCTACCTGCAAATGGATGAGGCAACTGCTGCTCGCGAGCCTCTGGAAAGAGCCGTTCTTCTCACCTCCCGCCAGAAAAAGCCCAATTATCAGAATGCGCTCTATTGCCTGGCGAAGACTTACAGCTCCCTGGCAAAAAATTGCCTGAAAGAGGCTGAGAATGACGAAGGGTCATGGGTAAAAGAAGAAGCATGCCGAATCGCAGGTCAGCAGCAAAGGCAGGAAGCCTCCAGGCTCTTCTCTCAGGCAGCAGATCGTTATCAAGAGCTGGCGTCTACCCTCGCGGAAGGCCAGGCCGAGATCAAAGCGGATGCGGCAATTGCCAGGGGCCGGTCCTATCTGGCCAGGCTTTGCGGAAAGGTTCAGGGGGAGGAGGCGCTGATGCTGATGGAGAAGGCCCTATCTTCCCTGGACGATGCGGCAGCAAATGCCAGGGATCCAAAAAAAGCCTGGATCCTGGGCTTGCAGAGAATTGTCGCCGGCATGAAGGAAGCGCGAAGCATTGGGCTTTATGCAAACGATCCCTTGATGCAAAGTCGCGCCCTCACCAACGCCTCGGAATATCTCATGGGAGGAGCCCAGGGGTTGGCATCAGAGGAAGAGAGCGGCTTTCTTTGCCAGGCCCTGAAAAATATCAATGCTGGCATAGAGGTGCAAAAATTGGGAAGAGATCCGACCGAGAAGCTGCAGGCAGCAGCCGCGGATTTGCGCAACTCGGAAAAGCATTTTGGCGCGGCAGAAGTCCTGGCAGGATCAGCCGCAAATGTTATCGGACAATGCCAGGCGGCCCTGCTTCTCATTGCCGGGTCCATGGCGAGCTATTCGCTAAGCAAAATCGATGATAGTAGCATATTGACCTGGGATGAGTCTCTGCATCTCTTGCCCATGACTGAAAAAGGAGAATCTGCTGTTAAGATCAAGATATACGATCTGCAAACTGAGCCAAATGCACAATCCATAGAAAAGACGGACATGCCGGTCCTGGAGATCTCAAGGGAGAGGCCTGAGGCAAGAGACCTGATCCTGGCGGATGGCAGCACAGAAGCCTCCCAGGTTTTTGTCTCAGAGATAGTAAATCCTGAGGCGGGATGGCTGGTTCCAACCAAGGCCGCTGTGGCATGCAAAAGTTCCGGCCAGCTTCTCTTGCCAGTCAATAGGCAGCCATCTGAAAATCAGCTGGACGAAAATCAGCCAGAAGAAAGGCAGCCATTCCATGAAAAGAAGGATATGCCCTTAAAACCAGAGGACACAAGGCAAGAGTCATATGAAAGGGCATTTCCAGAAGGTAGCGAAGAGACAAATGAGCGAAGTGAAGAACAGCCCCTGGAGGCCGGAATTGAGGATACGGATCCTCGATTTCGCGAAGCCGTCCCAGATCACGAAATTGAGGAACCTGTTCCAGAAAGCCCCTTCAGCCGCTCGAAAGCCATATTCCTCTTCAAGAGTCTGTCGGTTCTCTTGGTGATACTCCTGGCAATAGAAGCAATACTATACTTGATATAGGCAGCAAAAAATGTCTCTTTGGCAAATATGAAGAGAAAGCAGCTTGAAATGACGCTTGAGCGGCTGGAGGGCTTTACCAGGCCCTCTTTTCAAATGGAGCAATATGCCACTCCAGCTTCTGTCGCAGCCCAGATGCTTTTCCTGGCGGCAATGCGCGGAGAGCTGGGCCCAACCGTCTGCGACCTGGGCTGCGGGACGGGCATGCTGGCCATAGGCGCTGCCCTGCTGGGCGCGAGGGCCATTGGTGTGGAGAAAGACGGCGAGGCCTTAGCCATAGCCAGGAGAAACGCAAAAAAGCTAAACGTGGATGTGGATTTCATCCGCGCCGATGTGAACTCGCTGGCCCTCAAGGGCATCGATACTGTGATCATGAATCCGCCCTTTGGAGCCCAGAAGGCGAGCGCCGGAGATCGCGCCTTTCTGAGCATTGCTCTAAAAATCGCCAAGACGGTCTACTCTTTGCATAATCTGGGAAGCGAGGGTTTCGTGAGAAGCTTTGTGTTACCCTGCACAGTGCAGGAGATCTATCGCATTCCCTTTCCCTTGAGGAGATGCTTTGAGTTTCACAGTCAAGATGTCAAGATCATTGAGGTTGAGCTATATAGAATAACATGCTAGGATGCCAGACTTTAGATACTAGTAATTCATAGAGGAGTCATGATGGACGGCAGCTTTGTACTTCCTGGAGATGTGGTGGGATCAACTGAGGAGTTTGTTCCCGGAGACTGCACCTACGCCAGGGGAGGAAGGATTTTTGCATCTACTGCGGGCCTGGTCAAGATCGATTCGAGAGCCAGATCCGCGAGTGTCATACCCAAGACCAATGCCCCCGTAAAGCTCTTTCAGGGCGATATAGTGGTGGGAGAGGTGATCGATCTCAAGGACAGCCTGGTCATAGTCTCGCTGGCCTTCAAGAAGGGGCACGAGGACAGACCCATCTCAGATGAGGAGGCGACCATTCACATATCCAATGTGAGAAACTCCTATGTCAAAGACCTGCGTCACCTCTTCTCGATCCGAGACATTCTTAAGGCCAAGATCATCGATGAGAGACAGATGAGACTTTCCACGGGCGATGAGGACCTGGGCGTTATCAAGGCCTACTGCAATCGCTGTCTTACGGGCCTGGTCAAGAAAGAGAATAAATTGGTCTGCCCCAATTGCGCCAATACCGAGACGCGCAAGATGAGCTCAGCGTACGGACTTGGGGTGGTTTGATGAATTTGAAGATTATCAAGAAGACGGAGAATCAGGCCATCATCGAGTTTCTGGGCGAAGGGCACACTATCTTGAACCTGCTGCGAACCGAGCTTTTGGTTGATGAAAGAGTGCTGATGGCAACCTACGACACCAAATTTCCCATCATGGACAACCCCGTCTTCCGGATCACGACGAAAGACGTAGATCCCATAGTTGTTCTGAGAGAGGCTACACAGCGCATCATCGGCCAATGCGAGGAGTTTTCCAAACAATATGCTGAGGCTGTAAGATAGCAATCCTCTGTGACCACTCCCACGAATGAATTCGTAGGCATCTACGGCCTGTTCAACCGATGGCGTGTGATCCCATGCCAATTGTTTTCGTGGTTTTGTTCGCGCTGCTTGAGTCTTTTCAACTGCTGGCAGCAAACCAAGCAATGCGGTAATAGATCTGGGGTGATATATGGCTATGCCGCAGAGTGAAAGTAATCTGGGCGGGGCACGATTCATCCCACCTCTGAAGAGGCGGGGATTCTCTGCCCCTGCGCCCGACGATCCTCAGAAATCCTGTCAATCTTCCAGGGATTTGCAGATGATTCACTTTGCTCTGCTTCCGGCTCTCGCTCGTGCCTGCTTCAACTAGGCCGGGCCGTCCGGGATTGCGGCGCTGTTTTCAGGGCGGGCAGGAGGCCGGTCGGGCCTGGGATCAGGAGGAATTGGGCTCCGGCTGAGGCTGCTTCTCCTGGGGGGCTGGATTTGGGGAGGCTGTGGTGATTTGCGGTTACTATTAGCCGATACTATAGCGAACTATTGCGAATATAACCGCAGGGACGCAGAGCACATAGAGGATGAACGAACGGAGGCGACAATTGCTCAGAAACGGTGCGCTTTTTTCAAGTGTTGAGAATTAAGCAGATTGCGCGGCTCTGCGAACTCTGCGGCTCTGCGGTTAATAATCGTAGCGGGAGA
>CAYXSJ010000041.1:0-16437 GCA_964467095.1 uncultured Methanotrichaceae archaeon
TGGAGAAGATCAGCCCGGACAGCATCGTGGCCGTGGGCGACGGAGCCAACGACTGCCTCATGATCAAGAACGCCGGTCTGGGGGTGGCCTTCAATGCCAAGGAGGTTCTAAAGAAGGTATCTGACGGGTCACTCTCTCGAGAGAACCTTCTTGGGCTGCTCAATGTGCTGGGACTGGCAGAGAAGGAGAAGGAGAGCTGATTTCACCTTTTGCAGCATTTATAATCCAGATAACAGAAAAATTAATTATCGATCAATTGCAAGAAGGATGCTATGAATCAAAGAATACTGGTTCCAACCGACTTCTCCAAGCACTCCCAGAAGATACTGGAATGTATCAGCGAACTGCCCGGCGAAAAAGATCTGGTTCTTTTGCATGTGATCCGCAGATCCACCGTATCTCGGGCATGGGATCCTGCGGCTGAGGTTCAAAAGGCTGAAAAAATGCTGGAAGAGCAAAAATCGTACCTGCAGGCCCTTCGTTTTAATGTAAAGACGCGAGTAGAGGCAATATTGGAGGGCGACATAGCGAGGACCATAGGGAAAGTGGCGGATGAAGAAAAAGCCACATTGATAATGATGGGGGCCAGGGGCAAAGGGAGAGTGAGCGGCCTATTTTTGGGAAATGTCTCAAAAAATGTTCTGCTTTACGGCCATACCAATCTTCTCATAATGCGATATAAAGTCCTGGAAGGAGAAAAACTCGGGCAGTTCTGCAGAAGTCTCTTTACAAAGGTAATCTGCCCCACGGACTTTTCCGAGCAGGCTGAAAAAGCGATATTTTTTGCCAAAGACTTGAAGGGCGTCGGAGAAATAGGTCTGCAATATGTAATCGCCAGTGGCGAGAGCGATGAGCAGATCGATGCTGAATTAAAGGATGCAGCCGTCAAGCTAAATGCCATTGCCAGGGATATCGAAAGGCCTGACCTGAAAGTGAAGGTTCATGTGCAGGTGGGAGATGCTCCCCAGGAGATCGCCGCCCTTGCGGACAGGGAAGACGCATCATTGATTGCCATGAGCTCTCACGGAGCAGGCTGGCTGCAGCAGATGGTTGTAGGAAGCACGACCTATGAGACGGCCAGGATTGCCAATCGTCCTGTTTTGATAGTCAGATCGGAAAAATAGTGCCCATTTCCTCTTTCTTTTATTTAATGCCAGCCATCGGCTTTTTCGCTGCAAAAGGAGGTGCCTGAGACTTGGAGAGATGGTCCTCTAATTTGGGATTTATTCTTGCCGCTGTAGGCTCCGCTGTGGGCATAGGCAATATCTGGCGCTTCTCATCTGTGGTAGGGCAGAATGGTGGCGGAGCATATTTAGTCCCATACTTTCTGGCGGTGCTCTGCTTTGCAGTCCCGCTTATGATTTTAGAGATGTCGGTGGGAAGACACCTGAGATCAAGTGTGGTCTCCTCCTTTGCCCTTGCCGGAGAGAAGCTCAAGATATTTGGCTGGCTGATTTGCCTGATAGTCCTCTTGATCCTGAGCTACTATCTGGTAATAATGGGCTGGACGCTTGCCTACCTGACTTTTTCTCTTCTGGGCAGAGATATCGCATTTTCAGCCTTTACCTCATCAATGCAGCCTGTAGCCTATTTCTTGATCTCGGCGCTTGCCACCGGAATAATTGTAAGTCTGGGAGTAAGAGAGGGCATTGAGAGGATCGTATCCTTTCTGATTCCACTGGCATTTGTCATCCTGGTGGTTCTGGTGATATTCTGCGTAAGCCTCCCAGGATTTCGGCCGGGCATGGACTTCTTCCTGCGACCCGACTTCTCTGCGCTTGCCAGCCCCGGGGTCTGGAGCGCAGCTTTTGGCCAGGCTTTCTTTTCTTTATCGGTAGGCATGGGCATCCTCATCACCTATGGAGCTTATATGCCGGAAAATACCGACATAGCGAAATCAGCATTGATCATCACCATATCCGACATTACTGCAGCTCTGCTGGCAGGGACAGCGATTTTTTCCCTGGTATTCACCTTCGGGCTGCAGCCCACGGCAGGTGCAGAGCTCGCATTTACCACCCTGCCGAAAGCCTTTGAACTGATGCCATACGGCAGTTTTTTTTCCATTGCATTCTTTGCCTTGCTCTTCTCTGCCGCGCTCACCTCGGCGATCTCAATGATGGAGGTCAACGTGGCATCGATTATGGGCGAGACGGGAATGACCAGAAGAAAAGCCAGCTTCTTCCTGACTATAATTCTCATTGTCACGGGTCTTGCTCCAGCCCTCAGCTATAGTCAGGTCGATTTGAGGTTCCAGGGACTGCGAATCTTGGATCTGATGGATGAAACCGTTGGAACTATGGGACTGCCAATTGCAGCATTTCTGGTAGCCTTCATCTTCAAATGGTTCATGAAATACGATGTGCTGAATGTCATGACAGGCACAGCAGAAGTCTGGCTGAGTTCTCTGAACATCCTCATAAAATATGCTATACCTGCGGTCTTGCTGATCATAACCATATCAACACTGATCGGTCTGTAGAAAATTATGTCATCAGCAATCAAAAATTAAAAAAAATTTAGAAGAGCCATCAATCCCATCTCTTCTGCAAAGCTTACCGGTCCAGTGCAAACGACCGCTTAATAACCGGCCACTCCCTAACCTCATGAATCAGCATCTCCATCCGATCACCGACGCCCATGATCTTTATTCTTTCGATTATACGCGAAAAAATTGCCGGAAAAAATAGCGTCAAAGAAAGTCTTTCGGCTCTTCATCATCTCCAACCCCTTCATCCAGATGGGGCGGTTTGATGAGATCAGGCACATTCAGTGCGGAAGCGGGGATGCCCATCGATATGCAGGTCTTTCTCAGTTCACGAATTATGGAGCCTACTCTCTCAAAGGAGAAGAGGATCTCAGAGAACGTGTCACCGGTAGTGCTCTTTGCTGCCAGTCTGATGAGGTAGGTCTTATAGTTCCAATTGAAGGTCCGGCGCAAAAGCTCATCATTGGAGCGCATCTTTCTATCGACATCCTCCGGCATCTGCGGGAAGGCATTTATAAGATATTCTATATTTTCCCGGCAGGGAGATGCCATCTCTTCAATTCCCCTGCAGGATTCCGGGGATAGTTCTGCTTTCGTCTCATAAATGGATGCAAACCTACTGGCCATGGAGACCATCTGCTGAGCCATCAATCCACACAGATCCGACATCCGCGCCAGAATGGCGACATGAGCTGCGTCTTCCACGGATATCTCCCGATTGGTCACAGAGACAACAGCAGCCATGATCTGAGAGTGCAGATAAGTGACATAGTCCCTGGAATGCTCAATCCTGGAGCACATATCATGCTCGCCGGCTGCAACCTGCATGGTTCTCTCGAATATGTCCTTACAGATCTTGAGCAGGTGCACGATCTCCTTCTCCACCAGCGAGATGGCCTGTGAGATGTCTTCAGGGAGCTTTGAAGAGATATGATCGGTTACGAATACAATCTCGCTGTCCTTTTGCGGCAGCAGCCTCATGATCAAGCTGGAAAAAGGCCGCACGGCCAGCAGAAATATGGTGGCTGATGCAAAGTTAAAGATGAGATGGGCATTTGCCACCTGCATAGCCTCCGTTCCCCCGATGCCTTCGATGAGCATGGTAAAATTGCCTATTAACGGCAGGAAAAGCAGCACACCCAGGAAATTGAAGAGAAACTGAGCTACTGCTGTGCGTTTTGCCGCGGTGTTCATGGAGAGGGAGATGACAAGACCGGTGGTCGTTGTGCCGATATTGGCGCCCAGTATAACCGGTATGGCCTGGGCCGGCGTGATCAGGCCGCTTTGCGCCATGACGACGATAAGGCCGGCGGTAACTGAGCTGGACTGGAATATGTTGGTTATGACAAAGCCGATGACAACTGCCGCGAGGATGCTGTCGGTCATGGATAAGAGGGATAGCACTTCGGCATTTCCCTGCAATGGGGATACTATCGATGATATCAGATTCAGGCTGTAGAAGACCAGCCCAAAGTAAAAGACCGGCTTGCCATAGGCTCGATAGGGACCGCGAATCAGGCTGGCGGCAAATCCCAGGATCACAAATAGCGGGGCGAATGCCGTCAATTTGAAGGCAACAAGCTGGGCTGTGAGAGTTGTTCCTACGTTTGCTCCTATTATGAGCCCCAGGGAACTTATGAACGAGATCGCTCCTGCGTTAACGAGGCCAATGGATATGATCGTGGTTGCAGTGCTGGACTGAACAATGGCCGTAACCGCCGCACCGGCAAGAGCGCCGCGGAAGGGCGTCTTCGTCGCTTTCTGCAGCACTGTCCGGAAGCGCTCGCCGGCCACATGCCGCACCTCTTCTGAGAAATTCTCGATGCCGTAGAGGAATAAAATGACGGCGGGAATTACGGCATACAACAAATCTAATATCATGGAAATTCCTCAAGCAGGCGGCAGCAAAAAATAGATAGTCCGCATCACTCGCATTGTCATTTTGCCTTTATTATCTTAGACGCAGATACCTTCAGCTCAGGTGTTCCCGACAATGCGTCCACTGCCCAACCGGTAAGGATATTGGCAGGTGCCCGGCTGAAATGAAAGGGGATGAATATCGTTCCCGGCTGCACATTATACGTTATAACGGCATTGATCGCTATCTGGCCCCGCCTTGTCTTCACGATGACCGTCTCACCATCGACTATCCCTAATCTCTCTGCATCTTCAGGATTGACCTCCACCGCCGGAGCAGGCAATGCCGCCTCCGGCAGATTGGCACGTCTGGTCATGGTATCAGTATGAAACCTGTGGCCGCTTCGTCCCGTAATCAGCAGCAACGGGAACTCGCCGTCTGCAGTCTCATAGGCGTCCTGATACTCGGCCGGCCTGAATTTGGCTTTGCCCCTTGGAAATCTATGAACGTGCATTATGGCAGTCCCAGGATGGCCGGGGTGAGGACACGGCCATTGAAGGCCGCCCACAGCATCCAGCCGGGAATAGCTGATCCCGCCGTATGTGGGCGTAAGGGAGGCTATCTCTTCCATTATCTGAGACGGGGAGCTGTATTCCCCTAAGATGCCCGACAAACGCATCATTTGAGAGAGGACCTTCCACTCCGGCTGAGCCTCTCCAGGGGGCGCTACGGCCTTTCTGACCCTTTGCACCCTGCGTTCCATTGATGTAAAAGTGCCGTCCTTCTCGACAAATGATGCACCAGGGAGGACGACATCAGCCATCACGGAGGTCTCGGTGGGAAATATGTCCCAGACCAGAAGGAACTCCAGCGACTCCAGAGCCTTTTTGATCTCAGTGCTGTTCGGATAGCTGAGCATGGGATTCTCTCCTACTATGATCAGCCCCTTTAGCTGCCCGTCCCTGGCAGCCTGCATCATCTGCAGTGCCGTCATCCCCGGCTTATCGGGCAGAGAGAGGCCCCAGGCGCTCTCGAACTTCTCCCTGGCTATAGCTACCTGCTGGTATCCGGTATAAACTCCGGGCAGCGCCCCCATATCACATGCTCCCTGCACATTCTGATGGCCTCTCAGAGGATAAAGCCCAGTCCCTTCACGTCCTATATTTCCGGTGGCCAGGGCCAAATTAGCCAGACCCTGGACGTTATTCGTTCCGGATTTATGCTGGGTTATGCCCATAGCATAGGCGATAGCTCCCCGGTCTGCCGACCCATAGGCAAGAGCTGCCTCCCTGATCTTTGCAGCAGGAATGCCGGTGATGGCCTCTGCCTTATCGGGAGAAAAACGCTCCACCACCTGCATCAGCTCATGCAGCCCTTCGGTTCTACCGGATATGAACTCTTTATCCTCCAGCCCTTCATTGAAGATGACGTGGAGAAAGGCATTGATCCAGGCAAGGTCGGTTCCTGGATTTGGGGCTAGGTGAATGTCGGCCATGCGGGCCATGCTTGTGCGGCGTGGATCAACCACGATCATCTTCGCACCCTGCTTTCTGGCCAGCCTGACGTAAGGGACAAACATGGTGTGGTGATCGGTGGTGTTGGATCCGACCATAAGAATGCATTGAGCATCGGCGATACTGCGGATGGAGTTGGTCATTGCCCCGCAGCCTAATGTTCGGTTGAGGCCCACCACCGTAGGGGCGTGACAGAGACGCGCCACGTTGTCTACATTGTTGGTCTGAAGGGCCGAGCGCGCCAGCTTCATCAATAAGTAGTTCTCCTCATTGGTGCCCTTGGCCGAGGTTAGCACTCCCAATGAGGCGGGATCGGCTTTTTTGATCTCATCGAGTCTGCCGAGAGAATGGGACAGGGCTTCTCTCCATGAGGATCTAACCAGAGCCCCGCCTTTCCTGACCTGAGGGAAACGCAAGCGGTCTTCATGACCTGGGAACTCCCAGGCATGGCGGCCCTTGACGCACAACCGACCCTTGGACACTGGATGTGAAACCTCCGGTGAGGCCTTCAAGATCTGTCCGTCATTTACATGCAGGACCAGACCGCACCCACAGCCGCAAAAAACGCATGTTGTATGAATGTCTTCGGTTGTTCCCATCAGATCTGTATTCTGAAGAACTCGATGATATGATTTTTGGTGAGGAAATTTCAGCGGATCT
The DNA here is from genome assembly GCA_964467095.1 of uncultured Methanotrichaceae archaeon. Lineage (GTDB taxonomy): Archaea > Halobacteriota > Methanosarcinia > Methanotrichales > Methanotrichaceae > Methanothrix. Next base: position 6,521 of record CAYXSJ010000041.1, read on the forward strand.
TCAGGGATTCTCCTTGAGCTTAACCTGGAACTCAAGCTCCCTCCTGCTTGGATTGTGTTTATACTGCACTTCGACCTTAAGGGGCTCCCTGGGACTTACACCAAGAGCCCAGTTCTCTGCGGATGCCTCTACCACACCTCTGCCTTCGATTTCATCAGCCAGGCTTCTTAGCATGCTCGCCATCTCAACCGCGGTCATGTAGAACTCCTGTCCGAACTTATCTCCACCAGTTGGACTTCCTTGAGATTTGCCAGGTCTGCCGTTCATCTTAACCATTAAAATCACCGGATGTTTGTTTTGGATTATAGCTTATAAATTTTTGGATCTTTGTTTTTTACCTCGAAAATATCAAAATCCAAGAACGGCAAGAATGTAGAGCAGGGCGATGATAAGAATCATCATGACAACGACAACAATTTCCCGGCTTCATGCCGATCGGCTCCGGTATAGTCTCAGGGCAAAAAGGTCCCCGCTTGAGGATTGATCCTGTGCTTTTCCAGGAAAGAGGTCGAGCCTTCTCTGTGGGACCGAAATAAGGTTTTAATATTTTATGCACATATTGCATTTATAACTATCGTGACAAAAATTCCGACAAAAACCAAAGGAACTCTTCCTCTATGACAGGCATCCTGAAGAAAAAGAAGATCGCTTACTTCTCCATGGAGATCGGTCTATTGAGCGATGTTCCCACCTATGCAGGTGGACTTGGAACATTAGCCGGCGATACCATAAAGTCGAGTGCAGACCTGAATCTGCCTCTGGTTGCTGTTACACTCATTAGCAGACGCGGGTATTTCCGCCAGGAACTTGACTATGAAGGAGGACAGATTGAGCATTCAATGGAATGGAATCCTTCAGACTCACTGCTGAGATTGCAGACAGAGGTAAGGGTGCAGATACAAAATAGGGAAGTCAGGGTCGGGGCGTGGCAATACAGTCTGCAAAGCCCTACTGGCGGAGAGGTTCCTGTTCTGTTCCTGGACACCGACCTGGAAGGAAACAGCCCGGATGATAGAACAATTACCCATCATCTCTATGGAGGTGATGAGAGTTACAGGCTAAAGCAGGAGATAATCCTGGGAATTGGCGGTGTTAGGATTCTCGACGCACTGGGCTATGAGATCAGGAAGTACCACCTGAACGAAGGGCAATCCGGCCTGCTCACCCTGGAACTATTGAAGAGACATGCAATGGACACTGAGGCCGTCAAAGAGCTTTGCGTTTTCACCACTCATACACCGGTAAAGGCAGGCCACGATAAGTTTAGTTATGAGCTGGTATCTGATTTGCTGGGAGATTTTATTGATGCCGATATACTGAAGAGATTTGGAGGTGCCGACAGCCTGAATATGACTCATCTGGCGCTGAATCTCTCCAATTATGTAAACGGCGTTGCCAAGAGGCATAAGGCGACGTCTATGGAGATGTTCCCCGGCTATGAGATTCACTCCATTACCAACGGCGTTCATTCCTTCACCTGGACCTGCCCATGCCTGCAAGAGATCTTCGATAAATACATGCCCGGCTGGGCCAATGAGCCAGAGATGCTTCTGCGGGTCAACAATAGCCCTGATAGCGAAATCTGGAAGGCGCATATGGGCGCAAAAAGAAATCTGATCGACTATGTAAACAAAGAGACTAATGTGAATATGGATTATGAAACCCTGACCCTTGGATTTGCCAGAAGAGCTACAGAATATAAGAGAACTGCATTTATCTTCACAGATCTGGAGAGGCTGGTTAGGGCAAATCGCAAAGGCCGTATCCAGGTGGTGCTGGCGGGAAAAGCCCATCCCCGTGATGAAAGGGGCAAAGAGGCCATAAAGAAAGTCTTTGAGATCAAAAATGCTTTAAAAGATGACATCAAGATAGCATATCTTCAAAACTACGATATGAATCTGGCTGCCAAAATGGTCTCCGGGGTTGATGTCTGGCTCAATACGCCATTGCCTCCCCAGGAGGCATCCGGCACAAGCGGCATGAAAGCGGCGCATAACGGTGTGATCAACTTCAGCGTCCTGGATGGCTGGTGGATCGAAGGCTGGATAGAGGGAGTAACGGGCTGGGCGATAGGGCCGGAGCCGGGGGAGAACTTGCCTTATGAAGAGGCCAGGAAGAGAGAACTGGAAGATTTCTACGGCAAGCTGGAGCATATAATTATTCCTATGTTCTATCATAGGAGAGACGACTGGATCAAAATGATGAATAACTCCATTGGGATGGTGGCCTCTTTCTTTAACAGTCACAGAATGATGCGCAGATATGTAACTGAAGCATATTTATAAATATTAGCAAATATATTTATTAAGATAAGGTGATAATATAATGACTCCGGAGTCTGAACGCAAGTGGCATGCCCTGAGCACTGAACAGGTTGTGCAAAAATTGGATAGCAGCTCGAGGGGCTTGAGTTCGGATGAGGCTGTCAGACGCTACAAGGCTTTCGGCCCCAATGAGCTGGAGGAAGGCAAGAAGCTGAGCAAGCTCGCTCTGGCAATCGAACAGGTGAAAAATCCTCTTATCGCCGTCCTCGGCCTGGCTGCAGCCATCTCCTTCCTGGCAGACAAGATGATAGACGCCGCCGTTATAATTGCCGTGATTTGCATCAACACTGCTCTGGGTTTTTTTAAAGAGTATAAAGCGGAAGAGGCCATTTTGGCGCTCAGATCCCAGGCGTCGGCCGAAGCCAGGGTCCTGCGTGATTGCCCGGAGGCGGGAATCTGCCAGGAGATGCGCATCAAATCCCAGGAGGTCGTTCCTGGAGACATCATTCTTCTGGAGGCAGGCGCAAAGGTTCCGGCTGACTCGCGCATCATCGAGCAGGCCAATTTAGAGGTGGATGAATCCATGCTCACCGGCGAATCTGTGCCGGCAAGAAAAACGGCCGACACTCTGGAAGGAGACCTGTTCATCGCGGAAAGGGACAATATCATTTTTGCAGGGACGGTGGTCACTTCCGGAAGGTGCAAAGCCGCTGTATTTGCCACGGGGATGAGGAGCGAGATGGGAAAGATTGCCCGGCAGATAACCAAAACAGAGAAGGCAAAGACTCCCCTCAAGAGGCGCACTCTGGATCTCTCCAAGAAACTGATGATTCTGGCCCTCTTCACCAGCAGCCTGACATTGGTCGTTGGTCTTTGGCGGGGATTTGAACTCATCGAGATATTCCTCTTTACCCTGGCCATGGCCGTCTCAGCCATCCCCGAGGGCCTCCCTGCAGCCATAACCGTCACCCTGGCGGTGGGAGTCAGCCGCATGGCCGGCCGCCATGCCATCATCCGCAGACTTGATGCTGTGGAGACGCTGGGTTCGGTCACCGCGGTTTGCACTGATAAGACCGGAACTCTGACCACCAATCAGATGACGGTTCAAAAGATATTCCTGGCGGGCCGCATGGTTGATGTCTCAGGGATCGGATTTCAGCCCGAGGGCGGCTTTGAGCAGGACAAAGTGCCGCTGAAGGCAGCAGAGGACGAGGGCCTGGCCATGTTTCTCAAGATCGCGGCCCTGTGCAATGATGCCTCTCTTAAGACTCATAAAGAAGAGAAAGATAGATGGGAAATTCTGGGTGACCCGACTGAGGGCGCTTTGGTGGTGGCTTCGGCCAAAGCCGGTCTGCAAAAGAGCGAGCTTGATGAAAGCTATCCCCGCATCGACGAGATACCCTTTGATCCCAAAAACAGGTACATGTCAACCATTCACCGCACTGCTTCGGGAGAGGTGCTGGCACTGCTCAAAGGAGCGCCGGAGACGATCCTCGATATGTGCACCCGTGTTTTGGAGAATGGAAAACTTGCAGACCTCACCAGGGAGAAAAAGGATGATTATCTTGCGGCCGGCTCCCAGATGGCGGAAGAGGCCCTGAGGGTCCTGGCCATGGCTTATGTCACTATTGCCCCGGAAGAGATCGAAAATTTTAAGAGTAACGGGCCGGGCAATCTGATTTTTTCCGGTTTTTCAGGTATGATCGATCCGCCCAGGCCAGAGGCCATCAAGTCTGTAAAGCTTTGCAAGAGAGCGGGAATAAAGGTGACCATGGCCACGGGAGATCATAAGGTAACAGCACAGGCCATAGCCAGGGAGATTGGAATCTATGAGGAAGGGTCGAAGGTTCTGACCGGCCAGGACCTGGACGGCCTGAGCGATGATGAGCTGGACGGCTTGATTCAGGAATCATCCGTCTTCGCCCGTGTATCTCCCAAGCATAAGCACCGCATAGTTCAATCGCTGCAGAGAAGAGGGCACATCGTGGCCATGACCGGAGACGGAGTCAATGACGCTCCCGCCCTCAAGGCGGCTGAGATCGGCATCGCCATGGGCATAACCGGAACCGATGTCACCAAAGAGACTGCGGATATGATTCTGACGGACGACAACTTCCAGAGCATAGTGAATGCGGTGGAAGAGGGCAGGGTCATCTTCGAGAATATCAGAAAGGTGGTAAAATATCTGATCAGCACAAATGTGGGAGAGATCCTCACCATCCTGGTGGCTCTGATATTCCTGGCCATAAATGTGCTGATCTTCACTCCGGTGCAAATCCTGTGGGTTAATCTGGTGACGGACGGGCTGCTGGTAATAAATCTGGCTATGGAGCCCAAAGAAGAGGATGTGATGGACCAGCCGCCCAGAGATCCCAGGGCAAACATCATCAATATGGACATAATAAAAAACGTTCTGTTTGTCGCCGCATTCATGGCCGCAGGAACGCTCTTTGTGTTCACCAGGGAGCTGAATGGCGGAGACATTTACAGGGCTCAGACTTTGGGCTTTACCACCCTGGCCATGTTCCAGATATTCAACGCGCTTAACTGCAGGTCCAGAGATAAGTCCGTCTTTCAGATCGGACTGTTCAGCAATAGGTATCTGATAGCGGCTATAGCCGTATCCATAACCCTGCAGATGCTGGCGACGACATTGCCGTTCTTTCAGATGGCACTGGGAACGGTTGCGCTCTCGCTCTACGATTGGGCTACTATCTTTGCCGTCTCAAGTACGGTTTTCCTGGCCGATGAGCTGAGGAAGCTGGTAAAAAGAAAAAGGATAAAGAGTTACTGAATAATGAAGAATTCTGATGCAGGCGGTTGTCTATGCCGGCTCGTGTCGCAAGGCCGGCTCCGGCACGGGCAAGATTTCAGAAACCGGCTCATCTGGGGAGACAACCAGGCAGCTCCTCACCCTTTTATTCATGATTTTATTCATTTAAATTGATAACTTTTAATTGATCTACCCTGAGAAAATAGTTGCCAAAGGTGGCAATTTCAGTGATTTCATGCTTGAAACAGGTTGAAGCGATCATCGCATCATTGGGCATAAGGTTGTATCTGTTCATGGCATTTCTCCAATCATCAAGGTCATCGTTTGTCGGAAGCAGCAAAATATCACTCCCCGAAACCAACTTGAATATTTGATCCAAATCCTTTTTGAATGGACTGTAGCCTTTGAGGGCGATGAATCTGCGGAATTCCAGATAGTTGTTAGTTCCATATCGTTCTTTGCATATCTTTCTAAGAGAAAGAAAGACCAGCTCGCTTAAAACAGTTGCTGAAGTCGCAAGATCAGACTGCATTAAGAGGATGCGTCTGGCAGCTTGGCTGAACTTTGTTTTCACCAAGAAACTGTAGAGCACATTTATATCGACAAAAATCACATCTGAGCCTCTTCTTCAAACCTTTCAAACTCGTCCATGGAACCTTCTCCGAATACACCATAGAGTTTTGATATATCGAACTTCTTTACCATAAGTTTCAGTCTCTCTCCTTCTCTAAAGTCAACCTCGTGAAGCGGCCTTAATACGCCGCCTTCATAAACACATTCAATGGTCCTAGAAGCACTCATAATTTTGCCGTCGTCTTAATGAACTCGCAGAGCTAAATACTCTTCCTATCACTTCATGCAAAAGCTTTTTCCCGTTTGCCGCCAGAAAGCCGTCATCGGGAGGATAATAGCAATTGACCCTGAGCCACAAGTCCCACAATCTCATTTTAAAGTTATGCCCCGCATTTCCGCTCGCCCTTGCCAGCCCGGAGCCCCGTCCCCATGCCTGATCCCGTCCGCTGGGGTCCGGACAACCCCCACCCTCTCTCCCGGATGAGGACTGAGTTGGTCTGGGACGGTAAATACGACGAGTACGGCCGCCGGCGCACTGTGGACGTGGCAGGCGCTGCCATGCCGATGCAAAAGATCGAGACCGTGGACCGCAGCCCCGTGAGCAAGGCCCTGGCTGGCGGCCAGACGACTCTGGGGGAGCTGCAAACAACCGTGCGGGAGGACTTAGGAACATGCTGGTCTGGGGGAACAGCTGTGAGAAGTGCCATCGCTGCTCACAATCCATGTTCCTTAGTCAATATTTATGCAAAAATATTTTAGAGACCAACTTTTGCCTTTATCTGAGAGATGTCCGATTCTATTCTCGTCAATCTATCTTTAACGCTTTCCTTAAGATCGGCGCGAAGCTCGCCAATTTCGTCAGCAATAACTTCACGAGACTCTCTGATCTCCACTGCAATTGAGTCGTTTGATACCCTTATCTCACTGACGATTGCATCCTGTGATGTTCTTATCTCTCCAACAATGGCATCCCGTGAAGCTCTAATCTCCCCAACGATCGCATCACTTGATCCTCTGATATCTTCTCGCGTCTCCTTCAGCTCTTGACGATTGGCTTTTAGCTCCATTAAAATCTCTTTATTAACTACGATAAGCTCGGTGAGCTTCTCTGCGGCTACATCGAGCCTTTGATCAGTCTCGCCCTCTCCGGAGACTACCTTGAAGAAGCTTTCAAATTCGCCCGTTGCCGGAGAATACTCCTTATTGATATCGGCAACGTTAATTAATGTATTTTTTATATCGAGCGCTCGGACCAGTATGTCAAGGTCAATGTTCTCGCCCTCCGCCACTACTTTCACGCGCCCGTCATCGAGGTTCTGCACATATCCTTTTAGCCTTAAATTCTGGGCGACAGTGACAACTCGGGCTCTGTAGCCAGCCTTCTGCACCTTGCCGGAAACGTAAGCAGTCAGTCTCTGCATCACTTCCATAGTAGCTCTCTTTTTATATAAACGTTGACTCCTGACAGACAGTCATGCAAAAGCTTTTTCCCGTTTGCCGCCAGAAAGCCGTCATCGGGAGGATAATCGCAATTGACCCTGAGCCACAAGTCCCACAATCTCATTTTGAAGTTCTGCCTCGCATTTCCGATCTCCTTCGTCAGCCCGGAGCCCTGCCCCCATGCCTGATCCCGTCCGCTGGGGCCCGGACAACCCCCACCCTCTCTCCCGGATGAGGACCGAGCTTGTCTGGGACGGCAAGTACGACGAATACGGCCGCCGGCGCAGCGTGGACGTGGCAGGAGCATCCTTTCCCATGCAAAAGATCGAGACTGTGGACATGCCGAGAAGCGAGGCTCTCGCCTCCGGGCAGACTACATTGGGGGAGCTGTCCACCACCGTGCGGGAGGACTCCAGGAACCGGCTCATCTGGGAGCACAACTGCGGGCAAAGCCCTCACGGCTCAAGGAGTTCCGGGGCAAGATCGATCTAATCTACATCGACCCGCTGTTTTACGCGGTGGCGGATTTCACGATGTATTATTGGGTCCCGTCAACGATATATCAATTGACCTCATCAGATCAGGCTCATGAAATAGACATTGAAACATTTAATTGAGGCAAAAACATTCGACAATTGGCCGTGGTATTTTCATTATGATAAACCAATGACATACCTGAGATAAAAAAGATGACCTCCCCAAACTGGACGCCTAAGTACATTCTCACTCCCGCTATCGCACGCGGACTGATGCAGATCGAGGCAGCCCGCGCCCTGGTAGAGCACGCGCCACTGCCGCCTTCGGCGGAGGCCGAGCTTCGCTCCCGCGCCCGTGTGCGAGCGGCTCATTTCTCCACTTTTATCGAGGGAAACCGCCTCACAATGGAGGAGGCCAGACGGGTCATAGCCGACGACAGGGTCCGGATTTCCGGCAGAGAAAGGGATGTCATCGAGGTTCGCAATTACTGGAACGCCCTCTTGCGAGTGGAGGAGTGGGCCAAAAAGAAGAAGCCACTAACCGAAGAACTGATCAAAAGGCTGCATGCTCTCGTAGAGAATGGCCCAAAAGCCACGCCCACGCCCTACCGAGAAGGGCAGAATGCCATCAAAAACAGCGCATCAGGCTCTCTCATCTACCTGCCCCCAGAGGCAAAAGACGTGCCGGATCTCATGGCATCTCTTGTGAATTGGGTAGAATATGCCGAGAAATCTGGATTGCCCGCGCCACTCATCTCTGGGCTGGTTCACTACCAGTTCGTGACCATTCATCCCTACTACGACGGCAACGGCAGAACAGCTCGGTTGCTGGCCACCTTTCAGCTCCACAAATCCGGCTATGGCCTCGGTGGCTTCTTTTCTTTGGAGGAACATTATGCCAGCGACCTGTCGGGCTACTACCGGGCACTCTCCGTCCATCCTCACCATAATTACTACTTCGGCAGAAGCGAGGCGGATCTCACGCCCTGGCTAGAGTATTTTATCTCTACTTTGGCGGAGGTCTTCCAGGCGGTGAGGATAAGGGCCGAAAAGTGCGCGGCGGAAGGCGTGGTGGCCGAGCCCGAAGCCCTGCGCCGACTGGATCGGCGTGCCAGGATAGTTCTGGGCCTCTTTGCCAAAAAGGAGACCATCACCGCGACCGATGTGGCAGGAGAGCTGGGCCTGTCCGGAAGAATGGCCAGAAACCTTCTCGTGGGTTGGGTGGAAGATGGCTGGCTTGAGGTAAAAAATCCCTCTCGCCGATCTCGTGCCTATAGATTATCGGAAAAATATCGGCAATACGTCGGCAGCTTATCGGCAATGCCTGAGTGAGGAGAACGAGCTGAGGCCAGACAAAACATGAACATTAACCTCCAGGCATGCAGTCATCCAAAACCTTTTTGCTCCATCTGAGAAAAGGCCGATCAGGAGGATAACCCGAATTGACATTCTGCCCCAATCCAGCCCTGCGGCTATCCGCCCTTCCTCCCGCCCGGAGCCCTGCCCCCATGCAGAAGATCGAGACGGTGGACATGCCCAGGAGCGAAGCTCTCGCCTCCGGGCAGACCACCCTGCAAGTACAATTATCCGTGCATGTAGACCACATAGCAGTCATTTGCTTTGATTTATTACACTCAGCCAGTCCACTCTTAGAAAGTCGCTATCAAAAGTAGCAATTTTCGAGATCTCGTGCTTGAGACAGGTCGATGCGATCATTGCATCATTGGGCATGAGGTTGTACCTGATCATAGCATTGCTCCAATCATTAAGGTTATCATTTATCGGAAGCACTAAAATGTCTCTCTCCTCGATGAGCCTGAATATCAGATCCAAATCCTCTTTGAACGGATTGTAGCCGTTATGAACGATGGCCCTGCGAAATTCGGAATAGTTGTTTGTTCCATATCGTTCCTTGCAGAGCTTGCGAAGGGAAATGAAGACCAGCTCACTTAGTACTGTTGCTGATGTTGCCAGATTGGACGGCATTAAAATAATGTCTCGGGCAGATTTGCTAAACTTCGTTTTCACCAGGACGCTGTAAAGAACGTTTGTATCGACGAAAATCACATCTGGGCCTCTTCTTCGAACATTTCGAACTCTTCCATAGAACCTTCGCCAAATGCTCCGTAGAATTTAGAAATGTCGAATTTTTTTACAGTAAGCTTCAATCTCTCGCCTTCTCTAAAGTCAACCTCATGAAGCGGCCTTAAGACACCGCCTTCATAAACGCATTCAATGGTCTTGGATGCACTCATAATTTTGCCCTTTATTTTAATGGACTCGCAGGCTTAAATATTCTTCCTATCACTTCATGCAAAAGCTTTTTCCCGTTTGCCGCTGCAAAGCCGCCATCGGGAGGATAATAGTAATTGACCCTGAGCCTCAAGTCCC
>CAYXSJ010000042.1:0-16037 GCA_964467095.1 uncultured Methanotrichaceae archaeon
AAATTCCAACAGATTTAAAAATCGAATAAAGACTTCTGTGTCTGCGTCTTTTGCCCCTCCGCCCCAAAGCTGAAGAGATTGCTCTGTCCCCTTCCCGCACAAAGCCGGTCCTTGGTGACCCCAAAGCTCTCGAAGATGCGCAGAACGGGTGGCAGGATCTGCTTTTCCACATAGTACTCTGTGTCCAGAGGCATGTTCTTCTCCAAAACAAAGGCAGGATCCTCCGCCCGGTTCACGAACAGCTCCTTGCTCTTTTTGCCCCTCTTTCCCTGGACGATGACAAAAGGCACCCTGTCGCCCACGCCCGGCACGCTGCCGCCTCTCTCTCGGATCTTCTCTACCAATTGAATATGCGGCTGCTTATTCTTGTAGGAGCCGGAGCTCTTGGTGTAGCGGCGCGTTAAGGTTAATTCCTGCAAGATGCCGGGGTCCTGGGAGAGATCCAGATTCTGCAGCCTGAGGACTACAGAGCGGACATGATCCACCGCCTCGTCCACCTTGCCCTCCTTGAGGACCAGCTCGAGACATGTCTTGAGAGTCCGAGAGGTCAGATCGCACCAGTCCCGTCGCACCGTCTCCATGCCGCGCACCTTGATTCTGTCCTTCCAGCCATCGCCCACCGGCTCAAAGACCCAGAGGGCATAGCGCTTCTTAGCCAGGAAGATGCCGCGCCTGGCGAAGGCCTCGAAGACCAGCTCCATGGGCTCAGGAAGTGAGTCGGTGACCGTTTCTGCAATCTTTCTGCCGATCAGCTCGGCATCTTTAAGTGAGATTGCTCCTGGCTGCCCTGCAGGCAGGAGCCGCACAAAGACGCTGTCCGTATCACCGTAGACCACAGAGAGGTCAACGCATTTTTCTGCCGCCTTTCCGAAAGGCAGGGCATCCTTGAAGACCACTTCTCCGTCTATCACATAGACCGATCCGATCTCGTCGATGATCTTCTTGGTGCGCACAATGTTCTCCCGGCCAAATGAGGTTACGGCATTGGCCAGTGCCAGGCTGTAGAGACGGGCGCGGGCGTAGCCCGAGTAGCCATAAAAGCTGTTGAGCAGAATCTTCATAGCATACTGCTTGGCATCTAAAAAGCGGCGCTCTTCTTCGCTGGCCTTCTTCATCTGCCTCTTGGTCGCAGTCCGTTCTTCGAGCAGCTCGCGCAAGACCGCAGGCATGATGCCAGGCGTTACCTGGGGTGAGACGAACCTGCCGCCCGAGGGAGAAGTTATTATGCCTCCGCCTTTGACCGCATTTGCCACACTGTCATCGGCCTCTGAGCCCTGTGTCAATACGGTCGTGTAGCAGAGGTTATGGGCCATCATAATGGTAGGATAAAGGGACTTATAGTCCAGGATGACCACATCTTCCACCAGCCCCTTCTCCGGCACCAGAACGGCTCCTCCCTTCAGGTCCTCGTTCTCCACATATCGCTCATCCGAGACGTCGGCATCGGGCTTTGGCGGCACTACCCGTCCCCTTTCCCGGAAGCGGCGCATGAGCAGATTCTCAACCATGCCGGACTGCCCCCCGTTCACAATGTCCTGTAGCAATGATCCACTGGCCCGGGAGAGAGCGATGTACTTATCCATAAGCCGCAGGTCAAGGAGCATGTGCATGGCCAGCACGGCATCTCTTCGAGAGTAGCTGATGAAGCGGCGCAGACCTTCGCCGCCATCCGCCCAGAGAGCCTCGATCTCTTTGGGGTCCACATCATACTTCTCCATCTTGAGAAGCTCGGCGGCCGCGTTTCTGAGGGTGTACTGCTTGAGGCTGTAGGAGGAGCGGATGATGGGCAGCAGGTCCACTACCACCCGTCCGGCTACTGAGACATCGGTTCTGTTAACGATTTTCCTTATATACCAGGAGCTGCCGTCCCGGCCCACCCGCGCCTCAACGTGCAGTTGTCTGGCCCTCTCCTGCAAATAGGGAAAATCGAACTCATTAGAGTTGTAGCCGGCCAGGATATCCGGATTGTAATCTCGAATGATGGCGAAAAACTGGGCTAAGAGATCATACTCATCCTGGCAGGCACGTGTATCCGCACGGGGGCACTCGATATTCTTTCCCACTAAAACCAGGTCTTTATTGCCCAGATACTCCGGCTCAAAGGCCATGCTGATTAAAATAGCGGGCGACTTTTCCGCCTTGGGCATCTCACCATGATCGGGCAGGCACTCGATGTCAAAGCTCATGAAGCGCAGCGGCGCATTAGTCTCGTGCGCCGCAGGATGCAGGGACTCTACGTTTACCAGTGGAATGGCAGAGGATGCTCCACCACTTGCCGCCTGCTGGCCTGCAGTCCATTCCGGAAGGGGTGCCTCCACCCAGACCATGCCGCCCAAAGATCTGTCGATGAGAAACCTGTTCTTGAAGAGAATGTCAGTTTCGTAAACGGCTTTGACGCCTGGCACCTCTTTTGCCCTTTCCCTGAGACGTCTCACCTCTTTCGGATCGTGGGTTGCGATCCTGAGCATCTTCCTGGGAGACGCCTGAAAGCCTATGGGCTCAAATCGCTCCACCACCTCTACATCCAGTCCCAGAGCCACAAGATCCTCAATTGCGCTCTTCATAAAGCCCTCCTTCACGCCCGCATAGAAGTAGGGGCGAAAGCCTGCCACCCGGCAGGTAACGCTCTTTCCCTCCGGGGTAGTGCCGAAGAGCTGCACCAGAGGACTTCTCTGTGAATCGTAGGTGTAGTTGGCGTCCAGGATCTGGAAGATCATCGCTTAAAATTGAAATTTCGGCTTATATAACTTGCTGCCTCAAATAGCGGATTTTGCCGGGATTGGAGCACCAAAATTTAATATGAACTTGGAGTAGTGGATCCTGATGCAGCCTGATGTCTCATTGGTCTTATTTTTGCAGAGCTTTCCCTGGGCACTTCCTGTGATGAAGCTGGCATCGCTTCTCGGCACAAAAGAGTTCTTTTTGCTCCTCCTGCCTGCCGTCTACTGGTGCTGCAATGCAGCACTCGGCTTTCGCCTGGCCCTGATCATGACCGTCAGCTACGGCATTAATGCCATACTGAAAGCTCTCTGGCACAGCCCTCGACCCTACTGGGTGAGCCATGATGTTGCGGCTTGGAGCAGAGAGCCAAGCTTCGGCCTGCCTTCGGGACATGCGCAAATCTCTGTATCTTTCTGGGGGCTATTGGCCAGTTGCTTTCATAGCTTTCGGGCCATGGTGGCTGTCATCTTGCTCTGCCTGCTCATCGGCCTCTCTCGCATCTATCTGGGGGTGCATTTCCCTCAGGATGTGATAGCGGGCTGGATCGCCGGTGGCTTGCTGCTGGGAGCCTTTCTCTATGGCCAGTCGCATCTGGGCGAAAGGCTTTCCCGGCTGAGCCTTAAAATGCAGGTCGCGATATCATTGGCCGCATCCCTGGCAATGCTTGCTTTTTTTGCCCTGAGCCGATCTGCTCTGGCAGGCTGGCAAATGCCGGAGATATGGGCGGCCAATGCTCTGGCCGGGACGGCTGTGCCTATCGATCCTCTCAGTGCCAAGGATGCCTTGCAGGCGGCGGGCATGCTCTTCGGCATGGCCAGCGGATACGCCCTCTTGCAGCAGCAGGGCGGTTTTTCCGTTAGAGGGACCGCTCGCCAGAGGCTGGCGCGATATCTTCTGGGAATGGCCGGACTTCTGGTCATCTGGTATGGGCTGGGGGCCGTCTCCTCCTTTGCTTATGTCCTTTCTTACCTGCGGGCAATGCTGGCCGGACTTTGGGTGACATTCATCGCGCCGCTATGCTTCCAGAAGGTCGGGCTGGCGGAAAATAAAATTTGATTCATCTGATGCTTTTTCGAAACCCTCTTAAGGGACCATAGCTCTTCTCGCAATTATGAAACCAGGGCAAAGCCCGGACTATCTCATCTACGGCGCAGGAGCTATAGGCAGTGTACTTGGCGCATTTCTGCATAAAATCGGCCGGTTTGTGACCTTCGCCGGCAGAGGCGAGCATTTTCGGGTCTTTTCAGAGAAGGGATTGAGGATCACGGGCATCTGGGGAGAACATATTGTCCCGGCGCAAGAGGTAAAGGTTCTATCGGTCCCGGTCCCGAAAAAGCAGTTCTCCATAATACTGCTCTGCGTAAAATCAAAAGACACAGGGGCCGCTGCTGGCCAGGCGGCGCCGCTGCTAAAAGAGGGCGGCATCATGGTCTCCATCCAAAACGGCCTGAACAATTGGGAGGTCATCGCCCGTCATGTCGGAGAAGAGTGCACAGTGGGAGCGCGCGTCATCTTTGGGGCAGAGATCCCTGATCCTGGCCACGCCAACGTTACCGTCAACGCCGATGATGTCCTGCTCGGCGAGCCCTTTCTTCCTGTGAACCGTCAGCTTTTAGAGGCGTTGCAGGCGGACCTGAGTCTTTCGGGTATTCCCACCAGAATTGTGAGCAGGGATGACATCTGGGCGGCCATCTGGGGAAAGGTGCTCTACAACTGCTCCTTAAATCCCCTTGGTGCGTTGCTTGAGGTACCTTACGGAAAGCTGGGGGAAAATGCGCATACTAGAGAGATCATAAAGGTAATAATTGAAGAGATCTTTCTCGTGATGAGGGCCAAAGGAGCAAAGGTTGCTTATCAGGATGCAGATGAGTATTACCGTTATCTACTGGAAAGGCAGCTTCCCCCAACTGTAGGCCATCGCGCCAGCATGCTGCAAGATATTCTGTTGGGAAGGGAGACTGAAATCGATGCTTTGAACGGGGCTATCTCCCATTATGCCCGAGAATATGGCATCTCGACTCCCTACAATGACCTTCTTACTGCCCTGATAAAGTTCAAGGAGACGAAGAAAGGTTTTTAGCCATCCCTGACTATTATTAGTGGGAGTGTGAAAATCATTGGCAGGGAGTGAGAGGATGCAAGAGTTGACCGACATACTGAAAACCATAACAGGGGAGATGCAAAAGACTCTTTCAGCCAGAACTGCAGTAGGTGATCCTGTTACCGCAGAGGGCAAGACAGTCATACCTCTGATGAGCGTGGGCATGGGCTTTGGTGCAGGTTCCGGTTCTGGAAAAGAGGATGGCCCGGGCGGAGGAGGCGGGGGCGCACTGGGCATGAAGCCCGTTGCCGTGATAATAATCGACGATCAGGGAGTCAGAGTGGAGCGGCTGAAGGAGACGCAGCACACATTGATAGAACACGTGGCAGAGGCAGTGCCGAAGCTGCTGGAAAGCATATCCCACAAGAAAGAGACGCACGTGGAGATAAAGGACGAGGAAGAGCGGTCCTGATGCACAAGTGGGACCCAGCCGGTTACCAGAAGAGTTCGTCTGCCCAGTACGATTGGGCTATAGCCCTTATTGCCGGGCTGAAGCTTGAAGGCAAGGAAAGCATCCTCGACATGGGATGCGGAGACGGCAGGATAACTGCCCACCTGGCGGGCCTGGTGCCCAATGGCAGTGTACTGGGATTGGATCTCTCACCGGAGATGATCCGTTTTGCTGCAGGCAAGTATGCAGATCATCCCAATCTCTCCTTTCAGGTGGGCGATGCCTCAGAGATGCACTTTGCCGAGCAGTTCGATCTGGTTGTGTCCTTTGCCTGCCTGCATTGGATTAAGGATCATTTGCCGGTCCTGAAGGCCGTCCGCCAGAGCCTGGTGCCCGGCGGCCACTTTCTCATGCAGTGCGGGGGGAGGGGCAACGCCGCCCGGATCCTTGATCTGACGGGCGATCTTGCCGCAAGCCCACCGTGGAAGGAGTATTTCTCGGGCTTTTCCTTTCCCTACCACTTCTACGGGCCGGAAGAGTACAGGATCTGGCTGGACGAAGCGGGTCTTCGCTCTCGCCGGGTCGAGCTGGTTTCCAAGGACATGGTCCATCAGGGTCAGGCAGGACTGGAGGGCATCATCAGAAATACCTGGCTGCCCTATACGGAGAGGCTGCCTGCTATTCTACGGGATGATTTCGTAAGGGAGATCGCGAGAAGGTATCTGGAGATATATCCTCTGGATGAGAACGGCCAGACCCACGTGCAGATGATGCGCCTGGAGGTGGAGGCAGAAAAGCCAATCTCAGCTAAATATTTAAATATGTAGGCTGCATTATCTCATATGGATCTGTCCTCGCTGCTCTTCGTTCTTTTGGCTCTGTTCATAGTAATAATGTTCTATTTCATTACTATATACAACCGTTTGCAAAGTTTGAGAAACGGCGCTTCTGCTACCCTATCTCAGATTCGTGTTGCTATGAAGAAGCGGCTGGACATGGTCGAGCAGCTCGTGGACATGGTGAAAAGCTATGCCCATTTCGAGAAGGAGACGCTGGAAAAGATCACAAGCATGCGGACGGGCCTTATGAGCGCAGATCCAAGAGACATGCGCAAGATCAACAGTGACAGCTTGAGCCTGCTCTCCGACATCAGGGCTGTGGCTGAGAGCTATCCTGCTCTCAAGACCTCCGATGCAGTTGTCAATACCATGAATGCCGTTCGCGAGGTGGAGGATGAGATCTCCCGTCACAGGTATACTTACAACAATATCATCCAGGAGCTGAATACCATGATAGACACTCTCCCTTCCAGCTTCATCGCCTCATCGGCCCGATTATCCAAACAGGAGTACCTCAGCTTCGAGGAGGATGAGCTGCGCCGGGCAGGCTATCTGACATCGGAGGAAATCGAGCCGCGCCGGCCGGAGACTGGATGGCAATGATCCTCTAATGAAGTCTCCAAAATACAAATCAACAATTGATGGAAAGGTGGTGCAGAATGAACGAGGAGCGTCAAGCGGCGGCCTTGATTGGGCTGGTTTTTCTGGTAGGCCTGGCAGGACTCTTTCTGACGGGAGGCATTCCTGGAGTGAACGGGTCTTTTGCATACATCAATTTGGGTGATTTCTATATAGACAGCTACAAAGCTGACATATATCTCAATGCTACCCTGGCGGAGCAGTTCGTCTATGATATCGACGCCTCGGGAAAATACAAAATGCTCTATCGTTCCTGGAAAATTCCGCTATCCGAGCAAAGTCTGAATTCTCCTTATGTCTCCTTGCTCAAGATATCGCCGCCACAGGGCACCGTGCCTTACATGAAAGACCGAGTGGGCAAGGTGACTCCTCTCTCGGATCAAGCGAAAAATTACACGGCAAGAATCGCAGGTCTGGCCGAGAATAACGAGGCTGGGTGCCTGCAGCCGCAGATGTTTTCCGCGGGAAAGTACCGCATCGATTATCGTTTCCGTATTCACCCCTATCTGGAGTGCGACCAGGAATTTTGCCACTGGAATTTGAGGCTGGCAGACGAACATCTTCCCTACCGGCATGTCTCCGTCTATATCCATGATCCCGATAACCTGCTAGTTCAGCTTTTCCCCCATCCGAAGATGGACTTTCGCAGGGAAGGCGACACATGGGTCATCACCGGCAACAGCCCCAAGGACAAAATGATCGAGCTTGAAATGCTTCTTTTGCCCACGGCCTCCAGATATATTGATGGTTTCCCAAGGCAGGTGGCGAATGTAAAAGATAAAACACTTTCTGCGCAGGGATCGGATATTAACCTGCTCTTGCCACTCCAGGCATTGATCCTTCTCTTTCCCTTTTCTCTTTTGGCTTTCTACTACCGATTCGGACGAGAGAAGCGCTATATCGTTCCCAAAACGCTCAGCTATGTTCCCTCTAAAAGAAAGCCGTGGCTGGTAAATTTGGTCTTTAAGGGCGACGCCTTTGACTTCGACAGGGATGGTTTCTTTGCCACTCTTCTGGATCTGCACCGGCGAAGTGTCGTAGAAATAGACTCCGTGACCGGCACAAGAGTGAAGTTATTGAAGCCCGAGGAAGCAGGTGAGGACGACTATGAGCAGAAGGTTCTGAATTTCTTGAAGAGAAACTCCATCAAGGGCGTCTTCAATGCTCAAGCCTTTGAGGATAACATAAAAAACCTGAAGAAATCCAGCAACACATCCCGGCTGCAAGAGATGCACGAGGCGATGGACGGCCTCCTCAGATACAGAAATTCAGAGGCAGCCTGCGAATTTGTGGTGGGAAGAAGCCTGCGGTGCTTTGGTGGCATTCATTTTCGGCCAAAGTATCTGATTTCCATCCTATACATCGCTTTATTCTTTTTTGTCTCATTAGGTGGATTTAGCATCCTTTCCAATCCATTGTTTGTGGCTCTCATTGTCCTGTTGGTCCAGTCCTCAGTGGTGGCCTTTGCCCCCTCTGCTCTTTTTGGCCGTTGGAAGCAGGATTACTACAAAGAGAAGATGGAGTGGGATTCCTTCCGGGATTTTTTGTCCGACTTCGCTATGATAAAAAAGTACGCGCCCGAGGACCTGGCTCTCTGGAAGGAATGGCTGGTCTATGGCACGGCCCTCGGGGTGGGAGATAAAGTGACGCAGGCCATGGCCGACCTGAACATTCACATTCCAGAAGCTGTGGCCGTGCAGAGCATGCATACTCACTTCATCCATGCGTATTCATCCAGCAGTCCCCAATCAAGCGACTCAGGCGGGAGCGGTGGCGGTTTTGGCGGAGGCGGAGGCGGAGGCGGGGGTGGCGGCGGTGGAAGGTGATCTCCGGCTGTGCCCCTTCTTTTTTGGCCAGATATTGATCGGCAATGAAATCGATCGAAAGGTTTTTTATTCTCTAATTCCTTCCCCTTGGGGAATGAGCGAGGGAACTAACGAAACTGAGAAGAAGGGCTCTCTTAAGCAGAAGCTCGATCTTAATAAGGATAAGCTGGATCTTAAGGGCAAGCTGAATCTAGATGACGTGGATCTGGGCATCACCATGCCTTCCACGAATGTAAATGAGTATATGCGGGTTTTAAGGCTGGCCCGAAAGCCCAGTCGTGAGGAGTTTAATATGATTGCCAAGATCTCCATGGCCGGCATCGGCATCATCGGTACCATTGGCTTTGTCATATATGCTCTGCTCACGGAACTGCCCAAAGCCTTCTAAAAAATTTTAGAGCTCATTTTGAGCCACGCATCTATTCTCTAGCTTTCTTTAGCTTTGGCCTTATTTAGCGCCCGCAATGTGGCTCCGAACTCCGATTCCACCAGAGTCGTCACGCCCATGGTCTTGGGATGCAAATCCAGCTCAACAGTAACATGCTGGTGTCCTAAATTGCGCAGAGGCTTGACCTGGCGCGGTCCGTTGGTAATCGAGAATATCTCCATGCCTTCCAGAGCTGATGCCGGCAGGGCATGGGGCACTCCAGAGATCACGGCAAAGTCATAATGCTTTTTTGCAGCCAGATTTTTCACCGCATCGCCGGTCACAGGGTACTCATCCAGTCCGCCGATGAGCTTATAGTCCACATTCCTCTTCAAAAGATCGCGGGCAATATTGGCCGCATCCCTTCTCACCTTGGGCAGGCCCACATGGTCATCCAGATTGGTCAGGGTATCCACCTGATCTCCGGCAACCTCTGCCACGGCAGCGGTAATGTCCGCAAACATGTAGGCCGTCTCCTTCTTGGCATTGAGGATATTCAGGCCCTTCTTGCCTTGCCGGATGAGCTCTAGAAGCCTGGCTGCCGCCTCATATTTGAGATCACCCCGTTCCGGAGCCAGGTACTCACTGCTCGCTGCCCCGTAGAGCTTCTCTACAAGGGTGGCTTTTTCCAGCAGGCCCTTCTGCCTCTGTAGCTCAGCCTCGTCTATGATTCCCTTGTCTTTTGCCGCCTCCAATGTGAGGATCACGCCTTTAGTGTTGTCTCTGTAGCCGGCATGAACCTCTACCTCCAAGACAGGTATGTCCAGGTCGGCATTGAGGACGGCCTGATGCAGAT
Organism: uncultured Methanotrichaceae archaeon; assembly: GCA_964467095.1. Lineage (GTDB taxonomy): Archaea > Halobacteriota > Methanosarcinia > Methanotrichales > Methanotrichaceae > Methanothrix. Next base: position 9,741 of record CAYXSJ010000042.1, read on the forward strand.
CGTCGCCGATGATCATGCTGCTGCAGGTCCCAGAGACTGCCATAAGTTTCGGATGGAATAATTCGTTGGCCTTCTTGAGGAGGGCGGTGAGCGGCTTTTGGCCTCCGAAGACGAATCCCGCTTCGTCCAATGCGGTAGTGAGGACCCGCACCCCATCCTCCTCTAAGAGACGAGCATGCTTGAAGCAGCATCCGCTTGGGCCATGCAGTATGACCACCTCGGCACCAAGGTCGCGCAGAGTGTATAGAGCTGCCACAATAGAGCTTGGTCTGGGATGAAGTATCGTTAAGTTTTGCACTTCGCTTGCCATTCATATCACCTAAAGCATTTTACACATGAAAGCAGCCTTTTCGGGCGGTCTTTCTGGGCCTTTTCCAGCCCTTGCTGCAGATTTTTGGCTGCCTCCGCACCCAGCTCTTCTGCCAGGGGCACAAGTCTTTCTCCTACTAATATCAGCTTTGCAATATCGTTTTTTCTTTGCCGGAGCAGGTCGGCCAGAGCGGGGATGTTCATGCCTTCACATACGGTTTCACTGTCTTCTCCTACCACCACGAAGAGGTCGCGGCCCGATGCCCTGTCAAGCGCTCGCGCCACGTCCCTGACTTTGAGCCCGGAGTTGGAGCTGTCGAATAAGGTCTGGCCGTCCAGCCGCTTGATCTTCATGCGCCCGGAAAAGCCATCAAAGCCGCAAAGAGCCTGAGCGATCTCGCGCCTCTGTATGCCGGCCAGATCGGCGGCCGCAGCAGCTCCCGCTATTGCCGTCTCGTAGCCCAAAAAGTCCAGATCTTCGCCTAAATCCAGATGCACCTCTTCATTTGCAAAAATCAATTTATCCGGCCTGGCATAAATCCGTCCGCCTCCGGCAAAAGAAACATCCGGGGAGAGCCTGACATCGTTGTTGGCCAGGATCTTCGCTCCACTCTTGGCCAGGGAGAGCATCTGCAGCTTGGCAGTGCTGGCCCACTTCGTGGCATTGGCGATGAGATAGTCTCCGGAAAGGCTGGTCAAGATACCATAATCGGCCAGGCCCGTGCCTCCCAGAGAGATCTCGCAGATCAGGGCCTGCGCTCCTTCGGCCAGGGCGACTTTCGTAGCATGGATCACATTTCCGGGAGTAATGGATAGTCCCTTTTCCAGAAGGCGAGCTTTGCCCTCCTGCCAGACCTCCAGGCCGCGAGTGGTGTGAGATAATACTTTCTTTTGCCGGGAGAGCATCAGTGCCAGCAATAGGGCGGTGGAGGTCTTGCTATGCGTGCCCGTCACCTCGAAGATCTCTAAATCAGGATCAACTCTTCCCCTCAGCAGTTCGCCCACCGCCTGATGGTGGGTGATTATCTTTTTTTTCCATTTTTTAGCCTGAGCTATGGCCGGATTGTTTGGGGCGAGGTGTACGGGGGCCACTACCAAGTCGAAGCCTGCCAGATCTGGGGTGTGATGATATACCTCCATAGCATCGGCCTGCAGGCCCGATTCGACCATCCTGCGAGCGATGATGGCGCCGCCGTGGATGGTATCGAGTACGGCTACCTTAGAGCCTCTTCCGTCCGCTTGTATGCCAGTGTCGCAATGCATTCGTCCACGCCCAGTGGCTCGGCACAGATGACCTCCACCTCTTTGCCTCCGATCTTCATAGTACCTCTGCGCTTTTGCGGATCTATGCCCATCTCCTGGGGAATGTCCTGTCGGGTATGAACCCCGTGGGCTAAAAAGAGCGGCAGAGCCACAATCTTCGATACATTGGTTCCGGCAAAGCTATTCAGACCCTCCGGTATGCTGGGATGGTTCATATTGAGGTAAGCGGTCCTGACCGGTCCGGAGTGGTTTTTGCTGATCATCTGGGCGAGCGATTCCACCAGCTCTCTATTGTAAGGCAGGCTGGAACCATGCCCAAGTACAAGTATGCCTACGTCCTTCATGGAAACACCAGTGTTACTTTTCACAAATCCCGTGTTAAGAGACGATAGATTCATAAGTACTAAATCCTTTCGAGGCTAGTCTGCTTGCCAGGGCTGCAGGCAAGACTATTGCTTGTGGCAAGAGAAGGTCAATACTGGACCGGCAAAGAGGACAGCTGCGAGGTGGCGCCAGAGAGGTGATAAATATCAGCATGAAGTGGGCAAATGGTTTCTCAAGATTCTCTATTTTCTGCGCCTCTATCCTATTTCTAGCGATCTTGATTTATCCTGTATTTTCCCAGGAGGTCGTTCTCTCCATGCATGAGAATTACACCATGGAAAATTGCACATTGCAGATCGAGGATATCGATTCGCAGGCTGCAAAGGTCTGGGTGTTAATCCTGGGCGGGCAAGAGCCGTCTTTGTCAATGGTCCTGAGCATAAATGATACATTAAGCTGCGGCAAGCTGACACTGATGGTGAAGAAAATTTATGCAGGCGAGAGCGCCGATCTTGTCTGCCTGAAAATCAATAGCACAGCTTAGAAATGCTTCTTGAATATGCCAGCAATCTCTGAGGGGTTCTCGATGACGGAGACATCCTCCATCCGGCGCAGGCATTCTACATGCTCAGCATCCTCTTTTCTGATGCGCAGCCGCATCTCGCTGCCGTCGGGGAGGATGGTGGTTATGATTCCGGGTTTATAATCGCAGGGCATGATATATGTGGGAACGAATGCCTTCTGCGACATGATGGCCGCATTGGAGAGCAGCGAGTCTGCCAGGCCCAATGAGATCTTGGCCACTGTATTTGATGTCGCGGGTGCAAGGAGCAAAAACTCGTAGCGCCTCACCTGCAACTGCCCGGCCAGGAATGGGGAGTTGGCGTTGATCTCCACCCATACTTTGTCAAAGTGCTTCTCCAAGGTGTTAAAGAGCTTGTAGTACTTGATGACCTGCTCGCCTGCCTTGGATACGAAGACGCGCACATCCACCACATCATCGTACTGCTTTTGCAATTTTATCATGGTCTCGACAGTCTCCTCAATGCGGTCGCCGCTGCCCGTGATCCCCCAGGCGATCTTCCTCTTCCCACTATCCTTTGCCATTGTAGTCACTTGTCCCTGCAATCACTTAGTCTTTTTCATGATAATTCATCTTCTCCAGAAGCGCCACCATCTCCGCGAACCTCCTGGTCGTCTTTCTAAGCGATCGGAAGCCTTCTTCATCCTTCATTGCTCCTTCCAGTGTATCGCGAGACCAGAAGGTTGCTCCCAGGTTGGCACCAAAAAATCCCCCGCTCACCGGGATCATGCCGTTAAGAATGTAAAAGGCATGGATCTGCTGCACGGCCAGCTCCTGTCCGCCCATGCGATCGCCGCCCACTGCTATGGCCATGCCCGGCTTGAGTCGCAGAGCTTTGGGGTCTGCCGCCAGTGTGGCCCGCGTTCTGTCTATTACTATCTTGGTCTGAGCACTTATGCTGCCGTTATAAACCGGCGTGGCGATGACAAATCCTTGCGCCTCCCGAATGAGGGGATAGAGCTCATACATGTCGTCTTTGACTATGCATTCCTTGTTTTTAAGGCAATAGTCGCAGTGCCGGCATGGGCTGATTTGCTTGCCTCGCACAGTGAATTGCTCCGTCTCCAGGCCCTTCTCCTCCAGCATCTTGAGGGCCATTCCCAGGATATGTTCCGTGGCCATATTCCTGGGACTGCCTGATATGCCGAGTATCATGATTGTACATAGGGGCTAAAGATATTTCATATTTGCTTAGTGTTCTCAAAAAAGATTTTAAACAGCCTCTTGTTCTGCCAGGCGAAGCCGGATCATCTCCTCCACATCGGCCGAAGTGGTGCCGAAGACCTCTTCCAGGATCTCAATGGCTGTTTGTAGCTCCTGGGCCTTTCTGTCCAATCTGTTGCAGGGAAAGGCCTGCCACTCTATTCTCGGCTTCCTGTGCAAGGGCCACCCTAGCTGTGCGAAAACTCCTGCCATAGCAGCTATTTAGTGCGTGTAAGAATAAATACTTTTCTGGATTAAATGATATCAGCAAATCATTTTATGAATTAATAAAAGTATGTATAAGATACAAGTTATCTGCTAATAATGCCCCCATAAATTGCCTAATTGTCTTGAGTAGAAAAAGGATGGCCGAGCAGGGCGAAAGTGATGCAAAGTGTATTATGCGAAAACTGCCTATGTACAATCATGATCAGGGGAAATGCTTGGGTCTTTGGAGACGATGTGGATACAGATGTGATCATCCCCGGCAAGTACCTGCGCACAAAAGACGCTAGGCTATGGGCGGAGCATGCCATGGAAGGCTTGGACCCGCAATTTGCGTCCCTGGTGCAGAAGGGCGATGTGATTGTAGCAGGCAGAAATTTCGGCAGCGGCTCTTCTCGCGAGCAGGCGCCTCGAGCATTGAAGGGGGCGGGCGTGGCCGTGGTAGTGGCCAAGTCCTTTGCCCGCATCTTCTACAGAAATGCCATCAATGTAGGGCTGGCTCTGATCGAGGCTGATGTGCCCTGCCAGAAGGGCGACATCGTAGAGGTGAACCTGGCAGAGGGGACTGTGCAGGTGGGGGATCGAGTCTATGCTGGCACCAGGCTGCCTGATTTCCTGATGGAGATACTGAAAGACGGAGGCCTGGTGGCGCACCGAAGGCGGCAGAAAGGATTGGCATGATGGTATGATCTTTCCGGATGAGTACAAGTTTGTAGGGATTAAGGATCGGGAGCGGCGGGGCGAGCCTGTCTACTTTGCCACCGAGTATCTCATCAGCCGGGATGGACCCAGGCTGTACCATGTCAAGAGTCACGGCTCTGGCTTCATGAGAGAGGTCTCAGAGCTGGAGCTGATCGCCTCAGGCCAGGATATCATGTTTTATCATGATATTGTGGACACGAGGAACCGGGCCCGTCTCATAGAGCTGGCGGACGGCGTCTGCCGGAGCGGAAAGGCGAACACGGTCGTCTTTCAGGGGCAGGATGAGCACATAACTTTTGTCAAGGATCCCGATCCTACCCAGGTTCTGAGCATCGAGGTTCTGGATGTCTCGCCACCTGATCCGCCCTGGCTGGTCCACGTTCTGGGCGGCCTGGAGGCCTGCGGCATCCTGGGGAATCTGGCGGTGCGTTTTGTGCCTCACATTCTGGATCTGCGCCGGTTTGATTGCGACTGCGTTTATTACCCTTGCCGGGCCTCGGGATTGGGACGCTCTCTGGACACGGATCCGGTTGTGCACGAGCATCCCAGGATTGTGGGCTGCGAGGTCTCGCGAGAGATCTTTCTGGCCAATAATCCCGGCAAAGATTTCGAGTTTGTCAATATCTGTCCCCTGCATAGCCCTGAGGCATTATTTGTGCCTGGAGGGCCTTTTATCACCCGCTGCTGTCGTTCCGAGCGGCGGGGCAAGACCAGCAAGAACGGGCATCCGGGCATGGTGGTGCATTGGGGAGACGGGCCATGGCAGATAGCGGAGGCGGTGAGATGTCTGGTGCAGGATCTAAGAAAGCAGCCGTAATAGCAGGCGACGGCATCGGTCCAGAGGTGGTAGAGAGCGCCCTGATGGTGCTGGATGCTGTCGGCGCGCAGTTTGAGAGGGTGCCTCTGGAAATTGGCCTCTCTCGCTGGAAAAGGACGGGACTGGCCATGGGCGAGGAGGACTTAGAGGCCATCAAAGAGTGCGACTGCGTTCTCTTGGGGGCCATAAGCACGCCGCCCGATCCCAATTATCGCAGTGTTCTCCTGCGAATGCGAAAGGAGCTGGACCTTTATGCCAATATCCGGCCCTTTCAGTCCCAGGATCTGGATTTCATCATTGTGCGGGAGAACACGGAGGGGCTCTACTCCGGCCTGGAGGAGGTGGGTGTGGAGGAGTCGCGCACATTGCGGGTGATAACCCGGCGCTGCTCTGAGAGGATTGCAGAGATTGCCTGCGACCTTGCGGCCTGCAGGCGAAAGCTGGCAATCATCCACAAGTCCAATGTGCTGAGGAGCGACCGCCTCTTTCTGGAGACATGCCGGGCCGTAGCCGCGCGGCGGGGCGTACCCTGCGAGGACATGCTGGTGGACGCTGCAGCCTACAATCTGGTGGTAAATCCCAAACGGTTCGACGTGCTGGTCACCACCAATATCTTTGGAGACATCTTGAGCGATGAGGCGGCAGGAGTGATAGGCAGCCTGGGACTGTGTGCCAGCGCCAACCTCGGCTCCGACCATGCTCTATTCGAGCCCATTCACGGAAGCGCACCGGATATTGCAGGAAAGGGCATAGCCAACCCGGTGGGAGCCATCAGGAGCGCGGCCATGATGATGCAGTGGCTGGGCGAGCCGGAGAAAGCGCGCCGGATCGAAGCGGCGGTGCAAAAGGCGCTGGCTGAGGGAGCGAAAAC
>CAYXSJ010000043.1:0-15786 GCA_964467095.1 uncultured Methanotrichaceae archaeon
GCAAGAACTGGCGGCCGTAGCCCTCACGGGTGAGGAAGTACTGAGCCTGCCTAGACCTGACGTAATTTTTCCGCGCATGAATTCGACTTGCTCGACCTAAAGAGGCTCAAGAAATCTTGATTATATAGTTGTCCAAAAAAGCATCCTGTCAAAGCCCATGGTCCTATCTTTGCCCGATCATCAACCAAGCGACAAGATCCTCTTATATTCTCTCTCACTTAGACGAAATCCAACCGAATGCCTAAAAAAGGCCTCATAGAACTCAACTTCATCTCTTTTCCCATTATAAATCGCCTTGGGAAGCACTCAAGCTCGATAAAAGGACTTGATACGAACTCGCGAGATGGGTCATCCAGAATCTCAAGCGCACTAATGGAAGGGTCATCTTCACCCCTGGCCGCTGCTATCAACACCCCGGCGTCAATGAATGTCCTCTTCCGGATCAATCAGCCTCTCCTCGACGTCCTGCGACCTCTTTTTCGATCTCATCCCATCCGAGAAGAGTCTCCCCAGATGCAACAATCCTTTTTCGGATGGACCAAAGTCGCCGACCTAGGAGTGTTTTCGGTTTGAATGACGAACCGGTCCACTGATACTGATGTAATAGCCTATTCCCGCAAGCTACACCTTCCGCCTTCTCCTCACTCCCTTCCTCACAATCAGGTAGATCGACTGGAATGTATTCCCGATGAAAAACCGAGGCGGCGTCCGTTTGCCCACCACCAGCGTCCTCCCGGCCCGGATAGCCTGCACAGTCTCCTCTGCATCCGCTGCCTCGATTTCTGTGACCCCCAGCCCAACTGTGGCGGCAAAGTGCGAGTCGCTTCCCGCCACCATGGGCAGGTGCAGCTTCTTCGCCCCCCTCCGAGCCCTGGCGTTGGCTATGCCGAAGATGTGCTTAGAGTTATAGACCTCCACTGCATCGCAGTCCGGTATCCGCCCGATGGCGTGCCGGAAGGGGTGGTAAGGATGAGGGACGATGGTAATGCCCCCCTGCTCCCTGGCCATATCGGACGTCTCCTCGGGGCTTCGCCCCCTGGGCGGCAGCTCCTCTATCCCAAGGACCAGCAGGTGGCCTTCCGATGTGGTGACCTCTGCTCCGGGGATGAGGATCAGGTCCAGCCTCTCCTCCCGAATGATCTTCATGGCCTTTAGCGAGCCTTGCAGAGTGTCGTGATCAGTTATGGACAGGCCGTCCAGGCCCCGGCGCACGGCGGCCCGCAGGATGGCCCTGACCTCGTCCCGTCCATCGGAACAGTTGGAATGCACATGCAGATCAAATCTCATAACTCAATTGCTCCACTATCCATTAATTTCCGGCACAGCAAGACAGCCCCGCAGGGCCGATGCCGCCGCCGTGGCAGGGCTGGCCAGATAAACCAGTCCTCCTTTGCCCATCCTTCCCGGAAAATTGCGGTTGGATGTGGAGACGCAGACCTCTCCCTCTGCCAGAACACCCATGTGCGCTCCCAGGCAGGGCCCGCATCCCGGCGGACCGATCATCGCCCCGGCCTCGACCAGCGTTTGGATGATACCACTATGCAGCGCCTCAAGCAGAATCTCCCGCGAGGCTGGGATGACCAGGGTTCTGGCCTTCACCTGCTTACCCTTCAAAATGCGGGCAGCCACAGCCAGATCCTCCAGCCTTCCATTGGTGCAGGTGCCTATGAAGGCCTGATCGACCTCCAGGCCCTCCAGCTCAAAGACGGGCCGCACGTTGTCCACCCGGTATGGCACAGCCACCTGCGGCTCTAAATCAGTTATATCATATTCGTATTCATAATCGTATGAACCGGGATCGGAGTGCACAGCCCTGTAAGGCTGGCGCGCCCGGCCCGCGAGCCAGGCATCCGTCTTTTTGTCGGGCGGAACCATGGCCGCCTTGGCTCCCATCTCCACTCCCAAATTGCACAGAGTCATCCTGCCGGAGAGGCTCAGGGCCTCGATGGCCGGGCCGATGAACTCCACAGCTTTGTAGGTCGCCCCGTCCGCGCCAAGCTTTCCTATCACCATGAGTGCAATGTCCTTGGCAGAGACGTTGGGCTTAAGTGCGCCGGACACGCGCACTGCGATGGTCTCGGGCACCTTGAACCACAAGCGCCCCCGGGAATAAATCTCTGCCATATCCGTCGCTCCTACGCCCGTGCCAAACGCCCCGAAAGCTCCATAGGTGCAGGAATGCGAATCGGCTCCTACCAATAATAGGCCGGGCAAAGCAAAGCCCTGCTCCGGAAAAACCTGATGGCAGACTCCGCTTCCGCAATCAAAGAAGTTTGAGATCTTCTGCTCCCGCACCCAGGCCCGCACATCCTTCTGCAGCTCTGCCGCTGTCTCATTGTTGGCGGGAACGATATGGTCGAAGGGTATGACAATACTATCAGGATCCCATACCTTCTCAGAGCCCATATCTGAAAAAGCCTTTATGGCCAGGACACTTGTCCCGTCATGAGACATAGCGTAATCCACGCCAGCCTCAACAATCTCCCCCGGCTCCACCATTTTAGTGGAACAGGAGGCCCGCGAAAAAATTTTTTGGCTTATCGTCCCTGTCGCCATTCTTGCCCGCCTCAGGGCCTAAATAGCGATACTCTCTCTTAAGCTCAACGCTTGCACTTTAGATCCTCCTGGGAGGGCATCATGTAAGCGATATCCTCCGCTGGATGACGGTAGAGTCGGGAGCCCAGCCGCTTTTGATCCAGGATATGCCCGATCAGGCCGATGCTTCTGCCCAGGGCAAAGAGCCCATTGAGATAGCCCAGCCGAACTACTTCATCGATCTCATCCTTGCTGAAGGCACCGCAGGAACTCATCAGGTCAAGGAAGAGAATGCCGATGCATCCGTCCACGTTCATGATCAGGTTCCCCTTCTTGGCCGTGGTAAGCTCCTCCACCTGCAAGGCGTAATTGAGCAGCTCCGTGCTCGGGAAGTTGGCTCGGGCGTAGCTTATGAGCAGCTGCACGCGCTTGTCCGGGTTCTTGACGCTCTTAATCTTGTGGCCGATGCCCGGGATGTTGATGCCCTTTTTCTTCATGTCATTGACGAATTGCTCGGGCGTCATAGCCGCCTCTTTGGCGCGCTTGAACTCACGGGCAGCATCGTCTATGGCTCCGCCGAAACGCGGGCCGATGGTGAGCAGCCCGCTGCAAAGCGAGGATATCAGGTCCTTTCCGGCGCAGGAGGCAACGATAGCGTTATGGGCCCCGGATACGGCCGGTCCGTGGTCGGCCACGATCTGCAAGACCAGCTCAATGAACCGGGCGGCATAGTCGGGCAGCTCCTTCTTGAACCACAGCAGGCCTATGACGCCTCCAATGCCCATCTTATCTTCCATGACGGAGGAGAGCTTCTTGCCCGCGTAGAGCAGCTCTTCTCCGCTGTCATCGGATATGGTGCAGATGAATGTAGTCGGCTTTCTGATATCTCCGGATGCAAGCGCTTTGCTATAGTCCGCTGGAATTTTTGGTGCCTCAGGCTCATTAAACGGCAAGACCACGCCTTTGGAGAGCAGCATATCGTATGCCTGGCGCACTGTATCGCCATAGCCGTCGAATGATGTGGGAACATAGGCACCTGCCTCGCGGAAGGCATCATTTTTGGCCTGAGCCGTCTCCTTGTGAGTATCGGCCTTGGCTCCGGCATGGCCGAACTGAACGCTGGCGGGAAGCACGGGCGAGCAGGTTCCCGTCACCCACGCGACCAGCGGCTTTTTGATCCTGCCCTCTTTTAAAGCCTGAATGATCCTGTACTCGTCCTCGCCTCCCAGTTCACCGAGGCATGCAATCATCTTAATGGCGGGATTCTCCTCATAGCGCAGGATGTGGTCGAGCATGGTGGAGCCGGGATAGCGATCTCCGCCAATGGCTACGCCCTCGTAAATGCCATCTGAGTTTCTGGAGATGATGTTGAAGGCCTCGTTGAGCATGCCTCCCGACTTGGATACAAAGCCCACACATCCTGGCCGGTAGAGCTTGGAGGCGATTATGTTCTCAATGGTTCCGGCGGTATTGCCGATGCGAAAAGCTCCTGCAGTCATGCCTCCTACAGTGGCAGGACCCAAGACGATCTTGCCCTGCTTTCTTGCCGTGGCACTCATGATCCGTGACTGCCTCTCCGGCACGCCCTCGGCTATGACGGCCACAATGCGAATGCTCTTCTCTGCCAGTGCCTCCATAGTGGTTTCGAAGGCGGAACGGTGCGAAGCGAAATTGACCATCACATCGGCCTGCGGATAAGCCTTGGCCGCCAGAGGGATGGTCTTGTACATGGGCAGGATGATCTCTTTGCTGCCCCAAAAGGCCTTGTGAATGCCAGATCGGCTTGGATTGATGATGGCAGAGATGCTGGGAGAAGAGCGCTTGCAGATGTAATCGAAATCCAGCATGCGCTGGATGGCATTGGTCTGATAGCCGTATACGAAGGCTTTCGTGTTTTTATCAAAGAGAACGTAATTCTTGCTGGATGTATTGCTCATACAGATGCGCCCTCCAGGGCCAGGGGAACAATTCGGGTCATATGCGTCTCAGGTCCGTATACTTCAATGGGCACGCCCAGCCTTTTGCCCACACTGCGCATGAGCTTGAGGCCCTGTTCATAGTTGGGGCCGCCCCGCCTCACAAAGATCTTGACGCCTGCTTCCTTCAACTTTTCCTGGTACTCCTCCAAGGCCATGACCAGGCCCTTGAAGGTCTTGGCCACGTCTGTGAAGTTGGCAATAGCGCCTCCGATGAGCAGCATCTTTCCCCGAGGGTCAATGCGACGCGTCATCAGGTCCAAAATGGTCCTGGTGTAGTAGTAAGTCTCCTCGGTATTGGGATCTCCGCTATATTCGCCGTAATTGGCCATCTCTTTGGCAAAGCCCAGATCGCAGATGGTATCGGCATAGATCACGCTCGCCCCGCCACCAGCCACCATGGTCCAGATCCTTCCTTCCGGATTCAAAATGGTCAGCTTCAAAGAGGCTCCCGTCTTGGAATCAAGATCCTTGATGAAGAGCTCCTCCCTGGACAGGCTCCTGCCGAATGGCTCGGGGAAAGCGAGACCTGACCATCTTTTCCTCTGCCAGTACTCCTCAGCATCATCAAGCTTGGCCACCATATCCAGGGGCACAATGGAGCCGTTATGGAATGTGAAGGGATTGATCTCCAGGTAGGAAAAGCCCGTTTCCGCATAAAAGTGCCACAAGGCCTTGATGAAATTCTCAATGGCGGTGCTCTTTTCTCCAAGATTCTCAGGCAACCTGGATTTTATATCAATGCCATCCATTCCTGTCAGTACATCTACATGAAAACGAACTACTTTTTCCCAATTCTCCTCTACATAGACGCCTCCCTGTATGGAGAAGAATATGTTGTCGCCATCACTGTCAGAGCTGATGGCCACATAAAGCTCCTCTTCGTGGGATATGAAGGGCTCAATTAAGAAATGGGATAGCTTTCCGATTATGCCTCCAACCGTTACCTCTGCACCCATGTTCTCCTGAAGGTACTTCTTCGCCCGGCCCCAATTTGCATCCAGAAGAACCAGCCCGTGCTTGCCCCTCTTTCCAAAGAGCTGATCCGGTTTGACGACTAGCCTGGCCGTCTTCAGCCAGGGATGAGTTGATGCCAGCTCTTCCAGATCGGTCTCTGGTCCCACAAGGGCGAGATCGCCTTTATAGGAGAAATCATTGAGGTACTCGGGGAGAAATCTGGCCAACAAACGTTTTGCATCGTACTCCCTAATGCCTCTCTGTGCCATGTCCAAAACCACCTTCGCCGCCTCAATGAGTTTCTTATTTACAAACCTTTCTAAAGGAAAAGGGCAAAACGTTCTTGCCAAGAGGCTAAACACTCGACGGAGACGAGCAAATTATGATGTGTCCTGTATGCAAAAAGGATTGCGCAAGGCCTGCTGAAGAGGTCCTCGCCGAGATAGAGAAAAAGTACCTGGCCTGCCATTGCTGCGCGCCCGAGCCCAATCTGGACAAAACGGCGAAGGCTCATCTTCTGCCGGAAAGGATTGAGCGGTGTCAATCGTGCGGCAGAGCTACGCTTGACTGCGTAATGCTGGATGCCTTGCGTCTGCTGCAGGGCTATGGTCTGCGAAGCAAAGATGACACTTTGCGAAGCGTTGGCTCGCCGCTTATTGAGGTCGGCTATCCTCTGGCCTACTCGCCCCGGCTTGGGCCCGCAAGCCTGATACTTTCCGGCGACAGGTACAGCAAAAAGGCAGCAGAGGCAATGCTAGAGCAAATTCCTGAGATCAAGGGAGTAATTCTGAACCGGGGCGTTGCTGGCGTGGTCGGCTCGGGAAAAAAGCCCCAGGAGAACGTGCTGTTGGCCGGCTGCGACCTTCGCGCCGACATCTCCCAGAGCCTCTTTGGGGAAACGGTAATATACAAAAGTCAGTCGCGAATACACATTGAATTTTCCAGGCAGAGTGCCCCCAAGATGAAAATTTTAGAGCATCTGTATTTGCAAGGAAAGCTTCGCGATGTGGTGGACGGGCTCTGCGGTCCTGGAACGCTGGGGCTGATGAGCGTTTTAGCCGGGGCCGAGCGCGTGGTGCTCAATGATGTTTGGCTTGCCAGCGTGCAAAACGTGCTGCTCAATCTGCAGGCCAATAGAAGCTTGCTTGGAATCGATGAGATAGAGTATCCGGAGACGTCCGGGAGAGCCGTGGGAAAGGAACCGGTGCTCGTTGGTCGAGCCCACGGATCCTGTGAGATCGAGGTCTATCACGGTGATCTTTCCAGGCTCTTTTCCAGAGCGCGGCCCGCCGACATTTGCCTGATCGATCATTTTCCCGGCGCGAATACTGCGGAGCTGGAGAGGGCCTGCAGCTGCTGTAAAGAGATAGTAATCATATGATCGAAAAATAAAGATTGATGGGACAGCGCGGATTCGAACCGCGGTCCAAGAGTCCCAAACCCTCGAGGATAGACCAGGCTACCCCACTGTCCCAAAAGGTAGTAGGCTCTACTGGTCTATGGAACTTAAAAGCCTTTTGCTAAGATTTAATCACAAGCTTTTTAAATCCTGGTTTAATAGGAACATCTCATGGGAAAGACAGGAAGCATAGAATGGGTCAAGATCAAGGGCAGAAAGGGTCAGGTCCGGCTGGTTACCAAAGCTGAGACCACTCACAAGAAGCCCGGTCCGATGCAGAGATATACCGCGGCAGGTTCCAGGGTCAAGAAGATAAAGAGATCTGCGAAGGCTACTCAAATCAGAACATGATCTTCCAGGACGTAGTCTTAGTTCGCTACGGGGAGATCACACTAAAAGACAGTTGGACCAGGCAAAACTGGGAACGCATTTTAGCCGGCAATATAGCCTTTTCCTTGCATAGAGCCGGAGTGGAGCATAAGATGGAGAGGGGCGAAGGCAGGATCTTCGTCCACACCTCTGACTCCAGGGCAAGCCAGATTGCAGCACAGGTTTTTGGAGTAGTCTCAACCAGCCCGGCCAGGACAGTCGCTTCCGATCTGGGGGAGATCAGCCGGGTGGCGGTAGAACTGGCCTGCCTGGCCAAGCCGAGCACTTTTGCCATTCGTCCCAGGCGCTCGGGGGTTTCATTCTCCAGCGAACAGATTGGACGGGTCGTGGGCGAGGCAGTTAGAACTGCAACGGGCTCCTTTGTGGACCTGGATGAGCCGGAACTGGAGATCTTTGTTGAGGCCAGGAAAGAGAGAGCCTTCATCTTCACCGAGGTGGTAAAGGGCGTGGGTGGCCTGCCCCTGGGTTCGCAGGGCAAGATGTTAGTGCTCATTTCCGGTGGCATTGACTCGCCAGTGGCCGCCTGGATGATGATGAAGAGGGGCTGTCCGGTCACACTTCTCCATTTCGACTCCAGGCCTTTTGCCGATGCCGTAGACCAGTCCATGAGATGTGCTGAAGTTCTGGCAGACTGGACGGCAGGCCGAAAGATCGATTTTATCACCATCCCCATTAGCCGGGGAATTGAGAAGATAGCATCTCACTACCCAAGAGCCACCTGCATTCTCTGCAGGCGCTTGATGTACCGGATAGCGACAGAGGTCATGGAGATGCAAGGGTGCCTTGGCATTGTCACCGGCTATTCCATGGGCCAGGTGGCCTCGCAGACAGCAGACAACATCCTGGCCGAGCAGTCGGCAGTGGGAGTTCCGGTCTTTCATCCGCTCATTTCTCTGGACAAGACTGAGATCATGGATCTGGCCAGAAAAATCGGCACCTACGGCATTGCCGCAGAGACAAAATCCTGCACTGCCGTGCCGAGCAAGCCCATGACCCGGGCCAGGAAAAGCGAGATTCTCCTGGCAGATGAAGTACTGGGGCTGAAGGAAATAGCCACGGCTCTGGTCAAAGAGATGAAGGTGACCAGAATAGGATACCAGGATATTCCGTAAGCAATACCAATAGTCATTATTGATAATATCTGAACTGTAAGTAATGAACTAACTTACGGATTATTTATAGAGATTTTTTTTCCCGGCGCAAAAAAGCCCAGGCATGGCCAGTTAGCGCGAGGTGACCTGGCCATAGAATATTCAGAGGTATTCTTACTAATCGCTAAAGCATTTACAGTTATTAATTCTGGATGACATCACCGGGACAATAATAATACTCAATTTTCAAGATTTATACCACAATTTCTTCACTAATTCCAGACGAATAAGGCGCAAAACATAAATATTGAAAGAAGAGATTATTAGATATCGATTGCGAATTAATTGAAATAATTGCGATGGATGATTTAATGTTCCCTTGTACATGCATCAAGAAGTTATGATTAATAGGCCATGATAGCATATTTGTCGCTGATTTCGCAATGATAGAAAGAAAATTGGCAAATTTATTGGCAAACCGCAAAAAGTATTATGATTTTAATAATAAGTTTGGGAGATATATGAATGGCTGAAGATAAAAAAAGGTCCAAAAAAAAGGCAAAGGGCACGATGACCGTTCAGGAGGCAGGCAGAAAAGGAGGCATGAAGACCGCCCAGACACACGGGAAAGATTTCTATGAAGAGATTGGTCACAAGGGCGGCCAGAGGGTCAAAGAATTGATTGAAGAAGGAAAGAGAGCCAAGGCATTGAGCGAAGAGAGGCGTTAGCGCCTTTTTTGCAGGAACAGAGAATGTTCCTTTGAATTTTCGCTTGACTCTATCGCCATCTCGTCCTTCATCTTGACTAAAATCCATCCTCGCTTGGTGCGGGTGAGAGCATAGCCGCCCTTGAGCCTTTTGCCCTCCAGCCAAAAGGCTGCGTGGCCGCTATGCAAGGCCTCTTCCATAGTGATCTCATGCCCATCTTTTTGGGTCATATTTCGATAGGGACCTGTATCCCATACGATGACAGTTCCAGCTCCGTACTGGCCTTCCGGGATGGTGCCTTCGAAAAGAGCATATTCTAGAGGATGGTCTTCAGTCTGTATGGCCAGTCGCTTGTCTCTGGGATCAAGGGAAGGGCCTTTGGGAATGGCCCAGGACTTGAGGACGCCATCTACCTCCAGACGCAGATCATAGTGCAGGCGGCGGGAGTTGTGTTCCTGTACCACGAAGATACCGCTGCCGAAGACCGCTCTCTCACCGGAGGGCTCGGAAGTGATGGAAAAGTCCCTCTTCTCCCGATAGGTTTTTAGCAGGTCCGGCCTTTCCGAAGATTTTAGTGGGTCAGAATTTTGCGAGCCTTCACTCATTGAGAACACCAGTACCACTTTTCTAAGCCTCAAATGAGGCATTCCGGCCATGCCAGGCAGGGACATCCCAGGCAGGGACATGTCGGCTTTCAATGGCAGCTCCCGGCTCCGATGCTATCCTATTGTAATCTTTCGCTTTCCCGACATGGACTTCTAGGACTTAAGGGTTGCTGCATCCACCAGGTGGACCTCTGGCGTGCCGGTGGAGGTCGTGGCCTCCCTCTCGTCGAATCCGAAGATCTTCCTCGTCGCGTCGTCGAAGGGCGGCCGCTCGAAATCCCCATGGGCGAGAACCTGTTAAAGCCGAACCTCACGGCATCCTTCCCCCGGCCTATCAGGAGCTGGACCGGGACGTTGAACCTCTCTGGAGAGTACCTCAATCTGAAGATCCCCCGGAGAGGCTTATCTCCCTCAGGAGTTGAAGCGACCCGCCACGAGAAACATCCGTCTGCCGATGCCTGAAGGTGGATGGCATCTTCTGATGCCTTTTCCACGTCCCAGTAGGCATCTCCTGAGACGCTCTTTAAGACCTGCCAGTACCTCACGCCCTTCAGGAACCTGAACTCAGATAATCGATGAAAAGCCTACGCTATCCAAGGAGGTTCATCGCCCAATTGCTGTGAATGCTAACAATGGTCTAACCATAAGTGCTCATGCAAAACCTCTTTATCCCATCCCCTACAAAGCTTCGCATTCAGGCAGGGTGTCGGATGAGAGAGGTATTGCTGGAATCCCGAGATGACAGGCAGCATGTCTATTTGCCGGAGAAGTGCATTGGCTGTGGATCGTGCGTCCAGATCTGCCCCAAGGGGGAGCTTGTTATCGGATCCGTGGGCGCGGTGGCCCGCGGACTGATTGATAAAGATTTTATCGAGAAGAAAAGAAGCGGAGCCTGCGTCTTATGCGCTCTATGCGCCCGCGTCTGCCCGACCGGTGCCCTGGAGGTCAGGACGGCAGGCAAGGCGGAGATGGACGAGTCCTACCTCAGCGTTGCTCTTCAATCTACGACTGTAAACGATAGATGCGTGCACTGCGGCCTGTGTGTTGATGTCTGCCCGCAGTCCTGCATTGAGGTTAAGGACAGGCACCTGGCAGAAGACGGCAGCCTGAGGGTGGAAGGAAAGACAATCATCGACTTGAACCGGTGCGTGCACTGCGGCTGGTGTGCCCAGGTCTGTCCTGCCGGTGCCATAACCTTCCAAAAGCCCTTTGCCGGCCAGTTTTCCCGAGACGACAGCGTCTGCCAGGCCTGCCGGACATGCATTCACACCTGCCCCGCCAACGCCCTCTTCAATAAGGAAGGGAAGGCTGGGGAGATCGTTGAAAAGGTAACCCACAGAAAAGATGCCTGCATCTATTGCGGTGCATGTGAAAAGGCCTGTCCGGTGCATGCCATCGTTGTCCAGAAGACCGCCATAATCCCGGAGATGAAAGGAAAGAAGGCCCTGGAGAAGAAACTGATACTTCCCGCTCCCCTGCCCACATTGACATCAATTCTCAAGACCGATGAGGATGCCTGTCTTGGCTGCGGAAACTGCGTCATTGCCTGTCCGGTTAATGCTTTATCCGATCCCTATTTAGCAGCAGGGCACCTGAACGAGCTGGATGAAAAACCGCTGCTGGAAGTACTAAACGGCACAGTCCGAGTTGTGAATCAGGAGGTTTGCGGCTCCTGCGCCACCTGCAGCATGATCTGCCCGGTAGAAGCAATATGGCTGGAGAGGCGGGAGGTGGCCTAGAATGACCGCTGCTACTAATGCTGCTAATGCGACTATTATTAGAAACGGCTACGTATTCGATCCCCTTAATGGAATAAATGGAGACATCAAGGACATTTTTATCAGGGATGGAAAAGTGGTATCCAGCCTCACTGCTGCAGAGCAGAGGGACGCCACGATCATTGAAGCCGCCGGAAAGACGGTCATGCCAGGAGGTGTGGACTCCCACTCCCATGTGGCCGGAGCCAAGGTCAATGCCGGCCGGCTCATGCGCCCTGAGGATCACTATAAATCTGTGCGCTCGAAGACGGCCTTAACCCATTCCGGCAGCGGCTACACCGTCCCTTCCGTTTACAAGCAGGGCTACGACTACGCAGCCATGGGCTACACCACCGTCTTTGAGGCTGCCATGCCGCCTCTGGAGGCCCGCCACACCCACGAGGAGATGCGATCCACTCCCATTCTGGATATGGGCGCCTACATGGTCCTCGGGAACAACTGGTTTGTCATGCGTTACCTGAAAGATGGAGATATAGAGAAGGCAGCCGCCTATGTGGCCTGGATGATGAGAACCCACAAGGCCTACGGCATAAAATGCGTCAATCCGGCCGGCGTGGAGAATTGGGGCTGGGCCAAAAATATTCATGGTCTGGACGAGCCTAACATTCACTTTGAGGTCACACCCCGAGAACTCATCCGGGGTCTGGCTGAGGTCAACGAGATGCTGGGCCTGCCCATGTCCATGCATCTGCATACCAATAACCTGGGCCATCCCGGCAATTGGGAGATTGCCAGGGACTCGCTCATGATTACATCAGGAATCGTGCCCAGAAACAAATCGAATCTGCAGTGGGCAGAGACCCGGGAGAGTGCCAGAAGAAAGCAGGCCGTCTACCTGGCCCATGCCCAGTTCAGCGCCTACGGCGGCACATCCTGGAGGGACTTTTGCTCAGGCGCACCGGAACTGGCCAGGTACGTGAATCAAACGGATAACGTGGTGATTGACAGCGGCTCCGTTCCCTTCGGCCCGGCCACAACTATGACTGGCGACGGCCCGGCGCAGCACGATCTCTACATGCTCACCGGCCAGAAATGGTCCAATACCGATGTGGAACTGGAATGCGGTTCGGGAGTACTCTCGCTGGTTTACATGAAGAGCAGCCCCGTGCACAGCGTGCAGTGGGCCATTGGCCTTGAAGTAATGCTGCTCATTAACGACCCCTGGAAGACCATTATGACCACCGATCACCCAAATGGCGGAATCTTCACTCAGTACCCGCAGCTGATCACCTGGCTCATGTCCAAAAAGGCCAGGGATGACACAGCAAAGGAATGCCATAAGTGGGCTTACGACAAATCAAGCCTCGGCGGCGTGGATCGGGAGATGAGCCTCTACGAGATGGCCATTGTCACCCGCGCCAATCCCGCTCGCACTATTGGCATGGCCTACCGGAAGGGCCACCTGGGACTGGGAGCTGATGGAGATGTGACCGTTTATGACATCGATCCGGGAAAGCTGAACCTGAATGACACTGTGGCATTGAAGGCCAAGCTGGCCCGGCCGCAATACACCGTGAAGGATGGCAGGATCGTGGCCCGGCAAGGTGAGATTGTGGCTGCACCGGAAGGCAGGAGATATTACTGCCGGCCTTATGTTGACGATGCCTTGGAAAAGGAGATGCTATCCGATGTTAAGGACTGGTTCAAGTACTACACAGTAGGCTTTGCCAACTATCCTGTGCCGGATAAGTATCTGAAAAATCCTGTAGCAATCCCGGTCCGCGCCACCGAGGCACAGGCCCCGATGAGGAGGTGAAGATATGGCAGAGATTCTTCTGAGATCCAAGGGCAGCATAGGAATCATGGTTGAGGCAGAGGTTATCAGCCCCGATGTATTTGCGGCAAAGAAGAAAGAAGAGATTGAGGGGTTGATAGTCTGGCAGGGGCCGGAAGAGCTTCCTCTGGCCGAGTTTTTCGATGTGGATGTGAACGGAGCAGGATCGCCGGAGGAGACAAAGATATTGATTGAAGGAGATGTCTCCCGGGTCAAGCGCATCGGCCAGGGCATGAAGGCGGGGAGCATTGAGATACGCGGCCCGGCAGGGATGCACCTTGGTGCAGAGATGGCGGGAGGCAGCATCTTCGTACAGGGCGATGCAAGGTCCTGGGCTGGCAGAGAGATGAAAGGCGGACTGCTGCACATTGCCGGCAGCAGCGGAGATCACGTCGGCTGTGCCTACAGAGGAAGCTGGCGGGGCATGACAGGCGGACAGATTATAGTGGACGGCAGCGCGAGAAGCCAGCTGGGAGGAGGGCTGGTGGGCGGGCAGATTGTGGTCGCCGGAAATGTAGAGAACTTCTGCGGCATTCGTCAGAGCGGTGGGCTCATCTTAGTGAGGGGATCTGCCGTGCGCGGCACCGGTGCGGAGATGAATGGAGGCACAATAGCTGTCTGCGGAGCGATCAAGCAGTTTTCCCCCGGTTTTGTAGAGACGGGCCGGGAGAAAAATCCAAAGCTGGGAGATATGCAGCTTGAGGGCTCCTTTAAAAAGTTTACAGGAGACTATGCCCTTGGCAAGAATCCCAAAGGCTCACTCTACTTCAGGGAGGGCTAGAAGATGCAGGCAATGCTCAATTTCGCTGATTTTTCAGGAGTGGCAGATAGTATGATAGAGTTTCTGCTTAATACCGGAAGCACCATTGAGGAGGGGAGGCTGGCCAAAGGCGGCGGCAAGCTCACCGAGGACTATACCCAGGAATGCGCCGTTTGCGAGATGAATCCCCTGGATTTTCAGGCAATGGGGTCGCCGCAACGGGTAATGGTATCAGCCATTGACGGCCGGCATGCTGTTGCAGTTTACGCCTATGCGACGGAATCTGTGCCGCCGGGCCAAATCTTCATGCCCAGGGCAATTTGGGCCAATGTAGTGGTGGACCCGGAGACCTTCTCCACCGGCTCGCCCCTCTACAAAGGCTCTCCCGTGCGGGTGCAGCCCACGCAAGAAGAGGTATTGGGAGCGGGAGACCTGACCATGAAGCTTTATGCAAGGGGCAGATGAGGTGGATGATGGCCTCTAAGAACATCGTCTGTCCGGTTTGCGGGGCATCCTGCGACGACATCCAGGTGGAGCTTTCTGGCGACCGCATTGCTGTAAAGAATGCCTGCAAGATGGGCAATGCCAAATTCCAGGAGATTGTAAGCAGCCACAGAATTCGCCAGCCACTCATCCGGGAGAACGGAGCAGTAGCAGTCAGGCCTGCCCAATGGGAGGAAGCAATCGAGAAGACGGCAGAGATTCTGGCAGCTGCCAAGCGCCCTCTGATCTTCATGGGAAGCGAGACCTCCTGCGAGGCCATGGAGGTGGGCCTGCATCTTGCGGAGTTTTTAGGTGCTGTTGCAGATTCCAACTCAACCGTCTGCCACGGGCCCACAGCCATGGGCATCCAGGAAGCGGGGCGCGTGGGCGCTACTGCCGGGCAGAGCAAATCGCGATCCGACCTGGCCGTCTATTGGGGCACCAATCCCCTGGAGTCCATGCCCAGGCACATGTCCCGTTATGCCGTCTACCCGCGAGGCCATTGGACACGGCGGGGTCGGTTCGATCGCACTGTAATTGCCGTCGATCCGAGAAAGAGCATCACTGCCGAGAATTCCGATCTGCATATCCAGCTTCGCCCCAACACCGATTACGAGCTTCTGTCGGCTCTGCTTACGCTCCTGCACGGCAAGAGGCCCCATCCTTCTGTTGAAGAAGTAACCGGCGTCTCTCTCTCCCAGATGGAAGAGATGCTTGAGCTGATGAAGGGCTGCAAATTTGGGTCTATTTACGTAGGCCTGGGGATCGCCTCCTCCTATGGCAAGCACCGCAACGCAGAAGCTGCATTCAACCTGGTTAAAGAGCTGAACGCCCACACCAAATTCGTGATCGGCGCCTTGCGGGGTCACTGCAATGTGGCCGGCTTCAACCAGATCGCCTCCTATCTCTACGGATTTCCTTTCGGCCTGGATTTCTCGCGCGGCTATCCACGCTATAACCCAGGCGAGTATACGGCGGTAGACCTGCTGAGAGAGAGAGATGTAGATGCGGCATTGATCGTTTCTGCAGATCTGGTATCGCACTTTCCGGCTGCCTGTGCTGAATATTTATCCGAGATCCCGGTGGCCTGCATCGATATCGCCCCCTGTCCTACTACTATGATCTCAGATGTGGTTCTTCCGGGCGTGATCGATGCCATGGAGTGCGATGGGACCTTTTACCGCCTGGACGATGTTCCCATCTATTTCCAGCCCTTCACTAAATCGCCCTTCAGCTTCACAGAAAGCAATGCGGATACGATGAAGCAGATATTTGAGAGGGTCAAAGCCATCAAGAAATGAGCTTTATCATGGCATAAGAATCAAATTGC
>CAYXSJ010000044.1:0-15781 GCA_964467095.1 uncultured Methanotrichaceae archaeon
TAAGTAATACCTGCTAACACAGAGATTGTATTTGAGGAGGGAATGATCTGAGAGATTATTTTATTGCTGGCTCTTTTTGCGCACCACCTGCCTCTCCCGACTGAGTACGACCAACGCCACCGAGCCCAGCCGTGGATGCGATGGCTGCGGCGGGCGAGCTATGCAAGAGGCAGCAGCGCGATGCCCAGGCCCGGGTGCGCGGGCATCCGCGGGCACATCAAATCAGCTCATCGATATGCTTCATCTCCGAGACATCAGTCAGGTCGCTGATCGACTCGTGCAACACCCTGATCCCGCATTCCTGGGCGGCTGCCACCAGATTTGTGCCGCCCACAAGAGCAATTCCCACGTGATCCCTCTCCACAGAGACGCCCAGCACATCCATATTCGGCTCGCCCAGCTCCAGAACACCGGTAAACTCGGCCGCTGTCAGAAGCTCCAGCACCTCCTCGATCCTATCCCGGGCCAGCATGGGAGCCTCCTGGAGGTTGCCCAGGATGCGCCCGTTTCCGGTGCGCATCATTCCCAGGATATCCGTCAGCCCCTGAGCCGTGAGAACGTCTATGGGATCGATGGTTGTGGCCCAGTACATGAGCATGTCAGTGAACCTGGTCGGCTCGCGCTCTACAACTTCTATCAGGCCGCCGCCTTTGGGATGCACTGGTATGCCATGCTTGAGCAAAACGCCACTGATGGTCAGGCTGCAAGCGGTCTTAATCTTTACCATTCTTTTCTCTTCCAAAAGCTGGATCAGGGGCGAGACCGAAAGTCCGCTTTTAATGGTATCGTAAAAGACGGCCAGCGTCTCATTCAGGCGTTCCTTATCCACCAGAGAAGTATTGGTAATGACTTTTCCTTTCATTTTCACCGGATCAAAGCTCACCTGATGCATGAGGTTCTCAATCCGGGATAAGGTGAAGACCAGAGGCTCGGAGGATTTCACAAGAAGTAATGCACAAAGGGATTTATTAGCTTTTCATCTTCATAGAGTAGTTGACTGTTGACTAGAAGGTATCTTATATCACTTATTCCGTACTATTATTAATGTTGCGCCAAAGGTTCGTGCTGGATACGACAGCCCTCACGGACTCTTTTGCCTGGGAGAGCGAGGGTGCCGCAAGCATTTGCGAGGGAATGAATGCCATCTTGGATCGGGTGGCAGAAGGAAGGCTTCACCTGGGAATTAGCTGTTACATTCCATATCCTTCCGTCTACAACGAAATAAAGGATTTCGCCAGGCATAATAATTGCGATGCTCGGGTCTTGGGTAAGGTCGATACCTGGCTCGTCAAAAAGTCACCGGACAGATACAAAGTCAAGGTGCCTTCCAAGATCTTTTATGAATATGTAGACTACATGAGAAGCCGCATAAACAAAGGCATGAACATCTCCGAAGAGGCCATATGGGAATCCGTTTCCAGATGCATCTCCCTCTCCGGGGGGAGCGGCACCGGTCTTGCGGACATGAAAGATGAGATCGAGCGGGAGATTGTGGGCAGCATAATACGCAAATTTCGAGAGAAGTACAGAGCGGCACTGCGCTACGGCATCCTGGACAGCGCCCCGGATATCGACGTCCTGCTGCTGGCAAAAGAGCTGGATGCCGCAGTTGTCTCTCAAGACCTGGGCATACAGCGCTGGGCAGAGCAGCTCGGCCTTCGCTTCATGGAATCCAGATCATTTCCTATCATGATTAAGGAATACATGAACGCATTGCCGGAACTGTATATTGAAGAAAAAGAAGAGGACAGAATGATCTGAATTTATTAGCCACCTGCCTTGAGGAGCTTTTCGCTTCTTTCCAATGCATTCTTTAGTTCGTCTATCCTTATCGGCTTGCTGAGATAGTCGTCCATGCCTGCCTTAAGAAACACCTCTCTATCCCCATCCAGAGCATAAGCAGTCATGGCTATTATGTAAGGCTGCTTTTCGGCCTTCTTTAGCTCACGGATACGGCGCGTGGCATCCAGTCCGTCCATATCCGGCATTTGTATGTCCATGAGGATGACATCATAGGACCTTCTTTTCAGGGAGGACAAAACACCGACACCATTATTGGTAACGTCGGCCCTGTAATCGAGGCGCTTTAGCATGCTAAGAGCCACTTTCTGGTTTACCGGATTATCCTCCGCCAGGAGAATGACAAGATCGCTCCCCTTTTGCGGCTGGCTGGCAGGAAGCTCGCCTTCAGTAGCTTTTGCCTCTTTGCTCTGCGGCGAGAGCAAGTTGATCAGCAAACGCTTGAGCTGGCGAGGCTTGATGGGCTTGCTAAGCCAACCGCTGACGGAAGGATCTCGCTCTACTTTGTTTCCAATCTGGCTTATCATTACAATAAACAGACTGTTTTCCATGGCCTTGATCTGTCTGGATAAAGCCGGGCCGTCCATATCGGGCAAGAAGGCATCTACAATCACATAGTCATATTTATCCCTCGTTAGAATATCTGCAGCTTCCTTTCCACTGGCTGTCTCTGCCACATTCATTTTCCAGGATATTGCAGCCTTCGAGAGCATCTTTCGCACAGATTCGCTGCCTTCCACTATCAGCACGCTCTTTTCCGCCAGGACAAAATCCTCGGGAGAGGGGATCGCACTTTGCTCTGAAACATTGCAGAGAATAGTAAAGCAAAAAGTGCTGCCTTTTCCAGGTGTACTTTCCACGGAGATCTCTCCGCCCATCAGCTCCACCAGCCTGCGGCTTATAGCTAATCCTAGGCCGGTTCCTCCGTAATATCTGGTGGTAGATGAACAAACCTGAGTAAAGGACTGAAATAGCTTTCCCAAGTTTTCCTGAGATATGCCGATACCCGTATCTTTAACTGAAAAATGAAGCCTGACTTTGCCATCCCTCCCAGGAGAAGAGCCTACAAAGAGCACAACCTCACCCTTTTCCGTAAACTTCACTGCATTTCCCAGGAGATTGATCAGTATCTGACGCAGCCTGCTCTCATCGCCGATAAGCTTAGCAGGCACATCATCCTCATAGAAATAAGTCAGTTCCAGGCCCTTTTCTGCCGCTTTGGCTGCTACCAGATCCATAGAGACCTCAATGCAGCCGGCCAGATCAAAGGGCAGGATCTCAAGCTCGAGTTTATCTCCGTCTATCTTGGAATAATCCAAAATGTCGTTGATGATGGCGAGCAGGGCATTGCCGCTGCTGCGAATGGTCTCCAGGTAATCGCGCTGCTCGAGTTTTAGATCCATCTGCAAAAGAAGGTCGCTCATACCGATGACGGCATTCATGGGGGTGCGGATCTCATGGCTCATATTGGCCAGGAATTTCGACTTGGCCTCTGTAGCCGACTCCGCCCGGTCTCTGGCGCTCTTCAGATCTTCTTCGGCCATTTTTCGATCGGTAATATCCCTTATGGACTCGATGGCGCCATAGATCGTTCCCTCCGAGTCATAGAGAACAGCAGCGCTTCCCAGCAAATATGTCGGCCCCCCCAACATTTCAGGGATGAAAGAGTCCCCAACCAAAGTGCCGCCCTCTTGCCACTTGATACTCTCATAACTTTTTTCCAAATTAATATCGGATTTCAAGACAAGATCAATCAGCACCGGCCTTCTCTTTCCATAGAAGGGCAGAGCATACTCAAAGTTGCCCTTTCCTAGAATATTGGCCGCATTAATTCCCGTCATCTTCTCAATCGCCCGGTTCCAGGCAATTACCACGCCATCTCTATTTATGACGAAGGTGGCATCAGGCAAGAAGTTGATGATATCCCCCAATCTGCGCTCGGAGTCCTTGAGTGCATCCTCTGCCATCTGGCGCACCAGGATCTGTCTCTGCAGATCCTTGTTGGCCGCCTCGAGCTGGGAAGTTCTATCTGCAACTCTTACCTCCAGTTCTTCATTGAGGCGTATGACTTCCTGCTGCGCGAGCTTGCGCTCCATGATATCTTGCTGTGCCTCACGATAGAGCCGAGCGTTTTCATTCAGGGCTAGAACCTGACGCACTATGGTCAATCCAATTATCAAAGCTACAGCCCAAGACAACGAATAAAAGGATAAACCAATAGAATGATCATGGCTCCAGATAAGCAACGCAAATGCACCAGCAGCACAGAAATATGGTAGATAAAGCGGCCAGGTGAACTGCCCATAGCGAGGATTGTCATTTTCGACTGCACTAAATGCGCCCCTGTGAATAGCATCGGCCTGAGATAAGCCTGCAAGACCGATCAGGACATACGCGAGAGGCCAGCCTATATCCAATAGCCCTCCGCCAACATACGTCCCCTCTAAAGTTTGGCGAAAGAAGATGGCATCAGTCACTATCAGAGAGATTATTCCGCCGGCAAGAAATAATAATGGAGTCTGTTCCTTCTGGTAAATTCTTTTGAAAAGCAACTCCAGGACCGCAAAGAGCAAAACCAAGTCCGCTACAGGATACGCAATAGAAAGGGTGAGTGAGAGTGCATCGATGTCTTTGGACTCCTGAATGGTGGGGCCGATGATCAGACTCCAGAAAAAAAGAATCGCTGAAATCATTACGATTCCAGTATCCAGCATCATCTTGAACCGCTCGTTAGAAGTGAGTTTTATGCTGGGCAGGAAGAAGATGCCGAGAAGAAATAGCGGATAGTATGCTATATAGAAATAATCCGCCGGGGAGGGAAACGGACTTTCTTTGAGGACGATTTCCGTATAAGCCCAAATTGCATCCCCAATGGTGAAGTCGAGCCTGGCTATTGCCAAAATCAGCCAGGCTAAATAGACCCTCTTTCCATGGAAATAGGAGTACATGGAACCATAAAACAGAGCTAAAGTAACGAGCCCGTCAATGAAAAATGAGCCGATATCGGTAAAAAATATATTTGCCTCTTGATTATTTCTTAATGCCACCATCGTCAGAGCAAAAGAGATAATAATCACGATTCCAGCAGCCAGAGCATAACGAAACGGCAGGAACCACCCCCTTATAGCAGATCCGGCTTTTGCAGCTACCATGAAGGTGCTGGAGGAGAGCGGATCGTCGGCCATATCTCTTGCTTCACCAGACGATTGCATTATTCATCATCCATACAGCTATTATACATTCCAGCAATCAAATTGGACCCGCGACTCCCCAGAGAGATTTTGTCTGCGCCTCTGAGCCGTCGCCTGGCACCAAGCACTTTGCCCAATGAAAGCCCGAATTTATTTGGCAAAGGCCTTTCATTGTTGGCTTTCGGCTCTTGACCAATATATGTTCTGACTTCTTGTATAACAATATATCCATCTCGTGCCCGATCATGATTAAAAATTTTCAAATTAGCACTTAGCTAAAAGCAAATACCTATATAGTTTTGTTTCATTTTTCTGCTAAATAAATTCTGCCCAGGATAAGGATTAGCTGTGTACCTGCCTAAAATTTATAAAAATAATAGCTATATAGATGGAGAGGGCATATTTGCTGGAGAACTAATACCGAAAGGAACTTTAGTATTTTATTACAGCAGCAATGATGTTTACGTGTCCAAAAAGGAATTTCAGTGCTTATCTAATTCTAAAAAGCAACAAATATACAAATTTGGTGTGGAAGATGAATACGGAAGATGGATTGTCACCGATGGGGATGCTAACCATAGTTGTGATGCCAATATTCTTTCCATGTTCGTTGACGGTCTCTACTGCGACATCGCAGTTAAAGACATCCAGATCGGAGAAGAAATCACCATTGATTACGGCCTGTTCTACAGTTCATTTCCATGGAAGATGACATGCAGATGCAATTCATGCAATTGCCGTGGAATTGTCGGATCGGGTATTGCAATCGATTCCCAAACGCAGGAGCTATGGCATTCAAGAATATCCGAGGCAGCAGAACGAATCCTCCTGGTAAGGCAGGCCCTATTCTCCCGAGAAGATGAGGCTGCGAGAGCGTTGACGTTTGCGATAAGATCACGATCCTGTCCAAAGATATTTCCTTATATCAAGTTCTCTTTGATATCTTGAGTGATGCGAAAATCATATTTTTAAGATATTATTGCTGCCAATTTTTCCCTCGATCTCCAGGGCCTTTTGCAGCTCTTCCATTCGGATCGGCTTGCTGATATACTCATTCATGCCAGCTTGAAGGCACTCTTCTCTATCCCCCTCCAGAGCATGAGCTGTCATGGCTATAATTTGGGTATTCAATCCGGAGGCGCGAATGCAGCGTGTTGCCTCAAGTCCGTCCATCTCCGGCATCTGCACATCCATGAGGACCACATCATAAGACTTCCTCTGCAAGGCCTGCAAGACCTCCAGCCCATTGACTGCAACATCCGCTCGGTATCCCAGTCGCTTGAGCATGGAAAGTGCTACCTTCTGGTTTATGGGATTATCTTCCGCCATGAGAATGCGAAGGGGATTCGGTTTTATCTTCTTTTTGTCCGGAAATGCACCTTCCGTTTTCTTCTTTTCCGTCTCAGGTGAGAGAAGATCGATGAGAAGATTGCGAAGCTGAAGAGCCCGGACCGGCTTGGTCAGAAGGCCGTCTGCGGGCATCTTTGGCATGAGACTCTTGCCTACGGGCACCATGAGCACCAAGCGAGGACCTCCATATTTGCCTTGCTTGATTTGCCGGCAGAGACTCTGGCCATCCATGACACCATTATTTGCATCCAAAATTGCATCCAAAATCACAAAATCATAGGCATCTCGCTGTAATGCTATTCGTGCCTCCTCTATGCTTGAGGCCACGCTCGGGACCAGCCCCAGGGAGCGTAAAAATTGCATAAGCATTCTAGAAACGACATCGCTTGCATCAACTACAAGTGCCCTTTTGGCCGACAGCTCTGCTGGTAAGGATGCGGCCTTCTTGAAGCAGGGCGATTCTGCCATTATGGTGAAGCGGAAGGTGCTGCCTTTTCCAGGCTGACTCTCTGCCCAGATCGTGCCACCCATCAGCTCCACCAGCCTGCGACTTATGGCCAATCCAAGGCCCGTACCGCCGTAATTCCTTGTGGTGGAGGAGTCGACCTGAGTGAAGTACTGGAAGAGCTTGCTCAGATTCTCCTGTGATATGCCGATGCCCGTATCTGCAACGGCAAAATGCAGCTCTATTCTTCCGTCAGCAGTCGGCTTTGAGCTGGCGGTTAAAGTCACTTTGCCATTCTCCGTGAACTTGACTGCATTTCCCAGGAGATTAACCAGGACCTGACGAAGCCTTGTAATATCTCCGACCACCCCCTGCGGGAAATCGTCTTCCAGCAAATAAGCCAAATCCAGGCCCTTCTCAGAGGCCCTGGCAGAAACCTGATCTATTGAGTCTTCAATGCACTGGCCAAGATCGAAGAAGGAGTGCTCCAGCTCCAATTTATCTCCGTCGATCTTGGAGTAGTCCAGAATGTCGTTGATGATGGCGAGCAGTGAATTGCCGCTGCTTCGAATGGTTTCCAGGCAGTCACGCTGATCCGGTTTTAGATCCGTTTCCAAGAGCAAGCCGGTCATGCCGATGACGGCATTCATGGGAGTGCGAATCTCATGGCTCATATTGGCTAAAAATTTCGATTTGGCCCTTGTCGCGGACTCTGCCTTCTCTTTGGCTACTTGAAGATCGGCATTGGCTACTTCAAGCTGGGAGGTTCTAACCCTTACTCTCTCTTCCAGCCCCTCATTGAGACAGATGATCTCCTGCTCAGCCCTCTTTCGCTCAATTATCTCTTGCTGTGCCTCCCCAAAAAGCCTGATATTCTCATTTATTGCCAGAACTTGCCGGATTATGACCAGACAGATAATGGCACCCACGCTGATGGAGAGCGTGGTAAACGACAGGGCCATATTATGCTCGTGGCTCCAGGCAAGCATGATGAAAGCTCCTACTGCACAAAGATAGGGCAGATAGAGAGGCCATGCATTCTTGACATTTCGCACTTGAAAGACAGAGCCTGATGAAAAAATTCCGCTTTTTACAGCCTCGACCTGAGCTATCCCTGCCAGACCCATGAGAAGATAGCCTGCAATCCAGCCGCTGTCTACGATGCCGCCCGCAAGATAAATTCCTTCTAGAGATTGGCGCATAAAAATGGCATCTGTGGCAATCCAGGTCCCGGATCCCAGGATCAAGAGCACGAGAGGCCTGTTGCCGGGAAAATTCAAATTCCGGAAGAGCAGCTCGACTACAAAGAAAAGCAATATCAAATCCAAAACAGGATAGCCTACAGATAGAGCAATCGTAAGTGGATCTGCCTGTTGATTCTGATCGATAGTAGGCTCAATGATCAAAGACCAGAAGACAAGAATGGATGCGATAATCACAATGCAGGTATCAAGCGCTGCCGTAATTCTCTCGCGTAAGGAGATGGAAGCCAGCGGAAGAATTAGAATACCTATCATGAACAGAGGATAAGTTATGAGATTGGGTATATCAGCCAGGGATGGAAAGGGGCTTTTCATCTGAACGGTCTCAATATAAGCCCAAATGGCGTCGCCCATTACAAAGCAAAGCTGGCCGAGGGACATCATCATCCAGGCGAAAAAGATCCTTTTTCCTGCACCTAAAGAGACGCGAGCAGCATAAAGCAGGCAGAGAGCTGCAATTGCATCAACGGCTGCCGCTGCCCAATCGGTAAAAAGGATGAGCGATTTGGGATTGTCCCTCAAGATAAAAGCTAAGATCAGGTAAATCGCGTAAATTCCAATTGCTGCTATCAGGGAATTGGTCAGGCTAATGGAACCTTTTTTTTGCGCTAAAGATGGTTCTTTTCCGGGAGGAGTTGATGAAATGTGATTTGCGGGGCCTGCTTGTTCGACATATTTTATATATGGATCCAAGATAATACCCCTGCATGAACTCGCAAAGCCTGACGGATGCTCGGCAATATCTGAATAGCAACTATAACTATATATCTTTTTGTAGATAGGATATTTTCCCGCTTCAAGAGGGCTACAAGTCTATTAAATTATCTTGCCTGATTGGGATAATTTTGCTCATAACGAGCATATATTTCTTAAAAGATATCTTAATCATTCCGAGAACGACATTAAATATTTAGATTATTATTAGTATGAGATGCAGCCCAAAGGTTTAATTGCAGATGAATTTCTAAGTTGCCCTCGGGGACTTGAGTTTGAAGGAAGAATTCGAGAGATTGCCCTTTGATGAAAAGGTATCTTATCTTGTAGAAAACCTGAGAGAATTGCCGGACGAGCTGGCGGAAGAGGGCGTAGAGGTGCTGGCAAAAGCAGGTGAGACGGAGTACGCAGTCGTCTTAGCCAGAGACAAAGGAATGATAGATAGAGCCATCGCCGTTTTGCTGGATGCGGGAGACTTTCTCTGGGCGGCATTGATTGCCAGGAACGCGGGACGGGATGCTCTTTCTGAGAAGCTCTACAGGGAAGGCCTGCAATATTACATCGATATGGAGATGTTCGGAAGAGCCATTTCTGCAGCACACGCACTGGGCCAGTCTCCTGAGGAGATAAATGATCTCTATCGAAGGGGCATTGCCAGTGAGAGCAGAGGTGTCGATCTCGCCCACAGCAGAGATATGATTGAATGCGCCCTGCAATCCCTGGATTTCTCTCTCATCGGCAGGGATGATGATCTATCTCAACAGGTTATGAAGGCCTTGCATGAAGACCGAGAAAAAATGGCAAGACAGTGATTCGCGCATGAGCATTCACTGCTCATTTCTTATTTATCTCTGAGCCTGATTTCCAGAGACATCAGATCCTCTGCCACAATAGTCCTCTCGAAGATGGATTTTGCCTCTTTTAAAAGTTGAGAGGTATCCTCGGAGTAACGGGAGCTTATATGCGTTAAAACGAGCTTTCCCACATCGGCTTTTTTGGCTACTTCTGCGGCCTCTGTCGCAGTACTGTGCTTCGTCTCCATGGCCCACTGCGCCATATCATTGGCCAAAGCGCAGTCGTGGATGAGCAGATCTGCTCCTATGCTGGCCAGCTCTACGGATTTGCAGGGCCTTGTGTCTCCAGTGTAGACGATCTTTCTGCCCGGGCGCTCCGGGCCCATAACCTGATGGGGCTCTATCTTTTTGCCGTCCACCTCTACTTCCTGGCCATGCTGCAGCTTTCCAAAGAGCGGTCCGGGCGGTATGCCCAGGGAGACAGCTGCATCGCGGTTGAATCGACCCAGCCGGTTGTCCTCCTCTAAAGAGTAGCCGAGGCTTGGAACGCTGTGATTGGTTGAGATCGCCCTTACCTGGTAGCCTTTCATTTTCAGCACGTCACCAGGCTCAAGCTCGATTGCCTTGACATCGAAGTTGCGAGAGAAGTAGCAGACGGACTTAAAGCTCTCCACCAGACGCGCAGTATGCATGGGACCGGCAATGGTAATTGGATCTTCTCTACCCTGGAAGGCTAAAGTCTCCAATAGGCCGGGAATGCCCAGTATGTGGTCGGCGTGCAGATGAGTTAAAAAAATATAGTTAAGGCGCATCATGCCTGTTCTCGCCCGCATCATCTGCCTTTGCGTTCCCTCTCCACAGTCGAAAAGCATCATCTCTCCCTCACGGTTGATCAGGATCGCGGAGGGATTTCTCTCCGGCGTGGGGAGCGATCCGGCAGTTCCCAGGAAGGTCACATTCAGCATCTTCAGCCTCGTTAAAGTCCTCGGAGCAGAGATAATGTTCTACCATATCATCTTTTGCATGCAAAACCTTTATCAGATAAAAGAGACAGCATTGGGCTGGTGTAGGAAATGGATGCAATTACTATCATTGAGTGGCTTCAGGCCCTGCTGATACTGGCAATCTTTCTGGGAATAATGGCGGCGAGCTTCAAGGTCTGGCGTTGGAACTACGTAACTCCTCCCAGATAGATCCTGCGGAAAGAAAAGGATCTGTTATCTTCTTTTCTAATTCGTTAACGATAGCTTGCGAATTATTTGACTTTCTCGGTATCAATATCCATGCAACTCGTTCAGATCGAAAAAGGAGTGCTGCCGACCGGTGTCCCAACAACCGGCCTTGCCGCCGATACTATGCCGGCTGTTGCCTGAACGGAAGTCTGAGTGAATACATATCCAGGAAATTCGGCATTGACGAGAAGACTCCCGCAGCCACATCCAGGGCATAATACCCGGCAGAGTCCGTCGTTGTGGAGAATTTTCTGCCTTCGTTATTGGACAATATTACCTTAACGCCGGAAATGCTCTGACCGTTTTGATCCAGCACTTTTCCAGTCAGGCTAAAGGAAGTGGGATAGCTTCCTGAGCCCACTACGATAGATAGATTATTGCTGGCAGAGCACATACTGCTCGTCCAGATATACTGCGCCCTCTGTTATGAGGTTTTTGCCGCTTTGCAGGTAAAGCTGATTGGCCAGCTTCTCGCCGCCTCCTACAACCAGCCCCTCACTTGCCGGGTCGGCAGGCACAAGCTGCAAGCTGAAAGCGCTCAGGCCTGTCCCGAAGGGATCAGGGTCCGCACTTCCTGTACTATAAGTGCTGAGGTAGTCAGGTACCACAGGCACCACAGTGCTGACCTGATTGCCACTTGATACGGGCGTTCCCATCCAGTCAGTACCGCTCTGATCGTAGGCTTTTGAGCCGCCCATGCCCTGTGAGACGGACGGACCTACTGAAAATGTAAAACCGCTTTGAGGATACGTTAAGCTGTCATACCAGTTTTTGCCTTTGAAAAGGCAGGGATTAGCCCTGATTCCGTCCTAAAAATCCCCATAATTCCGTGAGCCGCTTGGCACTTAAATGTCATGCATTTTCGTCGTTCTATCGAGATAGTGCAATCACATTTATAAATGAAAAGTACATCCATGCAAGTTAGGGCAGCGCAGGATATGGTGGCGCAAGAATTGCACATTGACCTGACCTGAGCAAATATAAAAAACGAGAAATGAGAATAAAAATAAGAAGAGAAATATAAGAATAGGCAGAAAAGTGTTCAACATTATAGAAAAATATAAATAAAGAGAATATGATTAGATAACTTAAACCAGTCATGTATTGGAGGAGATCTATGGATCGTGTCAGGGTCGGTGGAGTCTGTCTGCTTCTCATAATAATAGCTGCGGCTCTGCCAATTAATGTATTGGCGCAAACCCCTCAGACTGCAACCAGCTCAGTTGCTGAGACTGACAGTGCAGCAAACGGGGCGGCCCCAATCATAAGCCAGAGCTTGCTTTCTAAGAGCACACAGGAAGAGACGATATCGGCAGAAAGTATGGCCAAGCGAAACACCGGACTCAAGCCGCTGGCATCTGCCAAACAGGCCGCAAAATCCGAAGAATCTGCGGTCTCGGAAGCGGCTGCAAGCACCGCTGCCTCTGCCCCGGAAAGCAATGCGGAACAAGCCGCCGCCAGCCAGGAGCCGGCTCAAGATGAAACAACAACGCCGGATATGATCCAGACAGAAGCATCCGCGATATCAAATGAAGAGGCCGGATCGGATCAGACCACCGAATCAGCTGCAGAAACGACTGTTACTCCTGCTGAGGTCGTAGCTAGCACACAGGAAGAGACGATATCGGCAGAAAACCTGGCCAGGCGAAACACTGGACTAAAGCTTCTGGGATCGGATCAAACTGCGGAAGCTGCTACAGACGCTGCTACAGAAACGACTGTTACACCTCCTGAAGATGTGGCTTTAGGGACTGCAGTTTCAGCCGACGCGACCGCGACCAGCATTACCGGCTCACAAAATGCATCTTTGAGCGAAACGCAAGCCGTATCAAATATCGTTTCTGAGAATGAATCGGAAAATGCCACCGAAGAGGAAGATGCACAGCCCGCGAATGAAACTGAAGAAAAAAATGAGCCGGTTGATCGCATCTGGCGAGAGGGAATCAGTTCCGATGAGTACACCTGGGACTACAGAAGCTTCTCCGGTTTCTTCTACGACATGAAGAATAATGTCGGCACAGAGACGCTGACCGTAAATCTGCAAGACGGCGACCGGTCCATTGATTCCGGCAATCTGATATACAGCACAAGTGCCAAGACAATGGATTTCGAGTTTGGCGAATGGGGAGAATATCAGGTCATCGGCTTCATGGCTGAGAAGTACTTTGCCGGATACCTGGAGGGAGATGGCGAGCTCTTCGACCAGGATGTCAGCCTGATCAATGACGGCCAGTTGAGACGCGTGCTCGTAGATAGCGATGATGAGAGCACCATTACCACCGGATCGGTCCTCAATCTGGAAGAAGGATATGAGCTGCGCATCAAGCAGATAGATATTGACGGAAATAAGGTCTTTTTAGGCTTGGCCAAGGATGGAGAAGAGATCGACAGCAAGGTCGTCTCTCCGGAAAGCAGCCTTAAGAGCGCCACCTATCAGTATAAAGTGGACATCTCCGGAGAGGACCGTCCGATCATCATGGTCCATATCTCCAATGTCTTTGCCAGCACCGAATCTGACCTTGTAACCGTAGACGGCCTCTTCCAGATATCCGATACATACGATTCTGTTGAGAGCGGCGATGAGTATGACAAGATGCAAGTGACAGGTGTCTCGGATATAGGCTTTGAGATGGAAAACGACAATACCATCTCTCTAAGAAAGGGAGATACCGCTGAGATCTTCGGTGATGTTGGATTTATAGTTGCAGATTCTGATGAGCTGCGCTTCGCCCCAATAGTCGAGAGGTCAGGACCTCAGGAAGTAAGGGGCACAGTGATAAATCCATCCGAAGAAGATGAGTTTACCTGGACGGTTTACAACTTCGAGGGCTTCTACTACGATATAGATGATGATGTGGGAACTGAGGTACTCACTGCCAAGATAACCGGCGGCAACAAGATCGAGGAGGGCGATCTGCTCTATTCCTCAAGCCCGTCATCGGTCGACTTTGAATTTGAGTCCTGGGGCGAGTACGATGTCATCGGCTTTATGGCTGACAAGTACTTCGCAGGATTCAATAACAAAACTGAATTCACAGACGAGGTCAGCGCTATCAATGAAGGGCAGCTCCGAAAGATCCTGATCGATAACGACGACAGCAAGACCATCGCCAGCGGATCGGTTCTATCTCTGGAAGAGGGATATGAACTGCGCATCAAGCAGGTGGACCTCAATGGAAACAAGGTCTACCTCTCACTGGCCAGAGACGGCGAAGAGGTGGACAGCAAGGTGGTGACGCCCTCATCCGATCCGGGTGACAAGGCCTCCAACTACATGTACAAGGTGGACATAGGCTCTGAGAAGGATGTGCCCATTATCACCGCCCACGTAGAGAGCGTCTTCAGGAGCACTGAATCAGATCTGGCCACGGTGGACGGCATCTTCCAGGTATCCGACAGCCCGGAGTCTGTGGAAGAGGGCGAGATACACGGCAGGATGAAGGTTGAGACACTGGGCGATGACGGCATCACCATGGAAAATGACGGCTCCGTCAGCCTGGGAAGGGACAAGGTCATTGAGATCATGGAAAACCTGAAGTTCAGGATTGCCGACAGCGATGACAGGCTGATGGCGCCCATTGCCATCAAGCCGGGAGAAGGGAGCGATATGACACTGAGCGTTCCCGCGGCGATCGTGGACACGCCGGTAACCATCAGCGTTAAATCCGGCACCTCAGCCCTCTCCGGGGTTCAGATATTGCTGAATGGCAGAAGCGAAGGAACTACGGATGCGACGGGTTCATTCACCTACACACCTGACTCAATCGGAACTTTCCCAATTGTTGCCAAGAAGACCGGATACAATAACGGCCAGGCCAGTTTGGTGGTAAGGACTGCGGAAGAGGCATCTAAAGTATCTGCATACGAGCAGGCCAATGCCACATTGACCAATCGGCTCACCATCAATGCACCGGCAGAGGTCGTTAAGGGGGAAAACTTCCTCATAACCGTTGTAGAAGGGATCAACCGGACGCCCGTGGATGCGGCAACCGTATTCCTGGACGATGAGAGCATCGGCAGCACCGGCGCCCAGGGCTCGCTCACCTATTCCGCCAATGTAACCGGCGAGCATACACTGAAGGCAGAAAAGGAGGGCTTCGATTCCGCCAGCCAGAAGATTACGATAGTCTCATCTTTGAGGGTCGTGGAACTGAATGTGCCGGAAAAAGCCTACGCAGGCAGCGAGATGAAGATCTCAGCAGTTATAGAGAACGTCGGCGGCAATGAAGACACCCGCCTGCTGGAGCTGAAGGCCAACGACACTGTTGTGGACTCCAAGAATGCCACCGTTAAAGCTGGCGAAAACTCAACTTTAGGCTTCACTTACAAGCCTAAGGAACCGGGATTGACCAGGTTTGATCTGGACGAGCAGAGCAAGACGGTAAATGTGGAGAAGGCAAAGAGCAGCAACTGGCTCATTGCCCTGATCTTTGTGCTGCTCATAGCCATTGGGGCAGGATACTATCTCTACACAAAAGGAGAGCTGGACAATCTGCAACAGCAGGTCAAGAAGATGATGCAGGGGCGATAAAGCAAAAGTCGCCCCTTGCATTCCTTTTTTGCATTGAGGCAATTCCTCACAAGCATCCTTGCTCATTTTTTTGGCAGCATGGGAATTATTGATATACCCTGACGTTTTCTCTCATGGTACTGCATAGCATAGCTGAGCAATTAAAAATCACCAGGGTATGAAAATGAATTACTGGCAACCGAAAATGGAGCTCATGGAGAGAAAGGAGCTGGAAGAGCTGCAACTGCAGCGTCTGAAGAGCGTTGTAGAAAAGGTTTACAGAAACGTTGCATTTTATCAGAACAAATTCAAGCAGGCGGGCATCACCCCAGAGGATATCAAAAGCCTCAAGGACCTGGCAAAGCTGCCCACTACGAGAAAGCAGGACCTGCGGGATAACTATCCCTTCGGCCTCTTTGCCGTTCCGCGAGAGGAGGTAGTGCGGGTGCATGCCTCTTCCGGCACTACCGGCAAGCCCACTGT
>CAYXSJ010000045.1:0-8203 GCA_964467095.1 uncultured Methanotrichaceae archaeon
TAAAAATAAAACTCGAAAAAGAAAATAGATCATAACACGCGAAAGGCTTTTATTTCTCTGCGGCTATTCTTTGCGCGTGGGGTCAGGATGAAGAGCGCGTTGGCAGTTGTAGTAGTGCTGGTAGCATGTCTTTTAGCAGCCGCCTGCTATGCCCAGAGTTCGAGCCGTTTCCAGAGCGTGGGCGGAGATTATGGCAAGAGCGTGATCAGCACCATAAAAGCAAATAATACACAGCCAGCTGCCACAAGCAATGATAATAGCAATAGCAGCCTTTGGAGCTGGGGGAGTTCGCCCAAGGGAACCTTAGTGGTTGATGGTAACCTCATCGGCGATCCTGCATACACAATGAAAAAGCTGAACGTTGTCCACAATTGGCTGGGAGATTCTTTTGTGGACCCTTACGGTACTACAGCTCCTGCTTATTCATATACGGATGCCCAAACTGGTGAGCCGGTTGAGACTTATGTGGACCCGATCACAGGCCAATCTTACTATACATATACCGATTATAAGACGGGAAGGCTGATTTACGTCTACTTTAATCCTGAAACAGGGGTGCCAACCTATGCTAGCTTTACGCCAGTCTCCGGCCAGTACGTAGAACAAGAGAAATTTTCTCTGCCACCGATCTTCAGTTAGATGGAAAGAAAATTTTGCAGATAGGAATTAACCGGCAAAGCGATAATGACTCAGACACGCGAAAGCCTTTTATCGCTGCGCATTAATGTCAGAATGGTGGGGTTCAGTATGAAGACTGCATTGGCAGTAATGGCAATAGTAATAGCTTGTCTCTTGGCAGTGGATTGCTATGCTCAAAACACGAGCCGCTTCCAGAGCTTAGGCGGAGATTTCGGCAGGAATGTGATTGGCACCTTAGAGGCCAATGATACACAGCCGGCCGAATCAAGCGACAATCAGAGCAATCTTTGGAACTGGGGAAACGCTCCCAAGGGAAGTCTGATCCAGAATGGAAAACTTGTGGCTGATCCATTTAATACCTGGAAGTCTCTCAACTATACCGATGGCTGGATAGGCCAGGTTGAGGTAGATCCATACAAAGGATATCCGATTTATGCGTACAAAATACCGAGCACTGGGGAGACCAAGTATTTCTACATAGACCCTTACACAGGGGATCCGATCTATGTGGAGAGAAGCAATGCTATCGCTGCTGCAAATGGTGTCAAGAGTGAAAGCTATGCTCTGCCGCCGATATTCAGCTAGAGTCCCCCGGGCTACGAGCAGTCCAATCTATGGATCCCATTATAAAATTTAGTGTTATTGGCAGCGGCTGCTGCCATTAATGGATTGTGACAGGATAAAGGAGTGATGGACGGATGAAATATATTGCGATATTTTTATGTTTAGTGGGCCTGGTTGTGGCCCAGGGCTATACCGACTGGCAGCAAGGTGCAGCAGAGGGCCTCAAGTACGGCTTTAGGATGGGCCAGGCATACCAGGAGGCCCAGAGCGGAATCAATGTCACCGGCTTTAATGCGCAGGTTGACATCTACAACGCCTGGGTTAGAGAGCACTTCGGAGAAGATCTCAACCTGCTTATGAAAAAGCTGGATGCTCCACTTGACCTGACCAAACCGGTCCTGATTGCCAACAACACCACCCAGGGCGGCATCGTGCATGCTATTGACGGAAGCACGGCACCGGGAGCGAGCTATACGACGAATGATATGAATCTGCTGCCGGCCTCAGTGACGAACTCCAGCACATTCAAGAAAGATGGCGGGCAATGGTTAGGCGGGGTCTAGGGCATCCAGCCCCAGCGCCCTTATATTTCTTTTTTGACTCAATTAGCTAATAGATCCCGATCGTTTAAGCGCGGCTTATCAACATCAGGCCCAAATCTCTCCGCGCCTTCACTTTCACCATCGAGAATAGAATACTCACTTTTTCCTATCCGGTCATACAAATCTCAGAATTTGCGAGAGGAAGCATTTCATTTGGCTATCAGAGACCAAACGCAACATCTGCGATTGCCTTTGCCTGGCCCTGGCCGAGGTGCCGGACAGCCGCATGGTCAGAAAACCTGAAACATGCTAGAGAGGCCCTCCGCCTCCGAGATGCGGTACAATAGTCCTCGAGGCTGTTTCAGGACTCAACGAACTCACTCATCTCCGGAAAACTATATATTCAAGATCTGCTTAGGAGATGGCCCGTGCATAATCCAGAGATAAATACTGAGACGATAATCACCATCGCAGGTTTTTTGGGAGCTATCCTGCTCCTCCTGGACATCTTGGTAGTAAGATGATATTAGGAATATATTTGAATCAATTAAGAAGATGAATGAAAATGAAGAGAAATTAATAGGTACTAAGAGGTGGGAGAGGTTCAGGAAGGAGGTTTAGGACCTGAACTCTCCATCTCTTGGCGTGATTTCTATCAACTTGATCTATGATATGACAACACAAACCTGGTTTTAGCTCATCAATTTATTCTCTCAATTGCATTATACGCCCTCATCCCATTTAACACTTTTGGTATATTTAAGAAGTTGATGACTTAACGATCGAAATTTTTAGTATTTGAGAAAGAGGTGGGATAAGATGGGATGGGCGAAGATTAGATGTAGCGGCGATTAGAATAATCCATCTGGATGTATCCGGCTGGAAAAGGGAATGTGGCGAAGCAGCCAATTGCAGAGCATAAAAAATTCATCTCAATTCGACCAAGGCAGAATATTAGGCGGGAGCGGAAATGCTAGATGGTGACATCGCCGAATATGAAAAGGCCCTGATAGTATATGAGAAGATGCTGACCTTCGAGATGGATCATGTGCAGCGCAGCAACATACTTAGAAAGATAGGTGACAATTGCCTGGAAATAATATTGCTAAAAAATGATCTGAAGAGCTGCGAGTGCGCCATTGCTGCCTATGAAAAAGCTCTAAGCGTTTATACTCAGGAACGCTATCCAATTCCTCGCGCTAAGGTCATGAAGGGCCTGGGCTTCGCCTATGCTGCTTTGGCAGACCATATAAATCGAGCAAAAAGCCTCAAGCAGGCTATCGCTTGCTGGGAAGAGTCCCTGGGCTTCTTTTCTTTAGCCGCCGCTTCCGAAGAGCATGCCTGCATTCAAAATGAACTGGGCTGTGCCTACCGCAAACTGGCGGAGCTGGAGAGCCGGCGGGAAAATGGCAAAAAGGCAGTAGAGGCCTGCAAAACTGCTCTTCGCGCCCACAATCTCAAAGACAGTCCCCTGCAATTTGCCGCAGCGATGGCCAACCTGGGCAGCGCCTATCTGACGCTCGCCCAGGCGGCAAATGCTGCCGATCAGGCGAAGAGCTGCAAAAATGCCATTCTTGCTTACGAGGAAGCAATCCAGGTTTATTCTCCAGACCGCTTTCCCCAGCAGTACGCGGCTATGAAAAACAATCTGGCCATAGCCTACCTCTCCCTTTCCGAGGCAGAGGACAGAGCAGGAAACTGCCGGATGGCTCTTGCCGCTTGCAGGGAGGCGCTGCTCTACAGAACAGCGCAGAAGCAGCCGCAGGCCTACGCTGCCTCGCAGAATAATCTGGGAAATGCTTACCTCGCCTTAGCTGAAGAGGATGAAGATGTGAAAAAGGATGTGAAAGAAGACAAGCAAGGATGCATAGAAAACTGCAGGCGAGCGCTGGAGGCCTACAGCAATGCTCTGCAGATCTATTCTCGGGATGAATTCCCCAGGCTTTATGCAACAGCTCAAAATAATCTGGCCAATGTCTATCTTACCCAGGGGCAGAGAGAGGATAAAGCCGGAAACTGCATGAAGGCCATACGGGCAGCTCAAGAGGCGCTTTCTGTCTTTTCCCTGGAATCCTCCCCTGAGGATTATGCCGAAGCCAAAGGAAGCCTCTGGCTGGCCTATCTTACCTTAGCCGATATCGAGTACCGGGCTGAGAACTGCTCTCTTGCTCTTGAGGCCTGTGAGGAGAGGCTGAATTCCTACAGAGCCCTGGGGTCCGCCCAGCCGATGCAGTTTGCTTCCTGCTGCAAGGATCTGGCCATCACAGCCATAATGCTGGCGGATCTGGAAATCTCGGCGCAGGCAAAAGCTTTAGACTGCAAGAAGGCGGCCTCTGCGGCCCTGGAAGCTTTGCGGATCTATAGCGTCAGAGATCATCCTGAAGAGTATGCTGAGACGCAGATTTTGCTCTGGGCGGCCTATTCTGCTCTGGCAGAGGTGGAAGAGCAGAAGGAGAACTGCAGGAAGGCAAT
This sequence comes from uncultured Methanotrichaceae archaeon, assembly GCA_964467095.1. Classification (GTDB taxonomy): domain Archaea; phylum Halobacteriota; class Methanosarcinia; order Methanotrichales; family Methanotrichaceae; genus Methanothrix. Next base: position 4,218 of record CAYXSJ010000045.1, read on the forward strand.
CGAGGCCTGCGAGTCAGCCGTTAGAATCTATGCCAGGATAAGCCCGGCAGAGCACGCAGATGCTCTGAAGAACCTGGGCTACAGCTTCATCACTTTAGCCGAGATAGAGGACAAAGCGGAAAACTGCCACAAAGCCATCGATGCCTGCGAGAGTGCCCTGCAGTATTACACTCTCGATACGGCCCCCCAGGAGCATGCAGATATTCTGAGGGATCTGGCCTTTGCCCATGTCACTTTGTCGGCTGTAGAGGATAAAGAGGAGTGCAGCAAAAAGGCGCTCAAGTTTTACAAGAAGGCCTACAAGCTCTACAGGGCAAGTTCGGAGGAGCTGGAGAGAGAGGGCGATCCAGGCGCACATGAGATGCGAGAGCAGGCAGAAAAATGCCACAGATCCATGCAGTCGTGCAAGGCCATCTTCAAAGCGGGCCGGAAAGCTGGAGAGGGAGCAGCTGCTCAATCGGAGAGGTCGGGAGCATGAGCGGTTTGACGGATGAGCAGAAGACGGAGTACTTCCGGCGATCCTACACTGCCGTGGATGGGCTGTGGTTTATGAAGGTCGAGGAAAGCCTCGGCTTTGATGAGGCTTTGCGGCTGGACGAGGCAGTCTGGAAGGTTCTTCCCAAAATTCAGGCCCGCACCCTCAAAGGCATGATGCATTTGCAGGGGGGGCTCGCGGATCTGGAGCAGGCACTGTCCGCCCGCCTGGCCCTGGAGGGCTTCGACTATGAAATGCAGCCGCGGATTGAAGGCTTTGCCGTGATTGTGAAAAGGTGCCCCTGGCATGATATAATGGTAAAGTCGGGGCGCAAGAATCTTTCGAATCCGGTAAGCGAACTGATCTGCAAAGTGGAAAACTCGGTTTGGGCGAGCGAGTTTTCTGGAGGGAAGAGCAAAGCTGGTGAGGGCGAGTGCCGGGAGATTGGATTTGAGCGAGAAGAGAGGATCTGCCGGGGAGACGGAAGATGCGTGCTGTGGTTTGGGATAATCTAGATGGCGGCCTCAAGGCAACCATGATATATCCCCCCGTCAATTCCCAATCATGCGCGTTGCAATTGCGGTCTCCGACCCACTGGATTGGACGGCCCAGGCCCTGCTGGCTTCCTTCTCCAAAAAAGGTGTGGATTCATTTTTCCTGGACTTCTCAGAGCTTGCCGCCAGCATCGACAGCGGTCAGTCTTTTAGCTGCGCAAGAGTCGATCTCCTCAGCCTGGACGCCCTTGTTGTTCGGGATCTGGGCAGAAGGGGGCCTGGCGATGTCGCCTTCCGCTTTGAGACTTTGCAGGCCCTGCAGGAGAGAGGCATCGCCATCATCAATCCCCCCCAGGCCATCGCCCGAGCGGCAAATAAGTTTGCCACCTCCAGGGCGCTGCATGACAGCGGGGTCACAACTCCCAGTACAGTAGTCACCAACAGTCTAGATGAGGCAAAAAAAGCCCTGCAGAATTTTAAAAAGGCCGTCTCCAAGCCCCTCTTCGGCTACAAAGGCAGGGACATCGCGCTCCTGGAATATGGAGTGCAATCCGACTTAGCCCGGCTGAAGAGCATCCTGGAAGCTTCCGGGCTGGTCTACCTGCAGGAGTTCGTCGCCCTTGAATCGCCGCGCGATATCCGGGCCTTTGTGGTGGGTGGAAAAGTCCTCGGAGCCATCTATCGCGTCGCCCCTCCCGGCCAGTGGATCAGCAACCTGGCCCGCGGCGGCAAGGCAGCCGCCTGCCCCCTGAACAAGGAGCTGGTAGAGCTGGCCGCAAAGGCCGCAAAAGCGGTGGGCGCTGTCTACTGCGGCGTGGATCTCCTGGAGACAGAGCAGGGGCTTTCGGTCATCGAAGTGAATGGAACGCCCTCGGGAAAGGGCATCTTTGAGGCCCTGGGCGTGAATGTGACAGAAGCCATAGCCGAGCACGTGCATCAAAATTGTTATCTACGTGGCCGCTAACCTGACGTCCATGTTTACGATACTCACCGGTGCACAGTTTGGTGATGAAGGCAAAGGCAAGGTAATTGATCTGCTGGCCGAGAATTATGATGTAGTGGTCCGCTTCCAGGGCGGCGACAACGCCGGCCATACAGTGGTTGTTGGCGGAAAGAAGTACAAGCTGCATCTGGTCCCCAGCGGCGCCATCTTCGGCAGAAGGCTGCTCATCGGTCCGGGAGTGGTGCTAAACCCCCGCGTCCTGTGGAATGAGATTCAGGCCCTGGAATCGGAGGGCATCAAGCTCGATATTGGCATCGACGCCAAGACGACCATCATCATGCCCTATCACATTGAGCTGGACGGGCTGCGTGAGAAGGCCAGGACGGAGAAGATCGGCACCACTAACCGGGGCATTGGATTTGCCTACGTGGACAAGATTGCTCGCGAAGAGGTTCAGATGGGTGACCTCACAAACCCGGCTCTGCTGGAGGCCAAGCTTAAGGAGATTGGCCCGGCCAAGGAGAAGGCCATTGCAGACATGGGCGGCGACCCCACGGTGGTCAGGTATGCGCCATTCATTGATGAGTATTTGGAGATCGGAAAGCGCCTGAAGGAAAGGGTAACGGATGTCTCGCGAGAGATCAATATCGCTCTGGTCGAGGATAAGAGCGTTCTGGCCGAAGGCGCTCAGGGAGCATTCCTGGACGTCATCCACGGAACTCAGAAGTTCGTGACCTCCAGCTTCACCACCGCGGGAAGCGCCTGCGCCAATCTGGGCGTCGGCCCGGTAATGGTGGACAACGTGGTCGGCGTGATCAAAGCCTACATCACCCGCGTAGGCGAGGGCCCCATGCCAACGGAGCTAAAGGACGATCTGGGCGTGCAGATGCGAGAGAAGGGCGCAGAGTATGGCACTACCACGGGCAGGGCCAGACGCTGCGGCTGGTTTGATGCAGTCCTTGGCCTGAAATCCGTTCACCTGAACGGCTACACTGAGCTGGCTCTAACCAAGCTGGATGTGCTGACTGGCATAAATCCCATAAAAATCTGCGTCGGCTACGAGCTGGACGGCGAGAAGCTCGGCTATCCCCCGGAGAGCACAGTGGACCTGGCCAGATGCAAGCCGATTTATGAGGAAATGGCGGGCTGGACTGAGGATATAACCGAAGTCAAAGAATATGACGATCTGCCGGCCAATGCCCGGGCTTATGTCGAGCGGCTGGAGGATCTACTCTACGTTGAGCCGCTGGATAGCTGCATTGCGGCCGTCTCCGTGGGGCCGGGAAGGGAGCAGACCATCTACCGGGATGAGCCGGAAGAGTGAAGCTATTTTAGGACTATGAGCCGGGCCATTGAGCTGCGGCTCATATATATACTATTATTATTTTAACGATGCGCCTTACTTTGTTACTTTGATGGCGTTTTTTCCTCGAAAAAATATTTATTCCTAAAGATCGTATCTACGAAGAAATGGGGGTCTAGTCTATGAAAAGATATCTCTCAATAGTGATCCTGATCATGCTGGTCAGCTTATCGGGCGCTATATCCGAAAAAAAGCTCGAACAGCAGGTTGGGTACAATTTAGATAATGTGAAACTCAATCAGATTGTCGATCCATCCGGCTCTAAGATCACTGTAAATATCAAAGACAACTCATTTCAGCCTTCCTACCTGACCGTACCTGTTGGAGCGACTGTGGAGTGGCACAATCAGGATGGTGTGCAGCATACTGTTACCAGTGATATTGCAGGCTTATTCGATTCAGGTGTGATAATGCCGGGAAAGAAGTACGCCAAAACCTTCAAAGATCCCGGAAGCTACGGCTATCGCTGCAGCTATCACCCGGAAATGCAAGGAACGATTGCAGTATCTTCATCAGCCATTGAGGCAAGCACCCAGGGGTCGGCGAAGGTAGGCGTGAAAGGAGCAGCATCAGCATCCTGGAGCGAAAAGCCCCTCAGCTCAAGCGGGCAGATAGTGTCTGCCGGTTTGCAGTCTGAAACTCAGGGTGCGACAAAAGGCATCGGCCTGCAGCTACAGTCGCAGCTACAGTCCTATCCAATAATAGACCAGA
>CAYXSJ010000045.1:8303-12204 GCA_964467095.1 uncultured Methanotrichaceae archaeon
TCCAGCCAGATTGCCCTGCAGAAGTTCTCTCAATACTACCGATCTACATCCGAGGCTCCTGAAGATCAGCTCACTACACCTATTAAGATAGATTTAGCAGAGGTGGAGCCAGACATGCTCTACTTCGGCTCCACGCAAAAAGCGGTGCCCTATGCACAGTATCAGACTTATGCTCTGAGCACCGGCACAAATTCGATCTGGATTTCCGGGAGCTCCAGCTGGACTCAGTATGCTATGGTTCCTCAGGGCTCTATGCTGAGCATGATCGCCATGTCACCCGCTGGAGGTTACGGCTATCTCTACGAGATTTATCCGGACGGCAGCCTGGATAAGAACGGCTACTACTTATATCCCTATAACCGGATAGATTTTTATGCTGATGAGATAGGGGAGCATCAGTTGTTCTTTAATATCGCCGGGCAGCCCAGCAACGTGATAGTAATCGATGTAGTGCCCTACCAGCCACCTGTACAGCCTGTCTACAATTTAGCAGCCATCACCATCAGCTCAACCTGGCTGCGAGGATATAATGTCTACGTCGATGGAAGTTTTCAGGCCACCGAGGGAATGACGGGAGACCCTGACGGCACAGTGACAATCAATGTGCTGGGAAATCAGTATCATAATATAGCCATAGATGGCAGCGGGCTCACGTTCTCGGATTACAAGTACTTCCAGGCCGGCTACGCCTACCAGCTCAATGTTTAGGCCAGCCTGCTTAATTATTTTTTAATGCATTTGCTCTAGTGATTTTTGGTAGGCCTTCCAGCCCGGACACCAGCCGGTATGCCAGTGCCAGATCCTGGCCAGGATGGAACTGGGATGCTTGTCGGAATATCTTCGCAGAGGGCATGTTTCGCACATGAGCTTCTTTTCGGACATGATATCTCAAGGCATATATTATTATTACTTGCATTTATCTTTATCTATTGCTCTTCACATGTTTTGACTTCGCGGATTCTTGTATTTGCCGGGTTTTCGATTACTCTGTTTGTTTCGCTGATAAGACCCTTGCCGGTATTGACGCTAAACGGAAGCGGAAGAATGAAATCAATCTTCTACATGATTTTATTTTAATTTATTTAGGTCAATTCCAGGATAACATGATTGCAGTTCTTTTGCAAGTCCCAGTTTCCATGCTCCATTCTCATCATATGGCAAATAAAGAACACCATGAAAATCCGAGGGTAGCTCAAAATTCTTCTTTTTGCGATAGATTGGGAATACATTTTTTCTGCCTAGTTTTGCAATAAAGAATCCTAATTTTTCTTCTCAACTGACTTTCTGATAATATAAATAATTTTGGATTAGACTTCTGAACTGGTGGCAAACTCCGCATTAATGATATCGATTTTTGAATGGATTTCTATTTTCCTTCATTCATTTGAGCAAAGCCCATTAGATAGCCTGCGAATGCCATCATCCAGAGAACCACTGGATAGGCAAGCATTCTCTCTTCTCCACCTCTGCCGAAGGCCAAGAATGGCGACGACTGGCCCGCAAAGACCGCTGAGATGAGCACGATGAGTGCAAACGCGCCGATGGCAACTGAGAAGTAAGCAAAGGGCTTGTTCAGAAATCCGTAAGCCACAATAGCGGACAAGGGGCCGGTCACAAACCAGGCCATAGCCACCAATGCATGTATATTGCCGTTGTCACCGGGGAAGACTCCAACCCCCATGGCAGCCAGGCCAGATATGGCAAAAAGCGCCGTGAAAAGCCGCTTTTTGCAGGCTTGATGGATCAGGAAAGCACTAATGATGACGAGCAAGCCAATCAGGAAGGTTGTGGTGTTGAAGAGCATAGCAGATGGCTGGACCACAGATATATTCGGCGGAATGGTTGATGCCAGATCGCTCAGGTCATTGGTCCTGCTGCTGTAGCCTGGAAACAGAGTCTCGGCAGCGAGCACTGTCATGAACCATTGCAGAACACCAATGAAGATGAGCGATCCGGCGAGGTTGAGGGGGCTAAATTTTGGCGTCATGTAGGATTCTGCTTTGAGGACTACTGCCAGAAATTGTTTTCGCCAATAGATGAGGATATTGCCATGCTCATCTTCTTCCTGGACAGTCTGCTCTTTTTCTTCTTCGGACATTGATTATGCCTCAAGAACTATGTCGACTAATTACAGATCCGCCTTTTTTGTTTTCGGATCTTTAAGGATAGCTATGATGTAGAAATTTCATCTCCTGCATTACACATCTCTATCTGGACAGTGCTTACACAGAAACATAACCAATTCCAAAGAGGCATACAATTTTAGTAAATGAAAGCAAAAGGCTAGATATGAGTTTATGGAGATGATAATGATGAAAAAATCTCTGGGGGCAAAGACCCTGCTCTATCCCACGCCTGTCTGCGTGATTGGGACTTATGATCGGTTTGGAAATCCCAATGTAATGACCGCGGCATGGGTCGGCATCTGTTGCTCCAGTCCACCATGCATTGCCGTTTCCCTGCGCAAAGTTATTCAAACATATCGCAACATCATGAATCGCAAGGCATTCACCGTATCCATTCCATCAGAAGATTATGCGAAACATGCGGACTATTTCGGCCTGGTCTCGGGGAGTGCTGCGGATAAATTTCCATCCAGCGGCTTGACACCGCTAAAAAGCGAGCTAGTTGACGCGCCGCTGGTCAAGGAGTTTCCGGTGACTCTGGAGTGCAAGCTTCATCGCGTTGTGGATATCGGACTGCATACCGAGTTTATAGGCGAGATCCTGGATGTCAAGGCCGATGAGGTATGCCTGGGGGTCGATGGTCTGCCCGATATTGAGAAGGTTCGGCCAATTCTGTTTTCTCCGGAGGGGCGGGAATATCATGGGGTGGGAAGGTTCATTGGCAAAGCCTTCTCTCTGGGAAGGGAGCTGATGAAGTCTTGATATTATTTTTGTTTCAGTTATCGTTTAAACCTGCTGTGAAGCGTTACTAGAAGGTACTTGGAGGACAAAGGGCTAAGACATGCATGCTAACCAGGTGTGCTTGCGAAAGTGAAATAAAGTCATAAAGCTATCCAAATATCTCGCGGATTAGAAGGGGTTGGATTGATCTATGCCGATGTTTTCAGGTCGCTTTGAAGACAAAACGATAGTGGTGACGGGTGGAGGCTCTGGAATTGGCTTGCAGACCGCCAAGGACCTGCACGCGGAAGGGGCTTTCGTTCACATTCTTGGGAGGAATGCAGAGAAACTGGCCAAGGCCAGAGAGGTACTGGGAAGTGGCAACAAAGCCTTCGTCTACCAATGTGATATTTCTAAAGAAGCCTTGGTTGAGGATACCTTCAAAGACATAGAAGATGCTTCGGGAAAGGTCTACGGCCTGGTAAATAATGCTGCTATAAATCCATCCAGAAACGATGTTCTTCATACGGAGGTCAAGGACTTTAGGGATACCTTGCAGGTCAATCTTACTGGAGCCTTCAACTGTTCCAAGGCAGCAGTTAAACAGATGCTGGAGCTGGGCAAGGGAAGCATAGTCAACATCTCCTCAGTCGGGGGCCTCAGTGCCTTTAGCACGCGCACCTCCTACAATGTGAGCAAATTCGGCCTGATAGGACTGACTGAATCCATGGCCATCGATTATGCCGAGATGAACATCAGAGTCAATGCCATCTGCCCCGGGTACGTCAAGACTGAGCTTACAACACCTCTCTTCGAGAAGATGGGTAACGAGATGTTCCAGTCACTCGTCAACGCACACGCCATGAAACGCCTGGGAGAGCCAGAAGAGATATCAAGTGCCATTTTGTTCCTGCTCTCAGAGGAAGCAAGTTTCATCACAGGGGTGGCCCTTCCCGTTGATGGTGGCTATCACCTTAAGGGCTAAGAAATGCGTTTGACGTGCATGATATGGACATAATTGAATGCCTGCTTTCAGCGTTTCCTCCTTACTCTGA
>CAYXSJ010000045.1:12304-13748 GCA_964467095.1 uncultured Methanotrichaceae archaeon
GCTATAGACGCACCTGCGTCATGGCAGAATAACGGAAATGGCACAGCTTTAATCCACAAATTTTATTTATTAAAACCTTATAATCCTAAGGAGAAAGACTTTTTATAATATCTACAATGATTTTAACTCCGTTTAATATCGGCTGGCCTAGACCAGTCAAGCTTAGCAATTGAACTGTTTGGGAAAGAGTAAGCTTCTTAATTAGATCGGCATTAAAAGGCCATACGGGGTAGTTCTCATGCTGCTGATAAGTTTGTTTTAGAATCGCGAGCTTCTTGGCGATCTTCTCGCTTTCCTCTGGTTCAAGCTCCTGACATCGATCCAGAATCTCATGCGACAACTGATTGATTCTTTGTCCCATTTGATTTAACTGAAGCTGTACTTCCTCTCTTTTTGCTACCAATACATCATGGACGCTCCATAATGGAAAAAGAAAGCTAACGACGGCCCAGATCACAGGAGCTAGAAGTAGCTTGTAGAAGAAGCCAGTGTATATGTTGTCATATCTAGTGCTTGGCCCAATTATGATCCAGACTCCCAGAAAAATGCCTAATACAGAGAGAATGAGTGCATTCCATAAGCAGAGGTTGCCTAATGGCTCAAGCCCGCCGCATTCATCAGGGTGGCCTAGCTGGGGATTAATGTCGAACTTTCTTCCCAGTTGCCACACCAAAACGCCTATGATTATCATGCGCCAGGCCATAAATCCAATGACAAAAGCAATCAAATGCTCTGTGATCTGCATGAAATATTCATATTCATAGGAATGCCATGTAAAAACAAGTGCTGAAAAAGCTAACCCGAATACCCATTGATAGGGGCTATTGAGCAAATCTTGAAATTTTCGAATAAAAGCCACATACTGCTTTTCCAGCTTTGAAGGAGAATATGAGTTCGTCTTCAAGGTTAAATCCTCTTTATTCGCCCCGGAATCACCGAATGCTTCATCCCTGAAGCCAATAATTTTGCGATCCCATAGTGTGCCGAGAGTATACGGAATTCGTTTCATGAGTGATGAGAAGAGAAGTAGGCTGATGGCTGATGATAATAATCCAGAATAAAACATCGGATAATCGGCTAAAGGATATTTTGCTATTATGACTTCTTCGACTGCCAAAAGCAAAATGACCAAAGGCAAATATCTTAGCGCCATGAAACAAAAATAATTTTGGATTGCCTGGAACCTCTCCAAAGCATCTGATACCTCATCGCTTATTTTTAAAGTCTCATCTTGCGAATTCATTGGTGTCATTATTTATCCCAATATCTAAGCATTTTTTTTATATATTTATCTTAATCATTAATTAACTTTTCGGCTCCTCGCTGCTGCAACCCGCTCACCAGATAACCATAAATATTAATGAGAGATAAGATAGTCGGTAGTCTACCTTCAATGAGTTGATTGGGCTTCATGAACCTTATGACGGGCAGAAAAGAAGCAAAT
>CAYXSJ010000045.1:13848-15710 GCA_964467095.1 uncultured Methanotrichaceae archaeon
CAAATCCGGCTTTCTGGGATGTTACTGTTACAGTCACTGGATGGATTGAGAGTCCACAAAACGGCACCTGGAGAATTAGGATATTGGTTGATGATACTCAAGTTTTCGACAAACTGAACATAACTGCAAAGCAAATATTCTCACAACCTCTTACCGTTGGCGGATGGTCAAGGTCTAATGTTAAGGTCGAAGCGTGGTGGTCCGAGAATGCCAATACAACCTTAAAGATGAATGCTATAGGCCGATTTTGATCGTAAACATAAACCGTATTCCTTTTTTACATCTTCTGTAGTCTTAAGGAGGAAATATATGTCCAAGAAATCAATAGCATTAGCGGTTCTAATTTTAACCTAGCATATAATTGGGTCGTTGCATAGTTATTCCTCGATCTGCCACGGATGGTTCATGAGCAGGGATCCTGATCTCGGGATAAGCATAGGCTGCATGGGAGGGTTCGGCACACCAAGTAAGTAGAAGACGGATCTCATCCCGATAATGCAATTACCCTGTCGCTGTTTTTCAACATCTCAGCCAGATCGTAGAGGCTCGTGATCTTTATTCCCTGATGATAATCAGAGCAGATGCCATCCTCTTTCGCCAGATAGCCTCTGGCTGCAGCGCATCTGGCGCAGGCCCTGACCACGGCTCCTCTCCCGGCCAGCTCCTGAAATAGCTGGCCTGCATCTGCAAAAAGAGAGGGCTTTTGCCCCCGCTTGGGTATATGCACTGCATCCAGGTAAAGGAATATGTTTACCTGAGATATCTTGAGCGCCTCAGATGCGATTTTGTAGGCTATCTCCGCATACTCCGAGATATAAGGCCCGTCGGTGAGGATTATGGTCAGCGTCTTCAAGAGCAACTCCTTCAGAGGTATTCTAATAACGTTTTGATATGTTCCAGGTTCGTTGCATATTTGGCCTCAAGTAGCGGAGTGCAGTTATCCAGCGTTGTCTCCCTTCCCACCAGTTTGATGGCGAATGTGTAGCAGCTCTGCTCTCCACAGATCTGGCAATTGGTTTTTGGAAGGTACTCGTAGATCTCGGCATGGTCTACTTTGATCTTCTCGCGGACAGCAGGAGTTACGCCTTTGGCAATGGCTTCATTGATGGTCTTCTTCAGATCTTCCATAGTCTCGCGGGCTTCCACCTCGCTTTTGATCATGGTCATGGTAACATTGCCCGAGGAATAGATGGTGATGAGAATATTGCCTTTCTGGATGATGAGGGCTCCGATCTTCTCCGAGTATCTAGCCCGCGCAAATAAGGGCTCCAGGAGTTTGAGGGCACCGCCCAAAGGTGGCTGAAAGCGGGCGATTACCCGAAACTTGGTGCTATCGGCTATGCAAGGCAAGAGCTGGCGCAGATCGACGACTTCGAGGGGCCTGGTGCCTGCAAGATCTTTTTTTGCCTCAGCCGGCTTCTCGGCCTTGCTCTCCATGAAATTCTTTCCGAAATCTGTCAGGACGATTAGACCCTCTTTCATATCGGCAAGGCCTGCCTGCTGCAACATCTGCAGGTGGTAATCGAGCATGGACCCTCCGGCGACCTGCTCGACCTCTTCTCTTGTTCTATCCTTTTCTACCAGCATGGCCATGATCTTCCTTCTCGTGGCATTGGCCATGGCGTTGCTCACGAGCTTTACGTCTGCCTGTCCTCCAACCATATCATCCACCCCATTGGCAAATCAATAAAATCATTTTCGCCTAAGCCGTCCAGCTAAGCTGAGCATGTCAGTAACTGTCCCATCCGAGATCCTGTAGCGGCACCATTTTCCCTCTTTTCTCTCTTTTACCAGGCCTGCGTCCTCAAGTATGGAGAGATTATGGGATATGGAGGACTGCGGTCTTTTCAGAGCCAGCATTA
>CAYXSJ010000046.1:0-15249 GCA_964467095.1 uncultured Methanotrichaceae archaeon
CCTCCTGGCACACCGCCAGCGTCCTGAAATTCTCCTCCACTGCGCCGTCTGCCGTATCCAGGGCAGAGTGGGATGCAATCATCCCGATTCGCAGATCATCGAGGTCATATCCCTTCAAGACCTCTAAAACCTTGCTGCGATCGATCAAGTCAGAGCACCTCAAAATAATTGCGTTGTTCCCTCATATTCCCATCCCGATTTATCAAGATGACCCTACCTGTACCAACAGCTCGCCTTTGCCGTTGTCCACATTGTCACCTGCATACTTTTGGAAGGCCAGGCCATCGATCTGCACGATCTCCATCTTCTGGAAGCTGGGCAGAACCTTGGCCTCTCCCTTTACAGTTATAGCTCCTTTGCTCATCTCCGCGCCGGGCAGATAGGCTTTGCCGCCGATGAAGATAGTGCCGCCCTGATTGGCAGCTCCGGCAAAGTCGCCGGCGTCGCCCCCGATGTGGATGCTGCCGCCGCAAAGATGCTCGCCCAGGTATGCACCCGCGTTGCCTCTTACTTCGATCTCTCCGCCGCGCATGCCGCACTTCTCGCCCCGGTATCCTGCTCCTACATGGTTCCCGGCATTTCCCATGACGACAACCTTGCCGCCGCGCATCTCTCTGGCCAGCCAGTCGTCGGCATTTCCGGCAATGATCAAAAGCCCGCCCTTCATGTTATTGCCTGCATGCATGCCTGCGTTTCCCTGCACCTCAACCACCCCTGCCGTCATGCCCTCTCCTATCCTCTTTACCTGGAAGAAGTCACCCGCCAGCCTGATGGTCATCTCCTCAGCAGCCGCCGGCTCGTCATCGCCTTCTACTGTGAATAGATCTGAGAGGGTCTTTTGGCTATTTCCCTGCCAGACGGTCAGGCTCTTAATCTGCTCAATGTTCAGGGGCGCAAGCTTGTCGGAAGATATGTTTTCCGCCTCCACGGAGATCCTGAATGCTTTCCTGGGGGTAATGGTTATGCACCTCATCTAAGCCACCTCCTGGAGTGGGACGGAAAGGCCGGCTCGAATTATACTGGCATGGGGGAGATATGCATCCTGAACCGCGTAGTTGGAGAGCTGAATGCTGTAGTATTTGGCAAACTTCTCCTCCAAATCGGGCATAAGCCTGTCGGCGTCCGCTTGCGGCACAGCAGCGTCCACCCAGAAGGTCCTGCCGGGTGGCGTGGCCAGGATCTGGCCATCCTTGGAGACGACGACTCCTCCTTTGATAGTATACCTGGCAGTGGCCAGGGCTTTCTTGACAAGGACATGATCCAAGCTTGCGTCCAGCTCCTCGGGCCTGAGGTTGTAGATGGATATATCTGCGTCAGCTCCCGGTCCCAGATGTCCTTTATCCTGGAGTCCCAGGATACGCGCCGGAGCGGCACGGGTCATGATGGCGATATCCGTCCAGTCCAGCTCTCTTTCGATTTCTCCGAGGCTGGTGCGCTTTTGCACCTGCTCATGCAGCGTGGCCATCTCTGCATCCCTCTTGGATTTGCTCATGAGTAACGTGATGACCTCTGGATAATTCACAAAGGGGCTGCCGTTGGGATGGTCCGTGGTCATGAGAATCTTCCAGGGATCATTTACCAATAGGGCCAGCTCCAGGCCAATGGCCCACTGCACGGCATTGACCAGCATCTTTCTGAAGTATACCATGGGCACGACACCGCTTGACTCCTCCAGCTCGATATCGTGATTGGACCATTTATTATGAGTGAGGCGGGCATTGCCGTACTCAAGGGGCGCATCTGCAGTCATGGTGGTGGCGCTGCCGAAGAGCAATTGCCCCATATCCATGGTGGCGTGATTGTGGGAATTTAAGTAGTCGGCAATGACGGGAGCTTTGGACTCGAAGTCCCGCCAGCTTGTTCCTCCATAGGCTGAAAACTGCATGTGCGCCACGTGCACGACCTGTCTCATGCGGCTGGGCTTGATATCCTTTAGCAAATCCAGTGTCTCGATAGCCGTGGTGTAGTTACCCGGCTTTCCCAGGTTATTGAAGTGCAGATGAATGGAGTGAGGGAGATGCAGCATCTCATTTGCCTGTGCCAGGCCCCGGATGATCTCTGCAGGCGTCACATCGAAGTTTGGCACAGGATCATTTACGCCTTTAACATTGGTTCCAAAGCCCCAGGCCTCGCCTCCGCCGGGATTGACGATCTTTACTCCGTAGCCGCGCGCGGAGCTTAAGCCCCAGGCCACGTAAGCGGCCAGTTTGGAGAGATCATTGTCGCGCACGCACTCCATGACCTGCCAGTTGTTCCCGAACAGGGTGAGAGCCCCCTTGTCAATGATGGGAATCTCCTCCAGCTCCTCATGAGTATGTCGCGCCTCTAAGATGGGCGTTGCTGCCTCGAAGGCGGTGGTGTAGCCCATGCGAGCATAGCGATAGCCCATGGCATAGCAGTTTGGAACGGTGTAGCCTGTCGAGGGCCTGCATACTCCATTGCGCGGCTCAGTTCCCAGCCGGGAATCATCAGGCCTCATGATTCGGCCCGTGTTCACCTTCTTGCCTGCGATGTGGGAGTGCGCGTCCACGCCTCCCGGCATAACCAGAAGGCCATGCGCATCTATCTCTTCTCCTTTAGCCTGCTCTACCATTCTGCCCTGATCAATAAAAAGGTCCATCTCTTCGCCATAGATGCCATTGGCAGGATCGTAGACAATTCCGCCTTTGATAATCATCTCGTTAGGCCCCCCTTCTTTGCCGTCAGTTGGCGCTGTTTATGCACGCTCTCTAAAATTCCCATCAGGATCTCCTCATCGCTGGGAAATATGCTGTCCACCATCTTTCTCAGGCGCAAAGCCAGGCCGTCCATGCGATAGGCCGTGCCCTCCACCTCCACTCCGGCAATGGCGCAGGGAATAACAACTTCGGAGAGAAGCGTCGTTGGATTCTCATATGGATCGATCTGAATTACCGGGATGCTGGCCAGGGCCTTTGCTGTGGCCCGTGGGAAGTTGGATACGGCATCTGCAGCTATGATCAGCGCCGCATCAGTGTCGCCTCTGGCCAGCAAATCGCAGGCAGCCGTTTCACCGGGATTAAAGTAGGGCATCCCCCTGGTAAAGTCTACAGACATGGGATAGCCGGACGACCAGGCTAAGGTCTGCCCGATTCCGCCTACATTGTAATGGCCACGCATGGGCATAATCACGAACTTGCTGTATTGGTTCAGCTCCGCTACCAGGGAGAGGGCATTGTCGATGTTCTTGTACCGTCCGCGGCTGTGAGTGATGCCGAGACCAAAGAAGACTGCACCGAACCGGGCTGCTTTTAGCATGGCCGCAAACTCGGCCAGATCGGCCTTAAGAACGCCGCCCACCTCTTCGGGCAAAATGTCACCTTTTCCAGCTACGAGCATGCGCAGAGCTGATATTACCTCATAATCACAGCCCGGATCGATCCTTACGAATTTGTTTGCATTCCTCGCCGTCCTTGTCTCGCGGACATCTACCACTATGATCTTTCGTCCCTCGCGACCCAGGGGCGTGAAGCGGCCGACTGAATTGGAAGAGTAGCGCAGGGAATGTCTGGGGTGAGCCTCCGCAGGATTGCAGCCCCAGAAGACTATGGTGTCAGCCCGGTTCTTTATCTGGCCCAGGGTTGCTCCGGGCAGCCCCTTCTCCTCGATGCCTATGACTGACGGTCCGTGGCAGACGGTGGCAGTGGAGTCGAACACGGCTCCCACTTCTTCTGCCAGGAGTATGCCTTTCTTGGCAGCCTCGCATGATGTGGATGCCCAGCCGTACATGAGGGGCTTATTTGCCTGCAGGAGGATCTGCGCGGCGCGATCGTATGCTTCCTGGAAGCTCGATGCCACCAGCATGCCGTCTTTTCGAATCATGGGGCTTTCTATTCGTCCGTGGCCCATGATTTTGCTGGAGCCCAGACGGCAAGCGTGCCTGACTCTTTGCACCTTTCCGCCTTCTACCTCCACATTAATGTCATCGCACAGGCAGCCGCAAAAAGAGCAGACTGCATCTTTTATCATAGTAGCCTCAGACATAACTTCATGCCCCCATGTCCGAGAAGAGCTCGCGAATATTCAAAACCGGCAAATTTGTCGCGGCCACTTCTACCTTTAATCCCTTAAAATGGGGTGTGCCGCAACCTTCGGTATCCTTTCCGACTATTACATTGGCCCAGGGCCCCATTGGCAAGAATACCATACTCTCCGGCAGCCCGGCATCGGCCTTAGCTGTGAGCACCACCTGACCAAACTCATTTTTGAGAAGAACATTCTTTCCATCTGATAGTCCCAGAGATTTAAAATCCTTCTCAGACAAGTGGCATATTGCCACCGACTTAAAAAAATCAGGAGACATTTTGTTCTCGCATCCCGCCCCTTGGGCTAGAGTGCGTCCAGAGATCATGGTCGCCAACAATTCGCATCACCTGCTGATTGGGCATCATTCCATTGGCCGGTAATAAAAGGGTGCTGTCTTGGTTTTATTATTTTTATACAGTATTTTTCTTAGATCTTCTCCTGAATTTTTCGTGCATTACTTTAATATAGCTCGTTAACATGATGATGTAGTCCACTGATCATGGAGTTGATATTTTTGGCGGGCAGAGCTTGGAAGTTTGGAGACGATATCGATACGGATGCCATCATTCCTGGGCGTTATCTGGTTATCAATGATCCGCGGGAGCTGGCAGCTCATCTCTTCGAGGGCATTCGCCCGGAGATGGCAGAAACAGTTGCTCAGGGCGATTATGTGGTGGCAGGGGAGAACTTCGGGTGCGGATCCTCTCGAGAGCATGCACCTCTTGCGCTGAAGGGTGCGGGAGTGAAAGCTGTAGTTGCAAAATCCTTTGCCAGGATATTCTTCCGAAACTCCATCAACATCGGCCTGCCTCTGTTCATCTGCGCCCAGGTGGATAAGATCGCCGATGGTGCGGAAATGGAGATAGACATGGTAGGTGGAATGATTCACAACAAATCCCGCAATGAGAACTACAAAACCACGCCTCTTCCCGATTTTCTCCGGGAGATTGTTGACGCGGGGGGACTTGTGGAATATACCAGGCTACAGGTAGCCAAGGTGACGGCATGAATTATAAGATACCAGTTATCCCAGGTGACGGCATCGGCCCGGAGATCATAGCCGAGGGCCAGAAAGTTTTGCAGGCGGCAGCAGACAAATACAACTTTACCCTCGATTGGACGGAGTACTCTCTTGGGGCGGAGCACTACCTGAAGACAGGGGAACTGATTAGCGAAGAGACGCTAAAGGAGCTGGGCCACTTTCCAGCCATCTACCTGGGCGCCATCGGCGATCCGCGCGTGAAGCCGGGCGTTTTGGAGAAGGGCGTATTGCTGACCATGCGCTTCTACTTTGATCAGTATGTGAACCTGCGGCCCGTAAAGCTTCTGGAGGGTGTCTGGACGCCCCTCAAGGATAAGACTCCCAAGGACATCGATTTCATGGTAGTTCGCGAGAATACGGAGGACTTTTACATCGGCATGGGCAGTCGCGCACGCCGGGGCAAGAGCCACGCCGATTTTGAAATAAAGCGAACGCTCTACAATATAAAATTCGGCCTGGATGTCGATACCGATAGCGAGGAGATCGGCTATCAGATAGGTGAAATCAGCCGTGAGGGCACTTCCAGGGTCATAAAATATGCCTTTGATCTGGCGGCAGCGCGCCATAATCTTGTCTCCAGCGTGGACAAGGCCAATGTGCTCAGCGACATCTATGGCTTTTGGCGCGAGGTCTTCCTGGATGTTGCCAAAGGCTATCCGCAGGTCAAACACAACTTCAACTTCGTGGATGCCATTACCATGTGGTTTGTCAAGAACCCGGAGTGGTTTGATGTCATCGTCGCCCCCAACATGTTCGGCGATATTATCACTGATCTCGGGGCTATGATTCAGGGGGGCCTGGGCCTGGCGCCCGGCGCGAATCTGAATCCGGAGGGCACAAGCATGTTCGAGCCCATCCACGGCTCAGCACCCAAATATAAGGGTCAAAACAAGGTCAATCCCATTGCCACCATATGGGCGGGGGCAATGCTGCTGGATCATCTGGGCCAGAGCAAAGCGGCTGCTGATATAGTCTCTGCCATTGAGCGGAACTTATTTGAAGGCAGAATTAAGACCTATGATCTGGGTGGAAGCTCGACCACTTCCGAGGTTGGCTCGGAGATAGCTCGCCTAGTGGGACTTGTCTAAGTCCCACAAGGGAAAAAGCTTTTATGTGGGATGCTTTTATTCCTCACTCAGTGCAGCATGAAAGGCTTGAGGCATGCCAGGCAGCGGGGGCTCGTAGCTCAGTTAGGCAGAGCGTCTGGCTTTTAAATTTTTGTATGAAGATACCAGGTGGTCGAGGGTTCAAATCCCCCCGAGCCCGTTTGGAGTTTCCTGGCCTGTTTGCTGCTCCTTCTTCAACAAGGTGGTTTGAGTGACCAAGTTTGCCGTAAAAGATCATGAAATGGTTCCGGAACATGTGCTGCTCACGCCGGAAGAGTGTGCCGAGGTGCTGAAAGGATTCGGCATTGTGGCTCCACAGCTACCTAAAATTCACGTAAACGACCCTGCGGCCAAAGAGATCGGGGCGAAAGTTGGCGATGTCATAAAGGTAATCCGAAAGAGTACTACAGCTAAGCATTCGATCTTTTACCGGCTGGTAATCGATTAAAGGTGGTCTTTTGCTCGATAGAAATGTTCTTTATAGCTCCTATTTTACCAGGGATAAGCTGGTGCACCATCATATAAACTCATTCAATGATTTTATAGATAAGGGCCTGCAGAAGGTCATAGATGAAGTAAATATCATCGAGACCAATATCGAGAATACCTACGTCAAGCTGGGCAAGATCCGGGTGGAGAAGCCCATGGTGCGCGAAGCGGACGGCTCCATCGAAAGGCTCTACCCCAATGATGCCAGGCTTCGCAATTTGACCTATGCCTCGCCTATCAAATTGGAGATGACCATCGTGGAGGGCGAGACTGAGAAGGATCTGGTTGAGGCAGACATAGGCACACTGCCCATCATGCTCAACTCCAGGATCTGCAACCTTTATGGTCTCTCGGCAGACGAGATGATAACTTATGGAGAGGATCCGTCTGATCCGGGCGGCTATTTCGTAGTCAACGGCTCAGAGCGCGTCATCATGACGCTGGAGGACCTGGCACCAAACAAGATCCTCGTCGAATACAACCAGCGCTATGATGAGAACATCGAGGTGGCCAAGGTCTTCAGCCAGAGACAGGGCTATCGCTCCCTGGTCATTGTGGAGCGCGGACGTCGTTCCATCCTGGAGGTATCCTTCCCCTCTGTCTCGGGACGGCTCAACTTTGTGACACTTCTGCGATCCCTGGGTATGGAAACAGATATGGATATTGTGAAATCCGTATCGGACAACCCGGAAATTATCAAGTTTATGCTGGAAAACCTGGAGGAAGCCGAGGTCTCGACTAATGATGAGGCCCTGGAGAAGATCGGCGCGCGCGTAGCAGCCGGCCAGGCCAAGGAATACCAGAAAAAGAGGGCGACCTACGTCCTGGATAGGTACCTTCTGCCGCATATTGGCGTAGAAGAGAAGGATCGCTTTGCAAAGGCGCTCTTCCTTTCTCGCATGGCCGAAGCTTGCTTCGAGCTGGCGCTGGAGCGTCGCGGAGAGGACGACAAGGACCATTACTCTAACAAAAGACTGAAGCTCTCCGGCGATCTTATGGAGGATCTCTTCCGTGTGGCCTTCAACCGTTTGACCAGAGACATAAAATACCAGTTGGAGAGGGCCAGCATGAGAAATAGAGATCTCAATGTGGTGACCACGGTTCGTGCGGACGTCCTCACAGAGAGAATGATCCATCCCCTGGCCACAGGAAACTGGGTAGGCGGCCGCACGGGCGTCTCCCAGCTTCTGGATCGCACCGATTACATGGCCTCGCTCTCTCATCTGCGCCGTGTGATCTCGCCTCTCTCCCGGTCTCAACCGCACTTCGAGGCCAGAGATCTGCATGCCACTCAGTGGGGGCGCATCTGTCCCAGCGAGACTCCGGAGGGACCAAACTGCGGCCTGGTGAAGAACTTCGCCCAGGGCGTGGAATTGTCCAAGGGCGCAGACGATTCAGTTAACATCAAAAAGATATTGATGGACTTAGGCGTGATTTCGGTAGGTGGTAATGTTGGCTGAGGCCTTGAATAGCGGTGCGCGTGTTTACGTAAACGGCGAGATCGTAGGGCATCATGAAGACCCAAAAACATTGGTTATGAATTTGCGTCGTCTGCGGCGTTCCGGCAGCATCAGCAGCCAGATGAATGTGGCCTATTTCGAGGACACCAATGAGATCTTCATGAACACAGACTCCGGCCGAGCCAGAAGGCCGCTCATTGTGGTGGAGAACGCAAAGGCGCTTGTCACAGAGGAGCATGTAACTAGGATCGCGAACGGCGAGATGACCTTTGCCGATCTAGTGGCATCCGGCCTCGTGGAGTATCTGGATGCGGAGGAAGAGGAGAACACCCTTATCGCCATCTGGGAAGAAGATATCTCACTCGATCACACTCATTTGGAGCTGGACCCCTCGCTGATTTTGGGCATCGCAGCGGGCCTTGTGCCCTACCCGGAGCATAACGCCAGCCCCAGAAATACCATGGGCGCAGGAATGGTCAAGCAATGTCTGGGCATGTCAACCGCCAATATGAGGCTGCGGCCTGATACGCGCGGCCATTACCTGAACAGTCCTCAGAAGGGCATAGTCAGGACCAAGACTTCGGCTGCGGTGGGCTTTGAGGAGAGGCCGGCAGGACAAAACTTCGTGGTGGCAGTCCTTGCCTACGAAGGATATAACATTGAAGATGCTCTGGTCATGAACCGCGGCTCTATCCAGCGCGGCCTCGCTAGAAGCCACTTCTTCCGCGTCTCTGAAGCCGAGGAGCGAAAGTACCCTGGCGGCCAGGAGGATAAATTCGAGATTCCTGATGTGGAAGTTAGGGGTGCCCGGGGCAGCGAGGCTTACGATCAACTGGACTCAGACGGGCTTGTGAACCCTAATGCCTATGTGGGCCCCAATGATGTGCTCATCGGCAAGACCAGTCCTCCCCGGTTTTTGGAGGAGCCTTCCGAGTTCGGCCTCACGCCCCAGCAGAGGCGAGAGACATCAGTGACCATGCGTTCCAATGAGAAAGGTGTGGTGGACATGGTCATCCTCACCGAGTCCTCTAACGGCAACCGTCTGGCCAAGGTCAAGAGCCGGGACCAGCGCATTCCGGAATTGGGCGACAAATTCGCCTCCAGGCACGGCCAAAAAGGCGTGGTAGGATTGATTGTGCCCCAGGAGGACATGCCCTTCACGGAATCAGGTGTAGTGCCCGACCTGTTGTTGAATCCTCATGCCATCCCCTCCCGTATGACGGTGGGCCACGTCCTGGAGATGATCGGAGGAAAGGTCGGATCTTTAGAGGGCAGGTTCGTTGATGCGACTGCTTTTTTAGGCGAGAACGAACCGGACCTTCGCGGCGCTCTAAAGAAGTTCGGCTTCTCTCATACCGGTCGCGAAATACTATACAACGGAGCCACGGGTGAGCAGGTCATGGCCGATGTGTTCGTGGGAGTTATTCTCTACCAGAAGCTCTATCACATGGTTACCAGCAAGATGCACGCCCGTTCCCGCGGACCGGTGCAGGTCTTGACTCGTCAGCCAACAGAAGGCCGCGCTCGTGAGGGTGGTCTGCGGTTTGGTGAGATGGAGAGAGATGTGCTCATTGCTCACGGCGCAGCACTGGCTCTCAAAGAACGTCTGGTGGACGAATCGGATAAAGTGACTGAGCTTGTTTGCAGTCACTGTGGCATGATCGCCATCCACGATCGGCGCAGAAATGCGGACTTCTGCCCGACCTGCGGCGCAGACACGGAGATCTACCCCGTGGAGATGAGCTATGCCTTCAAGCTACTGCTCGACGAGATAAAATCATTAGGTGTAGCACCGCGGCTGATCCTTGAAGACGCGGTTTAGGTGGAAATATGACTGTTCCCAAGAGAATTGGCAAGATCCGCTTCGGCCTCATCTCTCCGCAAGAGTTCCGGAAGATGAGCGTGGTCAAGATCATTACCGCAGATACATATGACGACGATGGTTTTCCCATTGAAATGGGTCTCATGGACCCCCGGCTTGGTGTCATCGATCCCGGGCTGCGCTGCCGATCCTGTGGTGGTCGGCCTGGAGAATGTCCCGGACACTTCGGCCATATCGACTTAATTGCTCCTGTAATTCATGTGGGCTTTGCCAAATTGATCAGAAAAGTGCTGCGTGCCATCTGCAGGGATTGCTCGCGCCTCATGCTAAAAGAAAATGAGAAGAAAATGTACCTGGGACAGATCCAGGAACTGGAGCGACTGGGGCAGATGACGGACGACACCGTCAATAAAGTCTTCTCTGAGGCGAGGAAGAACAAGACCTGCCCCTACTGCGGGGCACCCCAGAAGGAGATCAAGTTCGAGCGGCCCCTCTCGTATATCGAAGACGGCCACAAGCTCACCGCATCGGACATTCGCGACAGGTTCGAAAAGGCCCCTGATGACGATATCGCCGTCATGGGCATGAATCCCGCCACGGCAAGGCCAGAATGGATGATTCTAACCGTGCTGCCCGTGCCTCCTGTTACTATGCGCCCCTCCATCACCCTGGAGTCCGGCCAAAGGAGCGAGGATGACCTCACTCATAAGCTGGTGGACATCATCAGGATCAACCAGCGCTTCCAGGAGAACCGCGAGGCAGGCGCGCCCCAACTGATCATTGAGGATCTGTGGGAACTTTTGCAGTATCATGTCACCACATTCCTGGACAATACGGTCTCCGGTGTGCCTCCCGCTCGCCATCGCAGCGGCCGGCCATTAAAAACGCTCTCCCAGAGGCTGAAGGGCAAAGAAGGACGTTTCCGAGGATCTCTCTCCGGAAAGCGCGTCAACTTCAGCGCCAGGACGGTCATTTCTCCTGATCCCAATCTCAGCATAGGCGAGGTAGGCGTGCCCATGGAAATAGCCATGGAGCTGTCCGTGCCCATGATTGCCAACGTCCGAAACAAGGAGATTGTGAAGACTTTTGTGCGCCGTGGACCCGACCGGCACCCAGGCGTGAATTATGTCACCCGCCCCGATCAGAGGCGCGTCAAGGTCACAGATAAGAACTGCGAGGAGGTGGCAGAGCAGATTGATATTGGCTGGAAGATCGACCGGCAGCTTGCAGACGGCGATATCGTCCTCTTCAACCGCCAGCCTTCCCTGCATAGAATGTCCATCATGTCCCATCGCGTCAAGGTCATGCCCTACAAGACCTTCCGGCTCAATCCGGCCGTCTGTCCTCCCTACAACGCAGACTTCGACGGGGATGAGATGAACATGCACGTGCCTCAAACGGAGGAGGCGCGCGCCGAGGCCGAGATACTCATGCGCGTGCAGGAGAACATTCTCTCTCCGAGGTTCGGCGGTCCCATCATCGGCGGCATACACGACTACGTGACCGGCTCATTTTTGCTCACTCATGGCAGAAAGCCCATCGACCGGCGGGGTGTCATGGAGCTTCTCAAGAAGTTCGATATAGCCGAGCTGCCCGCGCCCGAGGGCTTCGCGGACGGCGAGCCCTACTGGACGGGAAAGCAGGTATTCAGTCTCGTCTTGCCGCGGGGCCTGGATCTGTCCTTTAAGGCAGATTTCTGCTACAACTGCGATGTCTGCAAAGGAGTGGATTGCGAGAACGATGCCTTTGTGGTAATTGTTGACGGCCAGCTATTGAAAGGCACCATCGATGCCGAGGCCGTAGGCGCCTTCAAGGGCAAGATAACAGACAGAATAATAAAGGAGTACAGTCCCTCCGTGGCGAGTGAGTTTTTGGATAGGATGACCCGCCTCGCGCTGCGGGGCATCATGCATGCTGGATTTTCCTTCGGCATAGATGATGAGGACATCCCCAAGGCCGCGGCTGAGCAGATTGAGGAAACCACCAGAACGGCTCGCGAGAAGAGCCAGCAGCTCATCGAGGCCTATAACGCCGGTGAGCTGGAGCCTCTGCCCGGTCGTACGCTCGATGAAACCCTGGAGATGAGAATCATGCAGACACTGGGCAAGGCCAGAGATACGGCAGGCAAGATCGCCGGCCGCTACCTGGGTCTGGACAACTCTGGTGTGGTCATGGCAGTGAGCGGAGCGCGCGGCAGCATGCTAAACCTTACCCAAATGGCTGCCTGTGTGGGCCAGCAGTCGGTGCGTGGCGAGCGCATCATGCGTGGCTATGCCGGCAGAACGCTGCCACACTTTAGACCGGGAGACCTGGGCGCAGAGGCGCACGGCTTTGTGGAGTCCAGTTACAAGGACGGCCTCAATCCCACGGAGTTCTTCTTCCACGCCATCGGTGGTCGTGAGGGCCTGGTAGATACGGCCATCAGGACATCCCAGAGCGGCTACCTGCAGCGCCGGTTGGTAAATGCCCTGCAGGACCTGGAGGTCAAGTACGATGGCACAGTCAAGGAGACGAGGGGCATGATTGTCCAGTTCCGGTACGGCGAAGACGGCGTGGATGCATCCAGGCGAGACTATGCCAGTACCGATAACGTCAAGCGCATCATCAAGAGCGTGCTCAGGAAGGAGTCGGCATGATCCTCACAGAAAAAGAGATCACAGAGAGGCTGGAGGGGCAGGGGCTTGACCTTCCACCGAGCATCAAGGAAGCAATACAAACCGGGCTGAAAGGAGCGCCCGTAAGATCAGAGCAACTGGAGGAGATCATATCTCAGGTGGCTTCCGACTACGAGCATTCTAAGGTGGAGCCATGCGAGGCGGTGGGTGTGGTCGCGGCGCAGTCCATTGGTGAGCCCGGCACACAGATGACCATGCGTACCTTCCACTACGCAGGCGTGGCTGAGATCAACGTAACTTTAGGTCTTCCCCGGCTCATCGAGATTGTGGATGCGAGAAAAATTCCTTCTACACCCACGATGACCATAAAGCTTAATCAGGATTATGCCCACGACCGTGACCTGGCAAGAGAAGTTGCCTGGGCCATAGAGTCCTCTTCCATTCTCCACCTGGGATCCATAGCCACTGATCTGGCGGAGATGAATGTGATCATCGAGCTGAATCCGGGTGCACTGGAGCAGCGCAAGATCACCGCGGAAGAGGTCGCTTCAAGGCTCAAGGAGGAAACCGGTCTTGATGTGGATCAGAAGGGAAACCTGCTGGTGATGGCTCCTGAGGAGTCCTCTTACCGGGAGCTACTGCAACTGGTGGAGAAGATCAAGAGGCTATCGCTTAAAGGAGTAGAGGGCATTAAGCGCGTCGTCATCCGCAAGGAAGGCGATGAGTATATTCTCTATACGGAAGGCTCTTCGCTAAAGAAAGTTATGCAGTTTGATGGAGTGGACCCCACTCGCATCAAGACCAACAATATTAATGAGATCGGAGAGGTGCTGGGCATCGAGGCGGCGCGAAATGCCATAATCAATGAAGCCACGGACACCCTGCGCGAGCAGGGACTTTCCGTAGATGTGAGGCACATCATGCTGGTGGCGGACATCATGACCGTAGACGGAGAGCTGAAACAGATCGGTAGGCACGGGGTTTCGGGCGAGAAGGCCAGCGTGCTGGCAAGAGCAGCCTTCGAGGTCACCGTCAATCATATCCTGGACGCGGCCATTCGCGGGGATGTAGACGATCTCAAAGGCGTGACGGAAAACGTAATCGTGGGCCAGCCTATACAGCTTGGTACGGGTGATGTTACCCTGGTAGCAAGCAAGAGATGAGGTAATAACGATGATAAACGTAGATAGAGCTCTAAGAAGTTCCATCAGAACCGGAAAAGTGGTGCTAGGATCGAATAGGACCGTTGAAACAGGACTTGGCGGACAGGCAAAACTCATAGTGTTCGCATTAGATTGTCCTACAAATGTAAGGATGCAACTGGAGACCATGGATATCCCAGTCTACGGTTACCAGGGTATGGGCAAGGACCTCGGATCCGCCTGCGGGAAACCCTTCTCCGTGGCCGCCTTGGCCATCATCGAGCCAGGTGACTCGGAGATAATGGCACTGCAGCGCGAGATTCGGGGTGTTGAGGCATGAGTGAGTTCAAGCTCACCACCGAAGGAATCAGATATATTGCGTTGTTCGAGAGCCTGACTGGCGGCATGGCAAGAGATTGCGTCGTGGATGAGGAGAACGAACGCATTATTTTTGTCATAAAAAAAGGCGATATGGGCGCGGCCATAGGCCGAAAGGGCTCGAACATCAACCGTGTGAAGAAGTCGGTAGGAAAGCAGATCGAGATCGTCGAGTACAGTGACGATGTTAAGGAGTTTTTGGAGAACCTCTTCCAGCCGGCGGCCATAAAGAATGTCATGGTCGTAAACAAGAATAATAAGCGATTGGCTTATGTAGAGGTAGCAAATAAGGATAAAGGCATTGCCATCGGCAGAGATGGCCGAAACATATTAAAAGCCAAGATGCTTGCGCAGAGGCATCATGGCGTTGACGATATCATAATTCAATGAAGATTTGCAATTTACTCAAGGTGAAATGAATGGGAAATGGAATCTATGCCGCCAGGAAACTGGAGAGTGATAGGAAGGCGCTCCGGTGGAGCTATCCTAAGTATATCCGAAGGATGTCGGGGAGCAAGATAAAGGCTGACCCCCTGGGTGGAGCGCCCATGGGAAGGGGAATAGTTCTCGAGAAGGTAGGAATTGAGGCTAAGCAGCCCAACTCAGCCATAAGAAAGGCTGTACGCATACAGCTTATCAAAAATGGTCGTCAGGTTACGGCTTTTGCCCCGGGCGATGGAGCCATCGGATTTATAGATGAGCATGACGAGGTCACTGTCGACCGCATCGGCGGGCGTCAGGGACGGTCCATGGGAGATATCCCTGGAGTCAGATTCAAGGTTATCGCTGTCAATAATGTCTCTCTGCTGGAGCTTGTCAGAGGGAGAAAGGAGAAGCCGGTGAGGTGAATTAAATGAAGCTATTCGGCAAGTGGGATCCGGCTGAGGTCGAGGTTGCAGATCCGAGCGTTAAGGGCTATATGAACCTGGCATCCAAGACTGTCATTCATTCCGGCGGCAAGCATGCCAAGCAGCAGTTCAAGAAGTCAGAGCAGCATATCGTGGAGCGCCTGGTAAACAAGTTGATGAGAAAGGAGAAGAACACGGGCAAGAAGCTCAAGACCTACGGCATTGTTGAGGGTGCATTCGATATAGTTGCCAAGAAGACCAAGGAGAATCCACTCTCCGTTCTGGCCAAGGCCATAGCCAATG
>CAYXSJ010000047.1:0-15121 GCA_964467095.1 uncultured Methanotrichaceae archaeon
ATTCCTTGCAATTATTTTTATCCCCCTCATCTCTGCAATTCGCTCTGCCGGCGGATTAACAACTACTGATCTTTTTTATCACACCGACCAGGGAATCTCAATCGCAAAACAGGGAGCATACACAATATTTTTCGTCCAAATTGCTTTTATTACCTTATTTGCCATACTGGGCGGAAAACGCGGCTTTTGCCACTATTTCTGCCCGATTGCGGTTATAATGATCATCGGAAGGAAGATCCGAAACCTTATCCACTGGCCGGCGCTTTATTTGTCATCTGATAGGGGCCGGTGTACGGACTGCAAGAATTGCTCAAAAAACTGCCCGATGGGACTTGATGTGAATAATATGGTCTGGGAGAGAGACATGGAAAATACTGAGTGCATCCTTTGCGGCATCTGTGTCGATGTCTGCCCTAAAAAAGCGATCCGCTATGCATTGACGGAATAACGTAATGCTTGCGCCCTTCCTTCTTTTCCTTCTTCATTTAAATCCTTCAATAAAGCTCTTCACACACCACCTCAGATCCGGGTGGTATCCGCCCTCCAGCACTGCGAACCTCCGCCCCCCGCATCTCTCCTCCGCCCCTTCCCGGATGGCCTCTCCGATCTTCCTGTAGTCCTCTATTTTCAGCAGCCCGCCCCAGTCCTCCAGGTAGGTGTCAAAGCCTGCCGAGACTCCCACGATGTCCGGGTCAAATCCCAGGAAGGCCTCCTCGACCTGCTTTAAGTAGCGGCTCTCATCCATGTTCAGATACTCGAAGTTCTCATCTACCGACCAGGGATTGACGATCTTCACATTGGGGTCTCCCCGAAAGATGCTCACAGTGCCGTCTCCGAAGTGCAGGTCGATATCGATTATCAGCGCCTTCTTCGCCCTGGGCTTGATCGTTCTTATGGCAATGGCCATGTTGTTGAAATAGCACATTCCCCAGGCCCTGTTGGCTGCAGCGTGGTGCCCGGGCGGGCGCACCAGCGCAAAAGCCGGCTCTCCCTGAAGGGCCAGCTCTGCGGCACAGACGGCCCCGCCGGCGGCAAGAGCGGCTGCCTCATAAACGCCCATTTGTCGCACCCTATCAATATGCTCCCTGCCATGCACTCTGGCAATATCCTCAGGCAATGCCGCACGCGGCTGCACAAACTGCAGGCCGCACTCCCGGAGCACTTTTGCCGGCTGATGTACCCTGTCCGAATTCTCCACGGGATTGGTGGGGTAATTGGCTTCAAGCATCTTTATGTATACTATTTTCATGGCCCCATTGCTCCATTTTTTACCATGAGATTCTATTATTGTGCAATGAGGCTGGAATTTGCCGCCGCTTTTTTAAGGTTATGGGAGCGGCCCTCAAGCTAAGAGAAAATCCTCTCGCGCAGATGCAAATATATTATTGTGTATAGCATTTGCTTTCAAAGCCAGTCTTATGACTTGCCCTGCCTCTCTCTTTAAGCCGCCAGAGCCGAAATCGGAAAGAGGCATTGGACAGCTTTACCTGAATTTGCGGGAAAAAATGCGATGAGGATGTCTTCATACAAAAAAATCATCGAAAAAATTTTTAACCAAACGGAAATCTTAATAAATACTGAGGTCAAAAATAAAGTGAGGTGGTCGTGGTGGCGGCAATTAGCTCCGATCCGTGGACTATTCTTGGATACATTCTCTTGGGATCAGTTCTGGGCATGATTGGTCAGGGCATAAGAGTATTCGTAGGGCTTAAAAAAGCGCAGGATGCGGCTGAAGCAGATAAACAAAATATTTCCTGGGATCAGTGGTTTGATTCCAAGCAGCTCATTACGAGTCTCGTCATTGCTCTTGTGATAGGGGCAGTTGCCGGAGCCCTTGGAATCCTGCCCTATATGTCTCAGCCAGAAAGGATTTTGACCATAAAAGACATTGAATTATTAATCATAGGCGGATATGCTGGAACGGATTTAATAGAGGGATTCATTAGCAGCAACAAATTGCCTGCCTGAATTTGAAGAAGCAATGCTGACTGAAATCCCGCGTCTTTTTATTTGCGGCCTGCTCAGGATTGAAAAACATTGAAATGACGGAATCTAAAATCTCTTTCCATCCCCGCTTGTCTTCTTCAAGACAATGGATGCTATTAACATAGCGGTAAAGGCGATGAATACAAGCAATACAAACCATCTTGATTGTTCCTGTATCATTCCAATCAAGCATCCCAACATCCCGAGCACTGCTATAATAATTCCATACCGGCTAATCTCCATTCTTAGACAGAAATCCGGATCTAACAAGAAGTCTGCATAAAAGAAAACCGGCAAGTCCTTCTTATCCCTCAGCGTTGCCATAACCTGCTGAGCTCCAGAGTTGCCCAATACCCAGCAGCATCCAGCTATACCATCGTCTGATGTCTCGACCTCAATTGCATTTCCAGCACTTTCTCCGCCTTCTATCCCTTCTAAATGGCCTTCTTCTAAGTGGCCGTCTTCTGAGCGGCCTTCCAAGTGGCCTTTTAAATGTCCATCACCTTTTAGCACTTCAAACTTGACCCAGACGTGCGAGATCGGCCCTTTCAGACTTGATACGCCAACATGCAATGGGTGCTTGAGCATCCGGCCCCGCCTGCCTTCTTGCCCGCTTCCCCCGACGTAAGATAGCTCCGTCCTCTGCTCGATATGATTTACAAAATCCGTCAATTCCGTCAAGGAGAGAAAAATGCGCCGGCAGTCCTCCTTCAAACTTAATTTTCCATCCCGAAAGCCCAGAATTGCCAGAGCGCAGTAATTATGCTCTATTCCCTCAGGAGGCATATCCTGGAAGGTATCCACATCACCAGTAAGCGCTCTCGCTCGGAAGGTCCAGTAATCGCCAGCATGGAAATTGTCCCCGGAAAAGGTGAGTATTATGCCATCCCCAAGCTCAAATGATTTTCCGTCCTCGCCAACCTCTATGATCTTAGGGGAGCCGCCATCCCATTTTCGGATCTTAAGATGCTTCTCATTAGCGTATTTATCCTCAATTTTCGGAAAAGTTACAATTCTTTCGGCCGCATCGATATCTTTGATCTGCACAAAAGTTCCAGGCCGGCCCAGCAGATCGATGCCGTCGTCCAGGATCTCTACCCAGTCGCCCGCCTTAAGCATGCTAATAGGATAAGGTCCTACCTTAATTCTCAGCGATGAAAGCTCTTCACTGCCTGTTTGCAGTTCCTGTCCTGCATCCGGATGCAGGAATTCAGCAGCAAAGAGCAAAGAGCCGTTATCTTTAGACCACTTGAATGTCGCATACTCCGGATCATTTGAGCCTTCATTTTCCTCAGCTCTTTTAGGATGGCCTCCCTGATGTATCTCCACCCGGTAAAGATGATTGTCCTGCCCTCTGTATTGACCTTCAGGCGCAGACTGGCAGCGATCGACTATATCGTCTTGATCACCTTCATTATCAACCGTTCCGAGACTTACGCTAAGCAAGCCTTCCCCTTTTCTGGCACAATGCAACGAAAGCTCTTTCGCTGCAGCTTTGCAGTCAAAATCATCTTCTGAATTTTCGATATTCTTTGCCTTTACTTGCCAGAGGGTTTCTACCCGGCTTGTGGTATCCGGCCCGCCCAGAGCGATCTCCCTGATATCAGGATCCTCTACTGATGTCATGGGCCTCTCCCAGACATCCAGATAAACCAGATAATCGTTGCCGTCTTCAAAACCAAGGGGATCCGGAAAATTCTTCTGTTTTCTGTAGCACGTGTGCTCGCCGTTCTCGCAGAGGATGCCGCCCACATAGTAGCGCCCCCGGGTTATGAGAAAATCTCCTTTCGTAAGTGACCCTATTTTCTCCTCGAGAGATTTATCCTCGGCGAGAACCGAAGCATCCCGGCATTTTTCTATATCCTCCTTATCCGAAATGATGGCAAATCCGGCATTTTGTAGCGACCCTCCGACTATGCCTGCGGCATCAATTGCCGCTGCCCTGGAGAGATGCGACTCGATCTCCATCTGCTCGTTCCAGTCCGAGTCGAGAAGGACCCTTCCCTGTTGCATCCGCACGCTTCTATAATGCTTTTCCGTGTCGAATTTGCATCTTGTAAAATCGCCTTTCATCTTTTTATGTCCTCCCCATCCTCTCAATCAACATAGAATATTCCGGCATTCAGGCCAATTGGGAGGTATTCATCCATGCAATCGCGCAGATCAGCCTCCCTTTGCGGCTGCTTTTTGCTGGAAAAAGCGCCATTCTCCGATCCGTCCTCCGATCCCCTCAAAATCTCTTCCGGGGTGCAGGCAGAAAGCTGTCCGTATCCCGGATGCCCGTAGTGTATGGAGGTAAAGGTTGCAACCATCCTTTTTAAGATGGCTTCTCTTTCCTCTGGCTTTTCGACCTGCTTTAGGGCTTTGTCCGGCTGACAGCGATAACGGCGAGGCGTAATCGAATCAAAGGGCAAACAGCAGAACCGGATGCATCCAGCCTGCCCTCTCTCTGCTCTCACCTTTTCCGTGAAAATCGAATTTTCAGCCTGCAAGGCCAGAACAACAGTCTTGCCTAGCACAGTGCTGGCTGAAAGCTTGAGCTCAGAATATTTTCCCGATATGGCATCTGCCCCCTGGCCGTCGATGATGCTCTCGCATATTTCCAGCCGGGAGAATTTGCTTTCCAGCTTTATGGGGCCGGTAATGCAACTTTGTATCTCAATGCCTGTCCCATCTGCACTCTTTTTAACGGCAAGCCCTCCTTTTTTTGGAACAAGCGTGCAATCCGACAGCCTGAGCCTGCCGATTGAACTTGATAGCTCAATCTTCCCATCTATGAGAAGACCGTCCAGGATAAGCTCAGAGGAAGCCTTTCCCTCTATCAGGAGATCTGCCTTCAGATGGGGTAAAAGCCCGTCCGGCTCCAGATTCTCTATCATCCATTTTTCATCTGAAGATTTCGGCCAGACGGCGGCGATTACAGCAAGCTTGCTGTCTGTCGGCATAACAAAATGCACTGGAGCTATGCTGCTGCTCTCAATGCTGCTGCTGTTTGTAATTATGATGATGCCTATAGTGTCTTTTCTGCTTTCGGCATATTTTTTCCATAAAGAAAGAGCTTCATTTATGCTCTTTGCCTCCCTGGGTACTTCCAGGATGATCACTCCACAATTTTTGTTCAGCTTATTGTCTTTCAGCCGGTCCCAACCTGAAAAGTCAATCCATTTGCGAAGATGATCTATGCGGTTATAGGGACCTCCGCCGATCTCTCCGCTAAAGCCGTAGGAGTAGCTGACCTGCACCAGCGGTCCTTTCTCATTTTCTCGGGAAGGCGCTCCTTTAAGAAGCGCCAGCCTGCCCAGCTCAGGGTCTACGGCAACTTTGCACTTATAAGATTCGACTTTACCTCTCGTTTTCCTTTTATATTCCTGACAGCCAGGAGGCTTCCAGCCCATAGCTTGCCAGTCTTTCAGGCTGCAGATGACCATCTCTTCCGGCAAAACCGGCTCGCCATCCAGGAATACCTGAAATACCGGATCCTCTCCAAAATAGGTGCCTTGAATATCCCCATCATTTTCCAGCGACCTATGCAGGCTCTCAATCTCATCATAGATAGCCCGCATGCGGAGCATTCCCGGAACATTGATCTCTTCGGTCAGATGGGTCATCTCCTGCTCAGCTTGCGGCCGGTTGAATAGCGGCATGTCAATGCCAAGCGGGCTGAACCAATAACATCCATCCTTTGATTTGCTCGCATCGCTTTTTGTGACGGCATAGCTTTGCAGCCTCCAGAAGAATAGCCCAATATTTTTTATATTGTAGCGGTTATAGCCATTGGAGATGAGCCCAACCTCTGCCGTATGGGCTGCAGTCTCAAAAGGACCGTTCAGCAGCTCAAGCTGACGGGCGTCTTTCAGATTGACGGTGGCTAAGGAAGAGTGCCGGACATGATTTATGTTCTGGGTTGTAGCCAGAAGCGTAAAGAACTCTCTGGCCTTAACCGGCCAGCCTGTTGCATCCCTGGCTGCCTGCTCCAGAACGTAATTTGTCCCTTTGCGCCGGCGGTAGCCCTGGGTGTTGGCCACGTGGGCTCTATGGCTGTAGCCTCCTGCGGAAGTCTGGCGCAAGGGGCGCATGCCCAGCAGATCGCCGATGTAGGGCAGCACCCATTCCTGGCAGGTCTCAATGAACCAGTTTTCATACAATCCCTCAATATCCGATTCGATGGCCTTCATCTCTTCCTCTATCACCGCCATCAAAGCCCGCAGGGGCTGCCCCTCATCGTGGTCCTTTTGCCGGTATACTGCCGGCAGGAGATTGTAAAGGCGCTCTTCCTTGCTCATAGCTCTATCACCTCCAGCTCGATGCCTTTGGGATTGATGAGAAGAAGTTCAGCCTTCTTTATCTGATCCCCATCCAGCTGCACACATCCTGCCTCAAGGATGGGGTTGGGGTTATAACCGGGGTCTTCCAAAAATCGGTAGAATTTGTCGAGTTCAACTGCAGCCACGCCTTCTAAATTCTGAATTATTCCGATCACCTCTGAGCTGGCTACAGGCTGGCCGAAGTCTCTTTTCTGGAAGGAGAAGGCGGACTGCAATTCTTCCTTTATCTTCTGCGAAATAATTTCGGTTTTATAATTTTTCTCTATCCACACATTGGCCTTGAGATTAAAAAAGGAGGGCTCGTAGGAGTTTACAATGAAGGGTTGAACCGAGTCACCGGCCCTGCTAATGGCCTCGGCCAGATCTCTATAAAGCTTTGAAGCGCCGTCAAGGACATGAGAGGCCAATGCCTCAACCTCCACCTTATCCTCAAGAGCAGGCAGCGCTGTTGCCACTGTTATGTGAACCAGATTTTGCTGCCCTCGAAGAAGCATGATTGCCTGAGCCTTTCCAATCCCTGGAAAATTTAATGCGAAGTCTTCGAAATCCTTTAAGGAGACAATTCTGTCAACATTGAGAGCCCTCAGCGGAGCGTTGATCTTGGCTTGATACATATCCTCAGGCTCCTGGCCTCCTGATGTCGCCATAGGATTAGAGACACTGCGAATGCCGTGAGGTCGCGTTTTAAGGAGCGTGAGTTTATCAGCTGCCAGCATCCCGGATTTTCCGATTCCGCTTCTATATTCGGCAACAACATTTTCAACGCCGGTGGGCAGACGGGCGCCTTTTTCGCCGTCGCCAAAGATTATGTGCGCTCTGTGATCATGGTCAATCCGGATTATATATTTCTCGCGAAGATTTTCCTGGTCCAGGAAGCTGGAACATTCTTTCCACATTACTGCATCAACTTCTATCTTTATGGCAGCATCTCTGCCGCCTGGAGTCGATGTCGAGACATAGGTCAAAGGCTTATTCTTGAGGATGAACTCCTGATTGACCAGAGAGCCGCTGCCGCTTCCTAACACCTCAGTTGTCGTCTCTCCATGATCGGCATAAACGACATTGGCATTTATCTTTATTGTATCGATTTTGTAGCTGTTCTTCAGCCCCTGCTCAAAATATATCGTCGTAAAGCCGTTTTCGTGTTCCGCCTCACTGGACAGGGTCACCACCTCGCTTGCCGTCACACCCTCCAGATCCTTCAGCTCCCCGGTTATGACCAGGTGCTGACCTCTCTGCAGGTTCCTGATAAGTCCGTTCAATTCAAGGCTTTTCTGGCCCTGGCTTGCTGGATCTTCGATTGAAATCTCCGTCAATTCCAATCTTTGGCTTGCTGCGAAAATGGTGGTATTTCTCATTTTAAATTTGCTAAGGCTCTCTTTGACGTCGATGCCATCCTCAGCCGTCTCAGTCACAGTGACTCCCGTAGCCTTTCCGGTCAATGAATAGTCCGCAAGGGTCCTCTCCGTAACCTTGGAAACCCTGTATGCTCGCTTAAAAATATCTTCCTTGTCGGCTTCATCTTCTTTTTCAGCTTCATCCTTTGCTTTCAATACTCCTTCCACAGAACCTTCCAGCTTCCCATCGGCTTTTCCTTTGACGATCCCATTAGCTGCCGCATCGACTATAGCCTTTGTCAATCCCGATGCATCCTTTATCGTGCCGGTCAGGCGCATCTCCATAACATTTCCAGATAGATCCGCTTTGAATGTTCCCTTCAAGGAGTCACTAGCTTGCACTTCTTTTGCCCATCCCACCAGCAGTACCCAATCAGCCGGGACAACCTCCGGCAGGCTTCGCTCAAAAAAGAAATGTGCATCTGGATGCTCCTTTCCCTTTGAGTCTACAGTAATCGATGGTTCCTTGGCCCCATCCCAGGAATTTGGATAGGGCGGCTTGGGCCCGTAGAAGGTTCTGTACCGCAGGTTGTCGGGAAGCGAATCCCAGCGGGGGGCATTATGGCCGAAGGGATTGCTCCTCACCTTGAATGCATACAGTCCTGGATCTACATTCAAAATGTCAGCGGGAGACTCTGCATTGTTGCCTTCCTCTAAATTATCGCCTTCCTGTGCATCACCAAAACCTCGCTGCCGTGAGCTTAAAATTGAGTCGGGGCCTGGTATTCTCCTTTGCCTGGTTTCTGACGGAGCCTTGCCTCTGATCTTGCCTATATGCTCTGCAATCGACAGGGAGTCCCATTTAAAGATGGAGATAGCTGAGGCAAGATCGTTCTCTCGCCAGACATGGCCCTCTCCAATGACCTTATTTACATTTTCCCTATTGAGGTCTCTATTTTGCATGTATGGAATGGTTCTTGCTGGGGTGAATTCCGGAGGTGCCCTTTCGGCAAGCATGTTTTGGGCAGATATGTTCATGTCTTTTGCCGTCACCGCTTTTTCCGGATTGTCCAGTTCCAGGCGGGTTCTATTCAGCTTTGGCTCTTTTATTGCACTCAGCACCTTCTTGGCAGTGGGCATTATCTTATCTTTTATAAAATAAGCATATATGTTTATCCTGTCGTTTTCCTGCTTTGCGATCAATTTATTAGCTATAGTGCCATCGATTTCCAGGATGACCTCGGTTTCACTATCATTAATTTTTAGCGAAAGATAATTGCCGTTCCCCGAAATTCTTATAGTCGAATCGCTATCAATTTTTTCAATCTCTGCAGTTTTAACCCATTCAATATTAAAATTCCTTTCCAGAAATTCCAAAAGCCTGGCAGTATCATCTCCAGGAATTTCATCCCAGCTAAAAACATGCTCTCCGACAAAGAGGACCCAGTCCCCGGCTTTGATGTCCTCCATACCCTGGATGTAGGCCCTGGGGGCCAGCGGGTCTAAAGGCTGTGGCCGGCTCAGACGCGGTCGCATCTCGTTCCATGATGAGCGCGCCGTGAAATCGGATATGGTCTCGAAGATTTGCGGCAGCTCTCCAGGGCCGGGAATGCTCTCCACCTTGGTGCCTTTGGGTATTATAACCTCTTCAGGCGCTCCCGGAGAATCCTCCACCATAAAAGAAAGACAGGTGCTGGCAGAAGCTCCCGGAGACAGCTCATATCCTATGGACCTGGTCAGCTCCAGAACAGAACGCGGCTCTTTAGCCGTTCGTAAAAAGCCCTCATTGCAGATTCTCTCCTGGTAGAAGGTCAGCACGTCTCCCACCGCTGCCCAGGCGTCCATAAGCGCGATTGTGGGATCATCCCTCTTCCTGGTGCATAAGCTTAAGAGTGGATTTTTCTCGTCTCCATTTCCAAAGAGGGCTTGCCGCTGGGAGAGACGGGAGATCATATCTTTGAAAAAGGTGGAATGGACCTTCATCCTGTAATTTAGCGACTCTTTGCCAGGGGGATTGCCATGCTCAGAAATTGGCGCATTGCGTTCGCAGCAGCCGCAGGTATCCAGATCTTTGGAGCTGTCTTTCATCTTCCGCCCTCCATATTAAACTCAATCATGCCGTTCTCCGGACTGTTGGGATCGCTGTCCAGCCTGGCAATCTCCAGCCGCCCCATCTTGATCTCCCCCGCCGCCAGTTCGCCATTAGCGACTTCGCCCTTCCTCTGGAAACGAATGACTTCAACCCTGAGAACTCCGGGAATTTGAATGGCCCGGGCGATCAGCCGACTGAGGTAAACCGACTTGCCGAAGGTGAATTGGTCCGGATAAAAGAAGCCGTCTCTTCCATCAGAAAGCTTCCGGCAACTGAATTCTTCCTGGAGGCTTTTCATAACCCGAGCAGAGAAATATTCCGGATTTACCACAACATTGAGGGCTATGTCGAGAGGGACATAAGTTGGGCCCTCCACCTCAAGGTCGAAGCCTGCCAGACAGAACCTATTAAGGTAACTGAGCAGCTCTTTTTTAAAGGATGCATCCAGCGATCTTCCGCCCTTGCGGTCGACATTGATGAACATGGTATTCCAGCTGCCCGTCCAGCGGAGGGTGGCAACGGCTTTCTGCACATCGGCATGTTTTTCTGCCATCATCGCATAATCTTCTTCATTTACTGCGTATTCCTTTTCATGCAGAGCCTGGGGGGCAAAGAGGCGGGCGTGATTTATAGTCTCCGGATCTTTGCCGCCCTCTGCATGCATGGGATTTCTAATTTTTATTATGTCTTGAGGATTTTCACCTTCTATGAAAATATGTCCAATCGAATCAGAGCCTACGTTGCCGATAGAGCCGTTGCCGACACGATATGTCGCTTTAAGGTCGCCAAAGGGCTTCATCCCATTCATGCCATCCCCAAAGCGAAGGACGGCAAAACCGTCATCATCGATTTCGGCTACAAATGCCCGGTCAAAACGACCGCTATTGATAAGATCTCTTTGCGGCGACCATTTGCGGAAGGTTGAAACCTCGCTTAATTCGATGGCGGGATATGCACCAGTGCCGTTTTCGGATATAATTTCGCAGGCTGCAATCAGCTCGCCGTCGGACTTCTTTTTATTAAACAGTTCTGATTTTAAGTATGCCTGATATGTGAGAGGCTTATTCTTAAGCTTCGGGCGGTAGCGTTTATTCGCTTCAGGTTTATCCAGATCCTCATCCAGAGAACGCCCGTGGTCCGCCAGCAGGACGTTTCCGCGTGCTGAGCATGTGGTTTGCGACGCCCGGGAAATGCATAACGGAAAGGGCAGTGCATCCTCAGCACACCACTCAATATTGATGAGCTGGATTTTTTTATCAGCAAATTGCTCATAAGCCTTCTTGGAGCGATAAATTTTCACATAATCGATTAATTTATCGTCCACAGGCTCGACCTTAGTCAGACGCACGGCATGGCGCCGTTCAAGATATCCGAACTCTTCTTCGGATTCTTCTTTTGATTCTTTTATGGACTTCTTCAAGAATTTCTTTAGGGAATCTTCCTCTGGTTCTCTGACAGACTCTTCAAAGATCAAGATATCGCCGACAGCGGGATAGCCGTCTCTTTCGCCTCCTACGACCAGGGTTGCCCTGGTGGCATTTTTAGGAAGGCAGCAATCCTCCTCACCCCAGGTGTAAAATAGCATCTCGTTTTGAGATGAATGCAGGATGATGCTGTTTATCGGCTCAAAGACCTGTGCGCCCAGGCTGATTGCTTCTTTATACTCATCCACTCCCGAGAGAAATGTTTTATATTTAAATCGTTCCACCTTCGTCAGGAACTCGACCTTTTTGATCTCATATAATTTTAGCTCATCATTTTCCATCTCTGCAATTAATTTAATTGTTTTATTGCTATAAATTAATTTTGCCTCACTTTTTTCTTCGTCAAATTTTACTAATATGGGATTTTTCTTCAGATCAATGCCAAATGTCTTCGTTAGAAATCTCTTATGACTTATATCGTCATTTCCAGGAATTTTTT
Source organism: uncultured Methanotrichaceae archaeon (assembly GCA_964467095.1). Lineage (GTDB taxonomy): Archaea > Halobacteriota > Methanosarcinia > Methanotrichales > Methanotrichaceae > Methanothrix. Next base: position 11,664 of record CAYXSJ010000047.1, read on the forward strand.
TCAAGCTAAACACACAGTTCCCTTTTTTAATAGGAAAGGGTTTGCCGTCCGCTATTGAGCCTGGCTCAACCTCCGCTGTGAGCCAGACCCGGGCATTGCATCCGTCGTTCAGGTAGTAGTCGAGCAACCGGGCATGCCTGCGTATGGAAATGCGCCTTCGAGCCGTGCCCAGATAAGCTTCAGTCGCGACTGCATCCTGATAGTAAGCCAGATAGTCGGCAGCATATGCCATAATCTCCGCTATGACCACTCCCAGATCGGATGCACTGCTCTCCTTCCAATTGGGCATGATTTCGGAGAGCCTGTCCAGGATCAAGCGGCGAAAGCCTGAGTAGTCCCTGGTAAGGTAGTCTAAGCGGATCTCCCGGTCCTTTTCCGTCCGGCAGACCGCCTCTTCTGCCCGGCAATCTGAATCCTTAGGGCAGTTGATCTTAAAAGAGAAGTCGATTTTCGAGAATATGGGATCTGCATCTTCAAGATTCACCAGTTTTAGGGTGTAAGTAGAGAAGTCTCCTACTCCGCTGGAGGAGATGTCATCCTTGACCCATACCGTCAATTTGTTCTCGCCGGGCAGGTGACCCTCCACCTTCTCCACCCGGACATTGGTGATTTTGCTCCCTCCGGCGATTCTGATATTCAGTATGTTTATGCCTTCGGGGATGGGCTCTTTTCCATCTACCAGAGATGGGATGAAGTAGATATACAGCTTGCGCTGATCCTCTGAGACCTCAAGATAGTCGATTCCCGTGAGTTTTTCATCGCGGGCTATCTCAAGCTTCCGCCTTTCATCATTGCAAACGTATTGTCTTACCTGCATATCAGACCACCCGCGAGAAGTGCACTATCTGACGTTCCTGGTTCTTCAGGACGACATACTGAATGCTGATGTTCAGTGTCGCCTCCTCGCTGGTTACAGCCACCGACTCCACCCGGATGAGATCGCCGAGCCACTTCTGCAGGGCTCCCTGCACCAGGAACTGAGTGGCAGCCGCCAGTTCATCGCTGTTCGGGGCGAAGACGAGCTGCATCAGGCCGCAGCCGAAGTCCGGCCGGTTGACTCTCTCTCCCGGCGAGGTGAAGAGCGTCTGCTGGATCATGTCCTTGATGTGATTGTCTTCGTCCGTCATTGCGGTTTTTTTCCGGCTATCGAAATGAAATGGATAATCAATATGCATCAGGTACCCCTCGCTCTCAATTGAGTAAGCAGAATATTGGGCGGACCCTGAGGAATCTGCTCGGCGCTCTGGCAGAGGCCGGTGCTGCTCTGCAGGATGACCGGCTGCCCTCCCACAAATACCCTGGTGGCGGGCATGATCCACTGAACCTTCACACAGGGCTGCGGCTTTCCCGGAGGAATGGTGAAGGCACAGCCAGCGATCAGAAAGTTGCCGGCGATTGTGGCCACAGGCTGGCCTCCTACCAGAACCCTTGAATTGGGCGTGATGACGGATATCTGGCCTCCGTGAGGACATATGGCCGTGATGCCGACGTGAAGGATGAAAGAGGACATCAAATCACATCCAGTGCTCCGTTGTTCACAGAGACCTTGGGGCCGGTGAGCTTTATGCTTCCTCCCTGGCCGTTGTTTATCTCGATTCCCGTGGAGGTGATGGAGATCTTCATGCCTGTTTTGGTCTCTAAAATTATGCCGCCTACGCCGGGAGTGTCGTCAATGGTGATGGTGTTGTTCTCCGTCTTGATCACCTTCTTTGCCTCCAGGGCCGGGGTGGCAGGAGCTTCACCCTGACCCCAGAAGCAGCCGCAACATATGGGATAATTGGAGTCTCCTCCTTCAAACTCCACCCAGACGTTGGCTCCTTTGGGGGGCAGGGCAAAGAAGCCCACCCCCTTTCCGGCAAAGGGAGCGCAGGGCATGGCCCAGCTCAAAGTTCCCTCTCCTAAGACGGCCGGAACGCTGACCTGAAGCCTACCGAGCTGCAGAGGATCCAGATTGTTTTCCACCTTCCCCCGGTACTTTCCGAAGAACTGTCTCCCGGGATTCACAGGAGGCGGGCTCATGGGGTCACCGCCGGCACAGAGGCCCCCGTGCCCTCTCTGGTGAGGGTAAAGCTCTGTTTGTATTCGTCCTGGCGGATGCGGTGAGTTACACTTTTTACATACCAAAGGCCATCGTAAGTTCGTCCGGCACCGCGCAGCCCCACCAGCTCTCGCGCCTTGAGAAGGCCCCCGTATCTCATTGCATCCAGCTCTCCGGTTGAGGTCAGGGTTTCATCTGCCGCTGCATCCATGATTCCCCGCGCCCGGGCGGAGGCCTGCAGGGAGGTGTGGCCGCTCTGACGGAATTGAATGCTCCTCTTTTTCTTTTGGGTGGCCCTGGCCAGAGGGTCTCTCAGGCTTTGGGGAATCTGGAGAGGTGTCAGCTTATTGCTGCCTCTGTCCAGGATCTTGCCCACGACCTCCACCTGGGCCAGGGCGTTATTCTGGAAGTTGATGGAGTCGACGTTGGACTGCGGACCCATGTTTATGGAAAGGGCGCGCTGCGGCTTTCCCGGCCGGACGGGCGGGCCCCAGTAAGCAGTGTTGCTCAGAGGGAAGGGGCCGGGCATCACATAGAATACGTAGCCGAAGCGCTGGGCTATCACATTTAAAAACTCAAGGTCGGTTCCCTGTTGCACGGGAATTCGCTCTGTGGGGAGAGGTATGTCCTGCATGAAAGGAGGCTTGATGGCCGGGATGAGCCCGTACTGGGCATAGCTTGCGATTATCTTCGTGGCTATTATCATCTCGCTTTGCGCCGGGTGCTCCTCGGATTTCTCATTCATGTCCATCATCAGGCTGACGTCCTCTCCAGTGACGGTAAGCCTTGATGCGCCCGGATCGTTGCTGGGAGCCAGCTCCTGACGGGTGATGATTCCATCCATCAGAACCTGGGGAGTGCCATTGAGGGTGACTATGAGCACCACCCGGTTGAAGGGATTGAGAAGCGAGCTTTCCGTCAGTTGATAATCCTGCATGTTCCTGGTGGAGCGGCCCGCCTGAAAGGTTATCTGAAAGCCGGAGCGGCCTGTATCGCTGTGGGTGACCTCCACGTTATCCAGCGATTCCATTACGTACTTGGGGGCTGGCACGGGAACGCTCTCTCCGATGAGGATCGTCAGATACAGGCCTTTCAGATTCATCTCGGCTCCTCGAACTGGGGCTGGCAGATGCGGATCTTTTTGCCGGGTTCAGCTAAAAGGTCGAAAGGATTCATGGCATCATTGGCGTCGCAGATTCTCCAGAACTGCTCGGGATCGCCCAGGGTCCTGGACGCCAGGACATCGAGGCGGTCGCCATCCCTCACCTTCACCTCGACCAAAAGGGGCTGATCGCTGCCCTGGGGAAGGAAGCGGCGCTTGAAGTAGGATATCTTCCTGCCTTCGGAAGTTATGTGCTCGCCCCTTTCCACTGAATAGTAACGGCTGCTATCCTCTAACATGCTTGAATTTCACCTCAAT
>CAYXSJ010000048.1:0-15009 GCA_964467095.1 uncultured Methanotrichaceae archaeon
GACGGGCATGTACTCGAACTCAGCTTCCTTGGTGAAGTTGATGTAATCCATGGGGTAATACCCTGTAGGATAGTCGCATTCGTAATACATACGCCTGTATTCACGGGTAAGCTGCCTTTCGGCCTCGGCCTCGGTCCTCTCGGTGATCACATTTCCAGAACCGGATTCCTTTTCCACTAGCTTTGCGCCAGCATAGCCATACTGTGTGGAAATGATCATCTCGACATTCTTGTAGCCGACACCCTTTACGGATGCCTTTTCGTACATATAGTTGGCTGCACCGGCCATGCCTACCAAGGCAATAGCCAGTACTGCCAAAACCAGTAGTCTCTTCAGTACAATCCCTCCTAATTAGGTTTTAACTGGATTATACCAATCATACTTGAAGATTATGGATGAGGATTAAAATGCTGGCTTCAGAAGCCAGTAATAGCCCGAACGCCAGTTGTAACCTTTAAATATTGGAAGCGGAAATTGCTAAAGCACATAGCAATTATCGAGGACATGGAGCGGCTGTGGTCCAGTGGTTATGACATAGGCTTCCCAAGCCTGTAACCCGGGTTCGAATCCCGGCAGCCGCACGTTTTCTTACCTATAGATGAGTATTTTTTCTTTGATATTTTTCCAGACACTTGATTCTGGAATCCGTAGCCATTTGGACTCAATCTTCTCAACAAATTATTGAGGCCGCAGATTAAGGCTAAGGCTCGCCTGCTGGCCGTCGCGAACCTCTTGTGCCGTTGGCTCGAATATCAAAACCTTAGGGGAGCTTCTTTGCCAGATCTTGCAGAGCAAAGGTCTTATTCTGCTCTTATTGCAGCCTCATGATTGGGATCTTTAAACCTTGAATCCAAAGTCAATCCCCGATTCGTGGGCGCCAATCAGCTCTATCCGTTTAACCTCTTCCTTGGGGGCTGTGGCCTTCCAGTTATCCTGTGATACTGCAGTCAATCTGTAGCTTCCGGGCAGAAGCCCGGTGAAAATGTAGTACCCATTTCTATCTGTCTTCGTGGTTGTTGAGTATCCATCGGGTCCGTCTAGCAGCAGGACTTTCCAACCCTCTAAGCCTGCTTCATCAGCACCCTTAACTCCGTCGTCATCGCTGTCAGCAAAGACCCGGCCGGAGATCGAAAGCTCAAAGACCCTGCCAGAGGTTGAAAGAGTGCCCTGTGGAATGGTTATGCTTCCAGGCGAAATATAAGAACCTGCATCGCTGCCCTTCGCACATCCCGGATTGTTCACGGCAACTAAAACCGTCCTGTTCTCGGCAGGCGCCTGGTCTGGTGATGTATACTCTATCACATAGGTCCCGGTGAGCATCCCCTGGATTTGTTCCAGTATCGTCGAGAACTCAGCCGAATTAATATCTATCCAAGTGTTCTGGATATCGTTAGCAACATCTCTCAGGTCCACGTAGTTGCTTGATTTCTCAAACATCGGAGAAATGGGAATGAATATTGCTCCGGACTCTTTCAGGCCTTTCTCGATATCCGCCTTGGTGTACATAGAGAATGCACTGCTATCATTCTCATAATGAGCATGGGCATCGGTTATTACCAGTATGACTTTCTGCGCATCGGGCCTGAAGCCCATTTCAAGCACTGCGGCTATTGCATCAAAAGAGACCTCAGGTTCATCATCGCCTCCATGCGGCTGAAGAGAATTTATCTTTTTCTTGAATAGATCAGGATCATCGGTCCATTCGGTCTTGACAGATACGCTGTCCTTGAAGGATACCAGAGAATAGGTGGCATTTATCTCAGAAGCCTTGAGAGTGTCGGTCAGGTCTTTGACCTTTGATTTCATGGCGGCTATCTCTTCGCCCATGCTACCTGTATCATCAAAGACTACGGCAAAATCGAGTTTCTGGCCGGAGACATTTCCTGAGAAATAGAAATTATCGATGACTGGATCGTTGCCGTCTTCTTTAACCTTGAAGTTCTCACGTTTTAAGTCCCCGGCTAGGGCACAGAATTTATTGATGAAAAGACTGACCCTTGTTTTTGGGAAGGCAGTTGAATCAATTCCGATGATTTGGATCGTACTATTTTCAGGAGATGCAATTGCGGTTGATGTGCCACCCACGGGTGATTGGGCCTGAGAAACAACTGCTACAGTTATATAAATAAGCAATGAAGCTATAAAAATAATGTATATCCTTCGAATCATAAGATGTCACTTTCTGATGTCTAGATGCCCGAGATCCCAACCTCAAAATATCCACTGCACGCCTACCACCGTAGCCGTGACTATGACACCGGCGAGGAGAACGCCTGCCGCGATGGCCGCGAACGCCGGCCAGAAACGAAATCCCAGCAGAAAGGCAACAGCACAGCCCGTCCAGGCTCCGGTCATGGGCAGCGGCATGGCCACAAAGATGGCCAGTGCGGTGAGGCCGAAGTTCTCATGCTCCTTAATGCATTTCTTGCGGGTGCGGGCAAAAAGCCAGGAAAAGAATCTGTCACCCCAGCTAAAACGCCTCAGGTAATTTGAGACCGGCCCGAGAAAGAGGAGCAAAGGGATCACGGGAAGGAGGTTTCCAAAGACGGACAGGAGATAAGCCTGCCAGGGCGCGTACCCATAGATGCCTATGGCCAGCGGTATGGCTCCTCGAACCTCGGATACAGGAAGAGCTGCCGCCACCAGCGTTCCCAGCCATGCCGGGAGTGCAAAGACCACTTTAAGACCACCTCATGTGATCAAAACCAAAATGAATTCTACTCACCTACAGTTCCCTTGATCTCCACCTTGAAGACAGTCTCCTGGGAAGGAGAAGAAACGGAGATGGTCAAATCCACAGGAATCTTCCCGAGGGCAATAGAGAGGGGTGCACCGGAATTTGCGACCTCCACCTTGATCCCCTGGGACAGCTTTGTGAAAGCGCCGATAAGAGCACCGAAATCAATGGTCTTTGCTACAGATTCTAAATTCGGAATTATGGTGATGGGTGCAACCTCCAGGGGCCCAAGGGCGATGGGACTCCTGGAATCGCCGGATATCCGTGCCGATATGGGATGACTGTCTTCCCCGGAGACCTGGACGCTCAAAGCCCCATCCTTTCCCGTTCCTTTTACCTTGGCCACTATTGGATGCTTCTCCAGGTCCTCAGCACCCAGGACTGTTGCCCGCGCGTCTGCATCTACTTTGAAAGTCACCATTCATATCACCGCAAAGCCTTAGGATTTTCTTGGATATAAAGATGGCAGAGGCATGGGCAAACCTGCAATTGTAAACATATTAACAGCGAAAGGCTGATATCTTCAGGGAGCACATTGCGCTCCGATGTTTGAAGTAGGATATCTGCATATTGATAATCCCATAGCCGTTATTTCTTCACATAACCAGCCCGACTTTAACAATGCAGCAGGCTTGCTCTTGCTGGATGGCTTCGATCTGGATGAGGTTTCGCTCGATGAGATGCAGGCCAGCTTAGAAAAGATCAATGAAAATGCCAGAAAAGGAACAGGAGCCTTTGGACTGTCAGCCACCTGTTCCAGGGATGAGCCCCTCATGGAGGCCGCCCGGCTCGCGAGCCGAAATCTCTGCCTGCTCGATCTGAAGCTTTCCAAGATTCGCGACCCAATCCGTCTTCTGGAGCTCATTCCGCGCCTGAAGCGCTGCGGCGTCACCCTCTCCCTGAGGATAAGGCCGGAAGACCTATCCAGTGACCTTTTGGAAAAGCTCGGTGAGAGCGAGCTGGACATAATTCACCTCGACCTGCGCGGCCTAAACGGAGCCGGACCAAAATTAGTCAAGAAGGCAAAAGATAGCAGAGGACCGGTCATTATGGCCCTGGCCGATATTGGAGAGTTTGAAGATGCCAAAGATCTCCTGGCCATGGGTGCGGACGTCGTATCCTTGCGGGGAGCGGATCCCGAATTTGCCCAATGGCTCTCCGGGGCCATGCAGGAGTACGACTCTTTGAGTGGCTGGTGCAATGCACCCAAGCACATCTGCGCGGGCGGAGACCTGCGCGGCCTGGCCTACTGCTGCCCGCCCGTCAAGCACTGCCCGGTCTTCGGCGCACTGAAAAAGGCAGGCATGACTCCGGAGGAGTTTGTACATAAGAAGCTCGCCTTTGCCAAAGGCACCCCGCTGGAGAAGGGCGATGGAACTTGCTTTGGAAGTCTTGTTTGGTGCTGCAAGAAGAGCAAGCTGTGCTATCTGCGAGATGCTGCAATGGCCAAGATCGGGCTTTCGGCAAAGGAGTATATGGCGCTGAAAAAGAAGCTGGCAGAAGAGCTTCTTTCCAAATCCTCCTGATGCGTCATGAGCCCTGACCCAAGTCCCGACCGCGTGGCCCAGTGCGCAATGCTGGCGATGCTCTTTGAGCTCTCCTCCAGCCCCAAGCCCGGCAATGTCGATCGCTGTCACGATTTTTCCGACATAGGCTTTCATCATTTCCTGACCAGCGCCGTTTCAGCTTATCCAGTCTTTCGCAAAGCCGCCCAGGGCAAAAGAAGCGTAGGCTCGCTCATTTTGGAGGGGGTCTTAGCCTGGCAGACCTGGAATTTGAGCAGCAACACTCACTTCGGCTCTCTGGTTCTCATGATTCCCATAGCTATCGCTGCCAGAAGGCCAGGAGAATTGCAGGCAGAACTGGCAGATGTCCTGGAAAAGACCACCGTAATCGACGCCATTGACTTTTACTGCGCCTTCCAGAAGGCCAAAGCCAGAGTTGCCGAGGTGGACAATTTCAGTTTGAATGACAGAAACTGGCAGAAAACAGTCAGTGATAGCGGCAATACTCTGCTGGACCTGATGCGGCTCTCGAGCAGGCATGACATTGTTGCTCGCGAATGGTCCACCAATTATGAGCGCTCATTCTTGCTCGCGGACAGGTTAGCCGAGAAAATCGATAGGCTGGGCCTGAACGACTGTGTGGTCAGAACCTTCCTGGAGGCGCTGGCAGAGGTGCCTGACAGCTTGATTTGCGCCAAATTTGGGGAGGAGAAGGCCCATCAGGTCTCAGAGCAGGCAGGCGAGGCGCTTCTTGATGTAACACTGGGCAAAGCCCGTGAGCTGGACTGCGATCTTCTGGCGCAAGACATCAATCCAGGGTCCACGGCAGACCTGATTGCGGCATCTTTATTTATCTCTCTTCTAAAAGGTTTGAGGTTTTGATAATGCTTTATGGAAATGACGCTTTGAATGAACTGGGAATACTAGAGGGCATAAACGAGGTAATCGCAACTACAGAGAGATCGGGCAGGATCAACGGCGCTCCTATAGGCATAATCAGAGATGGTGACAGCCTTTATGTGAGACTCTTTTTAGGAACTCATACCTATGAAAACGTCCTGACCAAAGGGTGGTTTGTGGCCAATATCAGTCATGACGCCTGGCTTTTCGCGGAAACGGCTTTAGAGGACCTTCCGCAGGAATATTTCACACGCCGAGAAGATCTGCCCGTGTTAAAAGACGCAGAGGCATGGGGGCTCTTTAAATGCGATGCCTTTGCCTCGGATATCATCATAGCCAAGGTGGAGCTGGTTAAGGGCGAGGTCTTGAGAAAGGACTTTCGCGCCTGCAACCGGGGAGCGAATCTTGTGATTGAAGCGGCAGTGGCCGCCACCAGGTATCTGGCTCTTCGCACAGATTCCTATTTCATGGAGCTGATGAAGATGCAAAGGATCATCAACCGCTGCGGCGGCCCCAGAGAGCGAGAGGCCATGGACCGGCTTATGGATAGGATCGATGAATTTACGCATAAAAGATAAGTGATCGCTCAATGCTTGACCGCTTGCCTTCTGGCTGCCAGGGCCTGGATCTTCTCTTGGGCGGGGGATTTGAATCGGGCATAATAAGCCAGCTTTACGGGGAGTCGGGCACAGGAAAAAGCAACATTGTCATGCAGCTGGCAGTTCAGGCCGTTCTTCGCAGCCTGCGCGTCATATTCATAGATACGGAAGGCTTTTCCGCGGAGAGGTTCAAGCAGATCGCCGGCCCCGGTGCGGAAGAGATGGCCGCGAAGATCATGATCTTTGAGCCTATGAGCCTGGAGCAGCAGGCAATAGCCATTCGCGAGGCCTCCAAGATCGCCGGGCGGGATTTAGGCCTGATAATTCTCGATTCGGCAACGTCCCTTTACCGCGTACTTCTGGAAGCGGAGGATAACCGTTCCATCCGCCGAACTCTAACCGCCCAGCTCTCCGAGCTGCAGGAAATTGCTCGCAGGCACAGGATTCCCGTAGTAATAACCAATCAGGTCTACATGGACATTGAAAGCAATGCGCTGCGGCCAATGGGCGGCACGAGTCTTGAGCACATGTGCAAAGCCATTGTCTTCTTGGAGAAAAGAGGAGAAGGTTTGCGCCGCGCCCGGCTTATGAAGCACCGCTCTTTGCCGGAGGGGGCAGCCGCAGATTTCCGCCTGACCGCTCGCGGTGTGGAGTAGTAATTGCTTACATCCGCAGCTTCATGATGATGGCCGCCTCACCGTCGCTGTAGTAAGCAGGGCAGATGCCGATCACGCGAAAGCCCAGCATGGAATAGAGCGACTGAGCCTTTTTATTGCTCACTCTGACCTCCAGGGTGGCGCTGAGAGCACCCATCTGCCGGAAGGTCCGTAAGACCTCCAGCATGAGTCTCATGCCTATGCCGCGACTCTGATAGCCCGGCCTTACGGCCAGCCAGAAGACTCTGCCCTCGAAGGGTGTATGCTTGAATCCCAGGACGAAGCCAGCCACAATTCCACCTACCTCCGCGACAAGAGTGCTGCCCGCATGATATTCATAAAATGCGGTGAAGATAGCAGGATCGTATCCGCCGAATACCTCTCTGTCGATCTCTAAAGCTGCCTCCAGGTCGTCCGGCAGAAATCTCCTTACTACTACGGGATCTCTAAAGATCGCGGTATCCATTCCGTCCATTAGCCGACTGCGAGTCTGTTCCTCAGGCCACATTCACCCTTTGCCTTGGCCTTATAGCGGAAATAGTTTATCAGACAATAGGATCCAACTCCAAACGATGCCTTTATCCAGGCTCTTTCTCCCCTTCAGCCAGGCAAATACATCATTGACACGCAATATTACGGGACTGGTCTGAGTCTAGCCATCAGCAGCAGATTGGTCGAGCTTTTGCCATGAATGGACGGCCTGCAGGCTACAAAATTCATTCAGATGGTCAAGCTCATGCAAAGCCCTTCCTCCTTCCTCAGTAAGCCTGAAATAGTGGCAAGGTGCCCTATCAAGGGAGTGAATTCAACTATGGGTGGCGGTTTATCCCGATTTATTCGGCTGAGAAAGGCAGGGGCAGCAGTATCGATACTCTCCCTGCTGGCGGCATTTTTCCTGAGCTTTCTTACAATCTCGGCAATGGCTGGCACGGAGACAGGCGAATTCTGTCCTACCTGCCCGGACTGGACCAACCTGGAAGGCTGGCTGGCCAAGAAAGAAGCCTATGAAATGGCCCAGATGAACGGGGGCCAGCAGAGCGGACAGCAGAACGTTCCAGCGAGCAGTGATGCTGCAGCCTCTGTCAAGGCAGCTGAGGAAAAAGGCTATGCCATGCCGGAAATCATTATCAGTCCCGGCTCGATGCCGCTCGATCGGGTCATCCTTGATGTGCGGTCCGGGGCGGATTACCAGGCAGGCCATATTCCAGGCGCTCGAAACCTGTACTGGAAAGATTTGCAAAAGGATGGCAGTCTGGACAATTCCCTGGCTGCAGAGGCACTGGGCAGCGCCGGGGTGAACGAGAGCGACCGGCTCCTCGTCTACGGCGATTCCGGCGAGGGTGCAGCTTTCGTCTTCTGGGCTCTGAGCTACCTTGGTCATGAAGATGTCAGCCTGCTTGACGGCGGCGCGGAAGCAGCCCAGAAAGCGGGCAATGATCTGACCACAAATGCACCATCTCCCATGCCATCCAACTACACTGCCCACATCGTACCATGGCTGTTGGTGACGCCCGACAACCTGGAGGGCATGCTTGAACTATCTGATTCCCGCATCCTGGATGCACGTGACTTTTCCGAATATGGCCAAAGCCGGCTGGGCAATGAGTCGATCTGCTTGAGCCAGGATAAGCTCTATGACGATTCCAGAATCAAAGATGCCGGCACTCTGAAGGATCTTTTTGACAGGCGCCTGGATAAGTCGGGAACTGCCATCGTCTATGGCACACCGCAGGCCTACTCGCTCTTCTACAGCCTCAGGCTCATGGGCTACAATGCCACCCTGCTGGAGGGTGACTGGTGGAAAGAAACGAAATGGGCTGTTCGCAATGTAAGATAAAAAATAAAATAAGCCCATGCCACTCTTTTTTGGCTTTAATCATCCAGTCATCATTAAATGTCCTTCAACAGCGCCTTCACCGCCGCCTCGATGGCCAGGGCAGATCCTCCCCGAGGCATCCAGCCTAGTTTTTGGATCTTCTCGATGGAAAGCTGCATGACGCGGACATCGCCCTTCCAGCCCCGGCCATCGACGCCGCCCGTGTAGCGGTATGCGACATCAGTTAGTCCCATCTGCCGGGCCACAATATTTGCTATCCCTGTAACATCGACAGAGTCGAGAGAGCCGATATTGAAGACGTTGACCTGTTCGTCCGAGCGCTCCGCGCAATGTAGCATGGCCTGCACGCAGTCTTTGACCTCCAGGTAGGACTTCTTCTGCTTGCCTGAGCCAAGGATCTCCAGCTCTCTGGGATTATCTCGCAGCTTTCTTATGAAGTCAACAAGCACACCGTGCGTGCCCCGCTCTCCCACGATGTTGGCAAAGCGATAAATCCAGGACTGCATCTCGAAGGTATGACAGTAGGAGGAGATAAGCGCCTCGCAGGCAAGCTTCGATGCACCGTAGAGGGATATGGGCAAGAGCGGGCCGTAGTCCTCGGGAGTGGGCACCTTTTCCGCCTCGCCGTAAACAGTGGACGTGGATGTGAAGGCGATCTTTTTAACGCCGCTCTTTCTCATGCCCTCCAGCAGGTTGTAGGTGGCCAGCACATTTTGCTCCAGGTGCACGCGGGTGTTCTCTGCACCCAGCTTCACATCCGGATTGGCGGCCAGATGAAAGACCATATCCTTTCCTGCCAGAGCCTTTTCCAGAGCACCGGGAAGAAGCAGGTCCGCTTCTATGAGACGGAAATTTGGATTATTGTGGTGCGGGGCGAGAAACTCTCTCTTTCCCGAACTGAAATTGTCGATGACGGTTACCTTATTTTCCGCCAGCAAGCTCTCTACCAGATGGCTGCCGATAAAACCAGCGCCGCCGGTAACGAGGATCGATCTGTCTTTTAGCATTGGCATGTCTCGTGGCATCAGTTTTTAGTTTTTTGAAGGCAGAGAAGATATACCTTCCTGTCAGCCGAAAAAACTACAGATCTATAATCAAATTAGCTGACATAACCTTTTTATTGTAATCTGTTACGCTTTAATATAGGGATTGAAATGGCAAGAAACTTTCTGAGTTTAGCCCTTGTACTGATAGCGCTGTCCATTTTATGCAGCGCCGCAGTGGCGGAAGAGGGTGAGAGGCTGAGGGTGGCTACTACTACAAGCCTGCAAGATACCGGCCTATTGGACCTGATCAAAGACAAATTCGATGAGAAGTACAACGTTGCATTAGACGTCGTCTCCGGCGGAACCGGTATCGCCATCCAGTATGGGGAGCGTGGTGACGTGGATGTCCTCATGGTCCACGACAAAGAGAGAGAACTCAAGTTCATCAATGACGGACACGGCCTGGAGAGAAGATGCATTGCCTACAATTACTTCCTCCTGGTCGGACCCAGGGACGATCCTGCGGGGATCAAGGACATGAATGCCTCCCAGGCTCTGGCCTGCATCATGGAGAAAGGCAAAGCAGATCCCGCTAAGGTGATGTTCATCTCTCGGGGCGACAATTCCGGAACTCACTCTCGCGAGAAGCTGCTCTGGAAGAAAGCAGGATACAACTACTCTGCAGTCAACTCTTCAGGTCCCTGGTATATCGAAGCAGGACAGGGCATGGGTGCAACCTTAAACATGGCCAATGAAAAGCAGGCCTACACCCTTTCTGATATGTCCACCTTTATGGCATACCAGGGCAATCTGACCATCGTTCCCTTCATTGAAGGCGGAAGCGACCTGCTCAATGTCTATGTGGCCATGGCTGTGAATCCCAAGAAGCATCCGGACGTCAATTGCGAGCTTGCCAATGAGTTCATAAACTATCTGGTATCCGATGAGGGGCAGGATCTGATTGCAAGCTTCGGCAAAGAGAAATTCAAAACTCCGCTCTTCTCAGCCGCCAGAGGAAATTGCGAGCTGATCGGCTGCTCGGCTGAACAGTGCGCCGTGCCCACCAGTGCCTCATGCGCCGCTGCCTGATGGAGATAACCAGCAAAAGGTCGAAAGGCAATTAAAAAATCCAATTTAGGTGAAGTTGGTTGGAGGAGATTTACATCGGCCTTTTGCGGGCCCTCGAACTGATTGCAGCAAGAGATCCCCAGGTGGTAGAGATCACCACCAGGTCTCTTTTTATCTCGATCTCTTCCGCTTTTTTAGCATGCATCATCTGCATACCCCTGGGAGGAATCATCGAGTTTCGCCAGTTTCGGGGCAAAAGGGCATTGATAAATTTAATTCAGACCCTCTACAGCCTGCCTACTGTGACCGTAGGCCTGCTGGTCTTCCTGCTCATCTCCCGCTCCGGGCCCCTGGGAGACTTAAGCCTTCTCTTCAGCCCTGCCGGAATAATATTCGGCCAGTCCATACTCGTCAGCCCTATTATGATCGGGCTCACCATTACAGCACTGGCGGGCGTCAGTCCCCAGATCAAGGACACAGCCAGGTCGCTGGGCGCGACTGAGATGCAGATAATCTTAACCGTAATAAAAGAGGCACGCGCAGCGGTCATGGCTGCGGTGCTGCTGGGATTTGGCCGGGCGCTCTCCGAGGTTGGCGTGGCCATGATGATCGGCGGGAACATTCGGGGATACACGCGGGTTCTCACCACGGCCATAGCCCTGGAGACCTCCATGGGCAACCTGGAGCTGTCCATAGCTCTGGGAATTATTCTCATATCAATTTCACTGGTGATCAACCTCTTGCTCAATAGAATTCAGGGGAGATGAGAATGGCGCTCCTGGAGGTACGCTCTTTAAGCAAAAGCATCGGCCCGGCTGAGATTCTCAAAGGAATCGACCTGACTGTAGAGCGGGGCGAGATCCTGGGACTGATCGGCCCCACCGGCTCGGGAAAGACTACATTGCTGCGGCTGGTCAATTTGCTTGATGAGCCGTCAGCAGGAAGCATACTCTTCGATGGCAGAGTGGTTTCCGGAAGGCCGGAGAGGGAGTTACTTGCCGCTCGCCGCAAAATGGCCATGGTCTTTCAAAAGCCGGTCATGTTCAAGGCGGGCGTTGAGGAGAACGTCTCCTATGGCCTGAGAATGCGAGGAGGCGAAGACGCTGATGGGATGAGAGAGAAGGTGAAAGAAGCCCTGGCGGCTGTGGGGCTTTCCGGTTATGAGAGCCGCGATGCCAATACACTGTCAGGAGGGGAGATGCAGAGAATTGCCCTGGCCAGGGCTCTGATCCTGCAGCCGAAGCTTCTCCTATTAGACGAGCCGACCGCTAACCTCGATCCAATGAGCTCCGCCTCCATCGACGCCCTCTTGCAGAAACTGGCCGGAGGCAATACGGCTGTAATCTTAGCCACGCACAACATGCGACAGTGCCGGAACCTGGCGGGCAGGGTAGCTGTGCTGCAGGCCGGCAGGCTGGCGGCCGTGGCTGGCAGCGAGGAGATATTCAGCGACAAAGCCAAGACAACGGCCAAAGCCCAATCTGGCACACTCTATTCCGGGGTTTCCGTGCCCTGGTGAAAGGAGTCTGGTGAACGGAGTCTGGTGAACTGGGAAAGACAAATGGATGCTTTTATCTTCTCATACTTCATTTAGTGAAGCGGTCAAATGTCGCCCCAACAGTCCCATTCGCCCCTGAGCAACCCGGAAGATGCAGAAAGCGCCGGAGTTGAAGCCTCTGATTCATTTCTCACGCAAAGGCAGCTCAAGGTGCTGCAAATGCGTCTGGCTGGCCTGTCCCAGCAAGAGGTAGCAGACAGCCTGGGCACCACCCGCTCCAACATCAGCATTCTGGAGAAGCGAGCCCATCAAAACATCGCCCGAGCGGAGCGAACGCTGCAGCAGTGGATGATGCTTCGCGCTCCCATATCCCTGCAGGCTCAGGCGGGAACAGATGTCTTCGAGCTGCCCAAGATGATCTTTGCCGCAGCGGACGAGAAAGAGATACGCCTTCCCATCACCTCACTGGATATTGTGGTGCAACTGCGCCGAAAAGCCCCCCGGCTCTTTAAGAAGAGGGCGCTGGAAAAGAGGGCTCAGATCTATGTGACGGAAGAGGGAGAGTTGCTGGTGGAAGAAAGCCTATAAGATTATCCGGCAATATAGATGCACTGCGGAGGCTCACTATTGAGGAAATTGGACTTTCCGGAACCATTTGAACATAATCATGCTCCTGTGCGAGAGCTTAGTGAGATAGATACCGGTCCAACTACTGCAGGGGAGAAATTTGCCGATTGGGTTTACAAAAACGTAGGCTCATGGCGGTTCATACTTATACAATCAATTCTCGTAGTCGCATGGGTGATCCTCAATGCAACTGCCTACGTGCAGGCCTGGGACCCCTATCCTTTCATTTTCATGAATCTGATCTTCTCTTTGCAGTCTGCCTACACGGCATCTCTGATTATGATGAGTCAAAACCGTCAGGATAAGCTCAAGGCTCATAACGATTATCTCATGAATCTCCGGGCTGAAGAAGAGAGCAGGGCTGCCCTGCAAAACCTGGCGGCCCAGGATAAGGCCCTCGAAGAGATTTACCAGGAGTTGCTGGATCTACGAAAGGAGA
The DNA here is from genome assembly GCA_964467095.1 of uncultured Methanotrichaceae archaeon. GTDB lineage: Archaea > Halobacteriota > Methanosarcinia > Methanotrichales > Methanotrichaceae > Methanothrix. The sequence goes on from CAYXSJ010000048.1 coordinate 12,853, forward strand.
TTGGCAAAACCCGCCTCTAAAATTAGAAAAGAATCATGCTGCCGCCAGAGTTGGCTCAGCAGCGATCCTATCGCAGAAGGCTTTGACCTGCGCCTCGTTCATTCTGTTCCTGGGAACGACCATGATTTGATATCCATCGCTCTCCAGCCTGTTAATCAGATCCCGAAACTGGCTCATGGCCACTTTGACCTGCTTGGTCAGGTCCGGCATCTTAAGAATAACTATCTTTGAGGAAGGTATGACCGCGTCCACGACATAACCCCAGCGAGTGGGACGATGCATCAGCACGGTTACCCCTCTTCTTGCCAGCTCTGAGACTATGTCGTCAAACTTAACTACTTCTGGCGTTTCAACTTGTTTCATTTTTGCTCTACCCCATGCCCAATTTTCTAATTTAAATTTATTCTAGTTACCATTATTTCATCCATCATGGCAAAAAATTGTGAGGGCTTGGGGCATTTTGCCCTGGTTAAAGGTTCCGATATCTACGAAACCTGCCCTCTTGCGAATAGGTCATCAGGAAATAATGAAGGTTCAGTATCTGCCGGGTGATCGGGCAGGTCTATGCTTCTGATAGCACTCGCTGCAGTATACCGGCCTGGATCCATCCGGCTTGAAGGGCACTTGTGTTTGCTTGCCACATTCAGAACAAGTAACATTTGTCATTTCTCTAGGACCGCGGCTAAATCCGCCTTTGCTTCCACTGTTCTCATATTTTCGCTCAAACATTTAATTCACTTACCTTTTGAATCGATTCAAGGAATCGAAACTGCTCCCGAAAACATCTCAACAAATCACTTTGAATCGACGAATCCAGCATCGCTAAAAGAACCGCTCAGCATAAATACTTGCCGGTCAAAAAAGAAAAGTGGCTTTCGCCAGTTTTCCTACCTTCTTTTGGTAATTATGGAAAGTATATCGCTGTCCTTGAGCTCATGATCCAGCCCCACCGATTGGCCAGGGAACTTGGCGCTCTTGCCCCAGACCAGAGCATAGCGGAAGAGATTCACGAAGTCGCGATGAAGATGCTCGCATACAGATCTGACGCTGCTTCCGTCCAGGAGCACCAGCGGCTCCTCCAGATCTGCTTTGCCCCCTTTCGGCTTTAGATAGACGCGAATGAAGCCCAGCCGGTCGTAAATACGATCCTTTAACTCTTCCAGGCCCTGGGTAGTGGCGCAAGAGACGGGCAGGTAATCCCTGCCCAGGTCCTCCTTGATCCTGTTCTCTACGTCTCCGAATCTAAGGTCGAACTTATTTATCGCCACCACGGAAGGAATGTAAACCCTGTTTCCGGCCAAAAAGTCCACAAGGCTATCAGTATCTATATCTTCGCGGACAGTGACATTGGCATTGACAATTCCGTAGGCGCGAATGATCTCCGCGATCTCAAACTCCGTCATGTGAGTGAGCTGCACAGTGCTGCGTATGATTATGCCGCCCTTTTTGTCCAATGTGATATGAATATTGGGGGGCTGTTTGTCCAGCCGGATTCCCGCATCGTAAAGCTCGCGCTCCAGAATATTCAGTTTGTAGTTGAAGACATCACCTAATAGTAATATTATATCTGCGGCGCGAGCTGCCGTTATGACCTCTCTGCCCCTGCCCTTGCCTCTGGCGGCTCCCTTGATGATGCCGGGCATATCCAATATCTGGATCTCAGCGCCTTTGTATTTCATTACCCCCGGAATGACCTCCAGGGTAGTGAACTGGTATGCGGCAACCTCTGATTTGGAGCCGGTCAGGTAGTTGAGCAGACTTGACTTTCCGACCGATGGAAAGCCCACCAGGGCCACAGTTGCATCTCCCGACTTCTTGATGTAGTATCTTCTACCCCCGCCGCCGCCCTTGATCTTCTGAAGCTCTTGCTGTGCCTTCAGCTTCGCGATCTTGGCCTTGATCTTGCCCAGATGGTGCTCAGTGGCCTTGTTCTTCTGAGTGTTAAAGATCTCCTCTTCCAGCGCCTTGATCTGTTCCTCGATGGTTGCCATTTCGTAGCAGCAAATGAGGCTTCCCCTTTATAAGGTATGGGTTTGCATGCCTGTGTTAAAAAAATCTTGACGCCAGGCTGTGCCTGGTCTCGCAGATCTCCGTTGCAGCGCAAGTCTTGCAGGGTGCACACCCTCAGGCAGGTCGGGAAGGCGGCTGTCTTTTATC
>CAYXSJ010000049.1:0-14719 GCA_964467095.1 uncultured Methanotrichaceae archaeon
CCGTCGATATCAATGGCCTTGATAGCCAGCTCATAGCCTTCCTCTAACTTGAGGGGGGTACCTGAAGTAATTATTCTTTCCCTATTATCATCAATGAGAATCTCTTCAAGATGCTTTTTGTAGAGAGAGTTGCTATCGTTGGATTTATCTAAGAATATGCCCTTTGAAGCATCTTCGCTGGCTATATAACCCGCAAAGTACTTTCTGCCCAAGAAGCCAATTCCATTGTAACTTCCCCAGTCCTCAAACTCATAGTCCATGGCCTTGGCGGCCGTCTTGTATATGATGCCGTAGGGTGCCTCCCCTCTGAGCACGTTTCCCTCGGAAAGTTCTGTGATAAGCATCTCAGTGCCAATATCTTCATTAATATCATAGTAGAAGCCTGGGAAGTTCTGCGAGGTCCATGTGAAAGAATTATTTAATAGGTTGTTTGTGCCATTCATTATGCCTGCCACTGTGCCTCTAATCTCGATAGAATATACCGCGAATTGTTTAGTTTCCTCTGCAATAGGGCTAGCAGTTGGGTTTGGTGCCGGTACAGCAGAGCCCTTGGTTTTGGATATGCTTTCATCAGGAACCGGTGCCATGGCGACAGATCTGTCTTTAATCTCCACTTGCTGCATTTGGAAATCTGTAGCCCCCTTAGAATCCTTGACCATTAATTTGACTTGATAAGTGCCCTTCCTATGATAAGCATAGTAAGCCTCTGGCACAGTCCAGGATTCTGGCTTCTTGCCTTCGCCAAAGTCCCAAATATACTCGATGATCCCATCAGGATCTTTGCTTTCCGATGCATCGAAGGTGATCTCTTCATTCACTTCGGGATCGACTGGGGAGAAGGTGAAGCCTACCGTAGGGCGCTCGTTTATTCTGATTGTTGTAGTATTGGCATCGGTTGCATTGTCTCTGTCCGTCACAGTCAGCTTCACTATGAAGTTTCCTCCACTTGGGTAAACATGATCGGGAGACTTATCCTCTGAGGTATTTCCATCTCCAAATTCCCAGAAGTATCCAGCAATGCTCCCGTCATCATCAGAGCTATCCGACGCACTAAATGAAACCAAGTCCCCAACATTTGGCTCCTCTTTATCGTATCTGATTATAGCAATAGGTTTTTTATTTGCCCTGATCTCGCGAGAAGCAGGGGCTGGCGGCTGTGTAACAGAGTCCTCGTCTGTAGCTATGCTTTCATCAGGAGCCGGTGCCATGGCGACAGATCTGTCTTTAATCTCCACTTGCTGCATTTGGAAATCTGTAGCCCCCTTAGAATCCTTGACCATTAATTTGACTTGATAAGTGCCCTTCCTATGATAAGCATAGTAAGCCTCTGGCACAGTCCAGGATTCTGGCTTCTTGCCTTCGCCAAAGTCCCAAATATACTCGATGATCCCATCAGGATCTTTGCTTTCCGATGCATCGAAGGTGATCTCTTCATTCACTTCGGGATCGACTGGGGAGAAGGTGAAGCCTACCGTAGGGCGCTCGTTTATTCTGATTGTTGTAGTATTGGCATCGGTTGCATTGTCTCTGTCCGTCACAGTCAGCTTCACTATGAAGTTTCCTCCACTTGGGTAAACATGATCGGGAGACTTATCCTCTGAGGTATTTCCATCTCCAAATTCCCAGAAGTATCCAGCAATGCTCCCATCATCATCAGAGCTGTCCGACGCACTAAATGAAACCAAATCCCCAGCATTTGGCTCCTCTTTATCGTATCTGATTATAGCATGAGGTTGTTTATTTACCTTGATCTCGCGAGAGGTAGAATTCTCTGCACCATTGCTATCGACAACTGTCAAGTTGACGGTGTAGGTGCCCCATTGTAGGTAAGGATGGTACTTGATAACTCCAATCCCGGAATCCCCGTCTCCAAAGGTCCACTTATATATCAATGGTCCAGCTTCAAGGTCTTTGCTCTGGGTGGCATTAAAGACTACAGTCTCATTTAACTTAGGTGCAGGAGGTAGGAAAGAGAAGACGGCCGTGGGAGGCTCATTTACCACAATTTCAGTGGTATTTCTACCTTCAGCTCGAAAATTATCTTTTATTGTTAGGTTGACTAAAAATCTGCCGCTTTTTTTATACGTATTTCCTACAAAGACTTCTTTGGGGCCTGTATTGCCGTCTCCAAACTCCCACCGGTAATCGACTATGTCGCCATCATCATGGCTATGAGATGCATCGAAGAACACAGTCTGTCCCACATTTGGCTTCGAGACGTCGGGAATGATTACTGCAGTTGGCCGCTCATTTGGAAGGTTTAAAGGGATCTTTTCCACTGACCTTACCTCAAGGGGGGTATGGCTGACAGTCCTAGAAAATGGTCCCCCTGGATTGTAGGCGAACCAATCCAAGTTAAGCCATACATCACCCGAGCTGAGATTTATGTGGTAATAGATTTCATTGATAGTATACTTCATTTTCAACCACTGGATCATACGCTCAATCCTATCCTTCTCCTCCGTTGAGCTCAAGTTTCCCAGATAAACCTCTGCATAGGCATGGCCTTCTCCTGGACCATATGCAACAATGATCCTTGTAGTCCCTCCCAGGCCTTCGATAAGTGAGGCCATGAGGATTGCAAAATCATCACAGTCTCCCGCACCAGCAAGACCGGCTCGTTTTCCTAGAGACAGGGTCTGATTGGAGTAACGGAAATAGTCAGTCCCGCGTTTGTCGCTGGTATAGTTCCAGCTTTCTCTCACAAAGTCGTAAACGGCACAAACCTGATCGATGGAGTGCTCTCCAGGATTTTTTTGTGCCCAGTAAGTGGCCTCATCTAATATAAATGGGCTGTCATCGTCAATTCTATTACCAAAAATTTTTCTCAGTGATTCCAAATCTGTTTTCGTCTTTAGCGGTGTGCTCTCTCGGTCTGAACTGCTGGCCAAGCCCATAGTGATTTCCTGCAAACCATTATACTCAGAGAGGTTGGCGTAGTCTAAAGCGCGATTCTCTTGCTCCAGAGATACATATGCAAGCTCTTCACAGGCTGCAGTAGAAATGATCAGAGCAATGACGAGCGATCCGAAGCCATTACGGAACATTCAATTATTATTAGGTTCCTTGGCTCATAAATACTTTCGGGACTGCGCAGGGACTCTTGCTCTATTGAAAGAGCCTCATCAGCTCTTCGGCTATGATCCCGTATCCTGCCTCGTTGGGATGGTCCAGGCCGGGAAGGATCAGCGATCCCAGGGGCGTGCCCTTCTCCACACGCTGCATCCAGGCCCCGTAGACATCCACAAATCCCACATCCATTTCCCTGGCCACCCTTTCCACGGCCTGATAGTAATCTAAAACCATTCGGTCGTAGGGCTGCGTCTCCAGGGGCTGGGAAGAGAGAAGCAGTATCTCCGAGTTGGGCCCCGCGCGGATGCGTCGCACCATCTCCACGAAGTTCATCTCGAACTCATCGAGGCCCAGGCCGAGCACACAGTCGTTGATGCCGAAGTTGATGGTGATCAGGTCCGGCTCGTAGGAAAGCACGGAAAAGTCCAGCCGGGCCAGGCCATCCAAGCTCATGTCTCCGGAGATGCCGGAGTTGATCATCTCCACATTTGCCTCGGGATACTTTTCTGCCAGCAATGCTTTCCAAAAGGAGGGAAAGCCGCGCCGCACGGCAAAGCCGGCGGTGATGGAATCGCCGAAGGCCACAATGGTCACATTGCAGCCGCTTTCAAGATCCCTCCTCGTCCTTTCCACAAACCTCTTCTGCCCTTCGTCCATGGACGGATATCCTTCAGCCAACTATTGGAGCTTTCCTCTTGCTGGCAGCTTTTACCGCCGCTTTCATGTCGCGAACCAGCTGCTCCAGCCGCTCTATCTCTCCGCGAGCGATCAGGTCCACGCAGACGGAGCCCACAATCGCCGCATCAGCGCCGGCTGCAATCACCTCCGCCGCCTGCTCTGGGGTGGAGATGCCAAAGCCTACCGCCTTGGGCTTGTCTCCAGGCACCCGGGCTATGAGGTCTCTCGTGCCCTGCAGGATATCGCTTCGTGCACCAGTGACGCCCGTGCGGGCCACCAGGTAAAGAAAGCCCGCAGTCTCCTCTTCGATCATCTTCAGGCGCTCTGGAGGGGTGTTGGGTGCAGCCAGGAAGATCAGGTCCACACCGTTCCGGGCGCAGGCTTCCTGGAGAGGTCCGGCCTCCTCAGGGGGCAGGTCGGGCACAATCATGCCGCTGATGCCGGACTTTGCGCAGTCTTCGGCAAACCTGTCCAGGCCACGGGCATAAATCATGTTGTAGTAGCCCATGAATACCTTGGGAACGGCAACGTTCGCCTGCGCTGCCACCTGGAAATAGACATCTGTGTTCATCCCTGCGGAGATCGCCCTTTGTGCTGCCGCCTGAATGGTCGGGCCGTCTGCAATGGGATCGGAGTGAGGCAGACCCAGCTCAATTATATCAGCTCCGGCAGCCGCCAGCCGCCGCACCAGCTGCGGCGTGGCCGAGGGCGTCGGGTCCCCGGCGCAGATGTAAACGATCAAAAGGGGCGCTGCCCTGAATGCTTCAGAGATTTTCATATTCCATCACCGTTGCCAGATCCTTGTCGCCCCTACCGGAGATGTTGATGATGGCCAGATCTCCCAGGGCCTGCGGCTCCTCTAAGGCATAGCCCACGGCATGCGCCGACTCCAGAGCCGGAATGATTCCCTCCAGCTGGGAGAGGGCGTGAAATCCTCGCATGGCGGTCTTGTCATCAGCGATCTTCGTTAGCACGCGACCTCTTTCTGCCAGGAAGGCCAGCTCCGGGCCCACGCCAGGATAGTCCAGGCCAGCCGCCACGGAATAGGACTCCAGAATCTGGCCGTAGGGATCCTGCAGAATTTTAGTAAGAGCACCATGCAAAACCCCATCCGTGCCCCGGCCAAGACTGGCTCCATGATCTGCCGTCCGGTCCGTCTTGCCCGGGCCGCGCCCGCCCGCCTCCACGGCTATAAGCCGCACCTCCTCGTCCTTGAGGAAGGGGGCGAAGATGCCCATGGCATTGCTGCCTCCTCCCACGCAGGCTGTGATGCTGTCGGGCAGACGGCCTTCAGCCTGCTGAATCTGGCTTCTAGCCTCCTGGCCTATGACGCTCTGAAAATCGCGCACCATGCTGGGGAAAGGATGAGCGCCTGCTGCCGTGCCCAGCAGATAATGGGTATGTTCGAAGCTGGAAGCCCAGTCCCGCATGGCCTCATTGATGGCGTCTTTGAGAGTACGAGAGCCGGAGCGCACGGGTATGACCTCCGCACCCATAAGCTGCATGCGGTAGACATTCATCTTCTGCCGCTCGATGTCCACCTCACCCATGTAGACCTGGGTCTTAAATCCCAGATTGGCTCCCACGATGGCTGTGGCCACGCCATGCTGGCCGGCGCCGGTCTCAGCGATGAGCCGGGTCTTGCCCATCTTTTTGGCCACCAGCGCCTGGCCCAGGGTATTGTTGAGCTTGTGCGCCCCCCCGTGCACCAGGTCCTCCCTCTTCAGGTAGACCTTTCGGCCCAGTTTCTGGCTGAGGTTTCCGGCGTAGTAGAGGGGAGTAGGCCTTCCGGCAAAGGTTTTCAAAGCCAGGTTCAGCTCCTCTTTGAAATCATCGCTCTTCATCAGGCGTTGGTATGCTTCCGCTAGCTCCGCCAGGGGCTGCACCAGTGTTTCGGGCACAAAGAGGCCGCCGTACCTGCCGAACTTTACTGCGGCGTTTTTGGATATCAGACCATGCAAAGGATCACCGGCTTGTGTATATGCTTCAGATGTCATGTTTCAGATGTACTAATTAATACTATGATGTATGAAAACGTACATCCTTGGTTGTATTTAAACTTTATTGCAGCATGCGATCACGCATCAGCTCAGATCGGTGGGCAGCTCCCCAGTCAGAGACTCTATCCTTCTTTGTGCGCCTTCCAGCCGGCAGTTGCAGAGCTTGACCAGCTTCATGCCCTTTTCATACTGGTCCAGGCTCTCTTCTAAGGTCATCTTTCCCTCTTCCAGCACCTCAACAATCTGCTCCAGACTGTCCAGAGCCTCTTCCAGGCCTATCTCATCCTTCTTCATAGTGTAGCCTCTTCGTCATCCAGGCATTCCAGCACCCTGCACCTGAGCCGCCCCTGGCCCAGGACCAGCTCGATCTCCTCGCCGGGCCGGGCGTCTTGGGCCTGCAGTATCAAGCCTTTCTGGGTGCGGGCTATGGCATAGCCCCTCAGAAGGGTGGCCCGCGGCCCCACAGCTGACAGGCGTCCCTCGAGCAGCTCCAGCCGGCTCTTCAGGTCCTTCATCTTATCTGCCTGGGCGGCTTGCAGGCTTTCGCTCAGATAATCCAGGCGCTGGCGAGCGTCCCTCGCCAGAGAATACATCCTTTTAGCAGAGATGCTGTGCTTTAGATACTCCAGGCGCTCCTCTTTTCGCTCCAGCCCCGTCCAGAGAGCGCGCATCATTCTGACCTGGATCGTGCGTAGCCCTTCCTTTATCTCCTCCGTATCCGGCACTGCCATCTTTGCTGCAGCCGTGGGCGTTGCCACCCTTATGTCCGCCACATAATCGGCAATAGTTACATCCGTCTCGTGCCCGACTGCGGAGATGACGGGAGCATCACAGGCGAAGATGGCGCGGGCTACAATTTCGGAGTTGAAGCACCAAAGATCCTCAGTCGAGCCACCGCCGCGACAGACGATAATCACATCTGTTTTGCCTCTCAGAGCAAAGAGCGCACAGGCAATGCTCTCTTCTGCGCCCTCTCCCTGCACCTGGGCCGGGGAGAGGATGATCTTCGCCGGATAGGGACCTAATGTGCGCAGAACATCTCGCAGCGCCGCTCCCTGGGGAGAGGTGACGATACCGATCCTCTCAGGATACCGGGGCAGCGCCCGCTTTCTCTCTACGGAGAAGAGCCCCTCCGCGGCCAGTTTCTTTTTCAGAGCCTCCAGCTGAAGATGCCGGAAACCCAGCCCCTCATCCTGCTTGACGGCGCGAGCAACGAGCTGCACTCTGCCCTGCGGCCTGTAAACAGCAACATCACCGAAGACAAGCACATTTGCGCCGTCCTTTAACTCAAAATTCAATGTGAGGCCGTTATTCTTGAAGAGAACGCAGGAGATGGAAGAGCCCTGGTCCTTGAGAGTGAAATACCTGTGCCCCGACCGGTGATGAAGGTAGTTGGATACCTCTCCTCGCGCCCAGAGGTCATGCAGGCGGGGATCGCTGTCCAGGCGGTCTGCTATCCTCAAATTCAGGTCGGTGACGGTGAATATCTGAGTCAAGATGGATCCTTTTTGGGCAGGCCGAATATTTAAGGGCGATTCATGCGGGACGAAATTGATGAAGATGAAAATAATCCTCAAATAAACCCAATGCTGAAATATCACTTTATTAAACTTATTTGATCATAACACAAGAAAACCTTATATGGCAGAATATCTCTGCATTAAGCGGTGGCGCAATGCACATAATGGAGGGTTTTCTTCCTCATCCCTGGTGGGAGATCTGGTTTGCTCTCTCCCTTCCCGTAGTTGCCTTCGGTGTCTACAAGATGAACCGCATGATCAAGGACAGTCGAGAGACTTTGCCCTTGCTGGCCGTTGCCGGAGCCTTCGTCTTCGTCCTCTCCTCTCTGAAGCTGCCCTCTGTTACCGGCAGCTGCTCTCATCCCACGGGCACGGGAATGGGGGCCATAATCTTCGGCCCCTGGATAACATCGGTCCTGGCCGTTATTGTCCTGGTCTACCAGGCCGTATTTCTGGCGCACGGGGGTCTCACCACCCTGGGGGCCAACACCTTTTCCATGGGCATTGCCGGGCCGGTGGTGGGATATCTGGTCTACAAAGCTGCCAGCCGGGCCGGGCTGCATCTGTACCTGGCTGTTTTTCTGGCGGCAACACTGGCTGACTGGGCCACTTATCTCGTCACAGCCATCCAACTGGCACTGGCCTTTCCGGCGGCCTCCGGTGTTCTGGCTTCCTTTGAGGCCTTTGCCGCCGTCTTTGCCATTACCCAGATTCCCCTGGCCATCGTGGAGGGGGCCGTGACGGCATTGATGTTCAAGTACATAGTGCAGCTGAGAAGCGATGTGCTGGTGAGAATGAATGTGGTCTCCCAAAACACGATAAAAAAGCTGAAGGAGGCTTTAGTATGAAAAGAGGTTTTGACATAAAACTGGAGCTTTTGACCTTGGGCATCATCGTGCTCTTCATCGCCGCCTTCGCTTACGTCAGCTCCAGCGGAAATCACGAGTGGGGCGGAGCTGACGGCCAGGCCGAGGGCGTAATCTCCGATCTGACCGGCGGCACCTATGTCCCATGGTTTCAATCCATTTACCAGCCTCCTAGCGGCGAGATCGAAAGCCTCCTCTTTGCCCTGCAGGCGGCCATCGGCAGCCTCATCATAGGCTACTTCCTGGGCTACTACCGGGCTCTTGCCAAGATGAAAGCAGATAAATCTGCCCGGCAGCAAGAAGGAAAGTCGGATGCATAACCTTCTCGACGACTACGCCCACGGCAATGCTCTGCGGGAGAACAGTGCCCGGCTCAAATTGCTATTGGGCCTGGGGGCCATACTTCTCTGTGTATCATCCACGACGCCGATAGCGCCTCTATTCGTGGCCATAACCATGAGCCTGACAGTTGTGATCCTGGCCAAAATTCCCGGACGCATCTATTTCCAGCTGCTGCTGGTGCCCCTCTCCTTCGCCCTGCTAAGTGCCGGCGTGGTGGCCTTCATGCACGGGGGCGGCCAGACACTATTTTCCGTGACTCTCTTCGGCTTTAATTTGTCCATTCGAGAAGAGGGAGCGAACCTGGCCGCACTTCTTATCGCCAGGACCTTTGGCGGCATGTGCTCTTTATATTTCATAGCTTTAACCACGCCCATGATTGAGATCTTCGCCGTTCTCAAATCCTTGCGGATACCGCAGTCCGTCATTGAGCTGTCCATGATGATCTACCGGTACATCTTCGTCTTTTTGGACCAGGCGGTCATGATTCACAGCGCTCAGGTGATGCGCCTGGGAGATGCCGGGACAAAAAGATCCCTGAACTCCTTTGCCATGCTCTGCAGCGTTCTCTTCCTGCGGTCCTGGGAACAGGGAGAGAGGCTCATCGTGGCCATGGACTCTCGCTGTTACGATGGCAAGCTCGATCTCATGGAGCAGTCTGGCCGGGCAGAGCCCAGGGCGATTATGGCGGCGGCAGTATATTTGGCAACCGCTTCTGCCATCGCTGTTTTAACCAGAGACGTCCAGCTATTGTGAGGCTACTATGACGATTATCCTCGAAACCAGAAATCTCAGCTATTCCTATGGAGACGGAACTCCGGCCCTGAAAGGAGTGAGCATCTCCCTGCAAGAAGGAAAGAAGGTTGCCCTGGTGGGTCCCAATGGTGCCGGCAAATCAACGCTCATGCTCATGTTCAACGGCATCCTGCGACCAAGCGAGGGCGAGGTTCTCTTTCGAGGCAGGTCCATGATGCACGATGCTGCCAGTCTGCGATCCATCCGAAGAGCCGTGGGCATGGTCTTTCAGAATTCCGACGACCAGCTCTTTGCGCCTACCGTTTACCAGGACGTGGCCTTCGGCCCATCCAATCTGGGCTATGGCGCGGAGAAAGTGAAAAGATATGTGGGCTATGCCCTACAGTACGTGGGCCTTATTGGATATGAGCGCCGCCCACCTCATCACCTGAGCGGGGGCGAGAAGAAGAGAGTGGCCATAGCCGGCATACTGGCAATGGAGCCAGAGGTGATAATTCTTGATGAGCCCACCTCCAACCTCGATCCGGCCAGCTCTGAAGAGATCATGGAGATGCTTGACGAGCTGAACTTAGGCGGAAAGACATTGATCATCTCCACTCACGATGTGGACCTGGCCTACCGCTGGGCGGATGAGGTCATCCTCATGAAGGACGGCGGGGTGATGCGCCGGGGCACAGGACAGGAGGTATTCGGAGATGCCAACCTCATAAGAGATACCAGGCTCAAGCTGCCACTCGTGGTGGAGCTCTACCATGAGCTGGCCGGAAGGGGCATTGCCGGTGGGTTAAAGCCACCCAGGAACATCCTTGAGCTATGCGATCGCCTGCAGCCAAATGTGGAGGAGCGCGCTTTCGCGGGAGCGTTAGGCAAAATCTATATCTACAACGTAGATGAGGCCGATTGGAGACTGGCCAAAGCCTTGCTCGATAAAATTCCGGCGGGCTTCAAGGGCGCTATGGGCACCAGTGCCAAGGCCATGGCAGAAAAGTGCGGCATCTCAATAGATTTTACCTACGGCGTCATCGACAAATGCATCCTGAAGGCCTTGATTGGCAAGAACACGATCATCCTGACCTCCGGAGGGATGGTAGACCATACTGTGCAGAGGATCAAAGACTACGGCCAGGAGTCTGGAGCCAGAATCGAGGCGGTCAGGCTATCCGCTAAGCCTGAGCGCACTGATGATGGAAAGGAGAGACTTCTACATCCAGGACAGAGCCCATCGAGGATTTTGGAGACGTTATAGTCAAAGGAAAGACACTTGACACTGATCTTTACCAAAACGTCCTCCTCCTTCGCAAAAAGAGGTATACGAAGAAAGGAACACCAAGGAAAGAGGTCATGATGCCCACAGGCAGTATCACTGGCGCAAGAATGGTCCTGGCCAGAGTATCCGCGCCCAGGAGGAGCAAGGCTCCCACCAGGGCACTGCCTGGCAAAAGAAACCGGTGATCTCCACCTATGGCCATCCTGGTAATGTGAGGAGAGACCAGGTCTATGAAGCCGATGGTTCCCGTGAAGCAGATTATGCCGGCCGTTATGAGCGAGGCGGTCATCATGCAAATCACCCTCGTCCGCTCTACATCCACACCCAGGCTCTGGGCAGTCTCATCGCCGGTCCCGAGAGCGTTGAGGTCCCATGATTTAATGATGAGATAAGGCAGACAAAGGACAAGAATAGCTATGACCATCCCCACGGTCTCCCAGGAGGATCGACCCAAGGAGCCCATCATCCAGAAGACCACTTCATGAACCTGCTCTGACTTTCCCGCATACTGCAGCAAGGACGTTAGAGCCGAAAAAAGGTACATGATGGCGATTCCCGCCAGGATCATGGTCTCGGAAGAGATGCCTTTGTACTTGGCCAGGCCGTAAACGACGAAGGCAGAGAGAAGAGCGAAGATGAAGGCATTGCCGATGACAAGCCACGACCCAGCCATGATGCCTGCACCAAAGATGATGGCCAGGGCCGCGCCGAAGCTGGCTGCCGAGGAGATGCCCAAAGTAAAGGGGCTGGCAAGAGGATTCTTGAGAATGCCCTGCATCACAGCCCCGGCAGCACCAAGACCCATGCCGGCCGCAATTCCCATCAAAATTCTGTGCAGCCTCAGGTCCCAGACGATCATATCCGTAAAGGCCGTGGAATGAAAGTGTGCGGGAAAGAATCTGGCCATGATGGTGGAGTAAACATCATTGATGCAGATTTCCGCTGAGCCGAGGGTGACTGCCAATCCCGCGAGGAAAGCTATCGCCAATATCAAGACCAGGAAGAAGAGCATCTTTCGTCCTGTGAATTGACGATACTGCTTCCTCAAATCGGTCCTCTCGCAGGCACCCGGCTTCAGGGCTCTGGATACAGCATTATGGCCAGACATAAGGGTTCGCGACCAACGTCTCAAAACGCCTCAGGATGGATGAACTTTGCAAACATCTCCAGGCCATCCACGATCCTGGGACCGGCGCGGGTTATGAGATCTCCTTCTGCCTGATAGATCCGATCATTCTTGCGGGCATCTGTCTGATTCAAGCCGCGCTCCGTTTCCGCCCATTGCAGGGGCTTGTCAGCGCCCGTTCCCATGCCTGAGCAGGCAATAATCGCCTCGGGATTTCGCACGGCTATGGCTTCCGGATCTACCTGAGCATATCCCGACAGATCGTGGAAGATGTTCACGCCACCTGCCCTCTCGATGATCTCGTCCTCGAAGGTTCCAGCCCCTGCCGTCTGAACCGGATCGTGCCAGACGATGTAAAGGACCCTCGTTTTTGGAAGTGATGAGACTTTGTCAGATACGGCTTTAATTCGGGACTGCATCTGAGCGACGAGAGCAGATGCATCATCTGCCTTTCCGGTGATCTTGCCAACCTTTTCTATGGATAGAATTATGCTGGAGAGGTTATTGGAATCGACGACAAAGGTAGGAATGCCCACTTTGTCCAGCAGGGAGACTGCCCCATTGCTGTGCGTCTGGCTGGCCAGGACCAGATCAGGACGAAGGGAAAGAATCTTCTCAAAATCAGGGTCTACATAGCCGCCCACTACCTCCGCTTTTCCGCTATCTTTGAGGCTTTCCACTTCAGGCGGATAGCTGCAATATTTGGTCACGCCGACAACTCTGTCTCCCAGACCAAGGGCAAAGAGAATCTCTGTATTGGAAGGAGAAAGAGAGACAATTCTCTGGGGAGCATTTGAAATGCTGACTATCCGCCCCAGATCGTCAGTAACCGTCACTGTATTGTTCTCCTCGGCTACAGCCATCGAGCACAAAAGAAGCATCATGGTTATGGACAATATCATCGATTTCGATATCATATACCTCATCCGTTCTAATTAAATTTTATTGGATAAAAAACAGAAAGATTTGATTTAAAGGTTTTGGTATGTCTCAGGAATTTGATGAGGGCAGATCGTTGCAGCTGAGCACCGTCTTTTTGAGGTTTCAAGCGTATTGCCTAAAAGCAAAGGAGATGAATCCTTGATCCCAGGTAACTATTTCATTGCTCTGGATAGAAAAGAATCCTGCCAAGGAAAAACCGTGAATGCTGCTGCCTTCCGCCTCATAAACCAGCTACTGGAAGAAGGGGTGCCGGTGAACTGGACGATAGAGGAATTCCAGGCAGAAGGCCGGAGCTATCCAGCCGGCACTTTTTCAATCAAAGCCCCTTTCCGGACCGGTCGCGACATTCCCTGGGATGCCGTCATTTCGTGGCTGGAAGATAAAGAGAAGCAGTCTGGCATCAATGGCATCGACAAAGCCTGTGAAACAGTCGAGGTCAAATCCAAAAAACTGGTGGCTCCTAGAATCGCTCTCTACTACGATTCCACCACCTACGATAATGCCCTGATGCACCACCTCACCTTCCGCAGCATGGGCTTCAAGGTAACGCTGACCCATGCCCGTGATCTGCTCAAAGACGAGAACGATCCCGACAGCGTTCTTGCCCGGTCCAATGTCTTCGTGATGCCGGGCGGCTCCATGCATTTCTCGTCCTTCTCAACCCAGGAGGACGCTGCCAGAGCTATTGAGAATCTTCGTAGCTTCGTTTGCAATGGCGGTGGCTACATAGGAGTCTGTGCCGGCGCAACAGAGGCACTGATGAAAAGCCCCTATCCCTACCTCAACCTGGTGGATGCATCCTATCACGCCGAATGGTTCATGCCCCGCGAGCCAGCCGAGGGAGACTGGGAATGGCGAACTCTCATGGGACAGCTCCTTCTGGAGATTGTAGAGCCGAAGCATCCAGTGATGTTCGGTTACGGTCAGAACGCCATGCAGCCCGATTACGGACCACGAGTGGCCGTAGAGTATTTCGGCGGCCCGAGCATGTTCAATATAGGTAGTTCGGTGACTGTGCTGGCAAGGTACAGCGCCCCTGTGCATCAAATTCCCAGCAATAGAGTAAAAGACATATGGGGCAGCGCAGCAATTGTTTCTTCACACTTCGGATCGGGAAAGGTGATCCTCTTCGGCCCCCATCCGGAGTGGCCCGGCCCTTGCCGCAGAATGTATGCCCAGGCGCTCTACTACGTCGCATGCAAGCCCAAACCATCCAGCCTGGAAAGGATCTACAGCCAGGCTCTCTCTGGCCAAGAAATCCCTGATTCGATCAGTAAAGAGCGCGTGCAGGCTATAGTGCAAACGGCATTAAAGGCAGGACCGGTCCTGAAAGACTGCATGAAAATGTGCAATTCCATGGTCAAACTTGGCGCAGGCGACAGAAGCAACCCGCTGGGCCTCTGGTATGACAAGACCTTGTTGACCTTCACCAAAGAGCTTACAGCTCAGATGAGCGAGATCGCTCGCCATGCCCAAGAGTTTCAGCAGGAATACGGTCGGATGAGCTGCATGGCTTCCCTCTTTAGCGACAATCCCAGAGCTTTGCAGTGGATTGCATACAGCCGGAGCATGATCGAACAATTCTTCTCTTATGCCGAAAACCTGCCCCCCGTATCACACCAGATTGCTGATTTAAGCGGAGTGGAGAATCAATCCCTCCAACAATTTTCGTTGCCATGCGATCCGCGGAAGTTCCCGGACCTTCTGTTGGCATTCGTGCATATCAAGAAAGAGATTTCCGAGGTCGATATGCCCTGCATAGTGAAATACGCCAGGCTTTTTCACCATTATGAGGTGCTGCGGGCAGGCTGCCTTGCCGGCAGGACAGAAGAAAAGAAGCGAGCTATGGACGAGATGTACCTGAAAGTCTCCTCGTTTCAGCCTCCAGGACCCCTGTACAAAGCGATGAGCACACTTCGTTGCACCCTTGACGTTATGCAGTACAAGATCGACGCACACTTGCTCAACCTGCTCGCACTTGCTGATAATGCCATAGAAGTTCTCTCCCTGACAGATTGCGCTTTAGCAAAGGAGCTTGATCCCATCAAATAGGCTCTCAGCTAATCTCAGTGCATTGGATCTCCCCTAAAATAATTTTGGTTTTAAGTCTGCATTATATATCCATAATAATTATCTGCGTGCAATAAGTGACG
>CAYXSJ010000050.1:0-2616 GCA_964467095.1 uncultured Methanotrichaceae archaeon
AAAGAGGACGACATCTTCCGCCGCCGGCCTTTAGGCTGCCCCATCACTCATTTTGCGAAAGTACTCAAGAGCGACTGGGGAATTGTGACGGTGCATCTATTGCAGGGACTGCCGACGCCCGAGGACATCGGCATCTGCCTGGTGGCCGCCTTCGAGGGGACGTGAGCCAGGGCAAGAGGCCGGAGGTGGGCGAGACGGTGCGATTTTTGCCGGAGCTACTCCCTGATGCAAAAGGTGCTACTTGAGAGTGGTAGTGCACTCCGATGAGAATAGGGTGAGGATCGAGGGGATCGATCTGAAGGTGTGGTAAAGGATTGTGATTTATGATACGATGCCACTATGCCTACGTTGTCCGATATCCAATTTTTAGAGAGCGATTCAGCCTGCAATCAGACATCAGGATTTCCACCATCGTCTAATTGGATCAAAGCACCACGACTTGGGTATCATTTAATTTTCGGAGAGCATATGCAGCATGTTCGCAGACGATCGAATCTTCGTCGTTGAGTAAAGGGGTCAATGATCCTACGATTCGGGTATCATTGAAGTGGCTGAGAGATATTGCAGCAGTACCTCGGACGTACGAATTTTCATCTTTGAGTAAGTGGATCAGCAGCTCCACAGCACGAGTATCTTTAAGTCCACCGAGAGCATTTGCGGCATTTCTTCGTATTCTCCAATCTTCATCATCGAGCAACGGAACCAACGACTCAAATCCACGAGCATCACCAAGCAGGCTTAGAGACTGTACAGCATTTACTCGCACCATCGAGTTTTCATCATTGAGTAATTGAGCTAAAGGCTCCACGGCTCGTGGATCATTAAGTCTACCGAGAGCCTTTTCAGCCTGCACTCTGACATCTATATCTTCATCATCAAGCAACTGGATCAACTGATCCACTATCACCACACGAACAGGATCATCTTCAAGGATGCCACCAAGGTTGCCGAGAGAACGTGCAGCTATCACTCGGATCATTGGATCTTCATCATCAAGAAACTGGATCAATGGCTCTAATGCACGAGCATCTTTGAGTTTGGCGAGAGACGACGCAGCATGTACACGGACCCTCGATTCTTCATCATCAAGCAACTGAACTAATGGCTCCGTTGCATTAGTATCATTGAAGTTGAAAAGAGCTATTACGGCTTTTTCTCGAATCCTGGGATCATCATCGTTGAGTAACTGGATTAACTGGTCAACTATCACAGCACAAATAAGATCATCCTCAGAGATGCTGCCGAGGACTCCACCAAGGTAGCCGAGAGACTGTGCAGCTTCCCCTCGGACCGTTTGATTTTCGTTATTGAGCAACTGGATCAACGACTTCGTCCCACGAGTATCATTGAGTTTACCAAGAGCATACGCAGCATGTACTCGCACCATCGAGTTTTCATCATTGAGTAACTGAGCCAACGGCTCTACGACTCGGGAATCATTGAGTCCATCGAGAGCCATTATAGCTTCCTCTCGGACAGATGAACTGGGATCTTTTAAATCCTGAATCAACTTGTCCATATTACTAGAACCGACAGTCATCGCGAATACGGCTAACAATAGGATCGAGGCAGTCAATTTTATCTTCATAGCTGTCCTTCAATTCATTCTACTAAGTTAAATATCTCTTTGAGCGCAGCCAATACTCTGTCACTTTCAAATCCTCGAACAATTTAGAAAAGCTTTTCCCTAAGAGAGTTCAATTCAATTATTGTCGCTCGGAATTTGGGGAGATAAAATCATAATGCATAACATATCTGAAAAAATTGATCGAGCCGTCCGGAAGATAAAATCGCTCGGCGGCGACAAAGTAAGATTTATTCTCCTCTACGGCTCAGCTTCCGTTGGCAGGATGAAAGAGGATTCGGACATCGATATCTGCGTATACTACGATGATGCAGATGCCTCCCAATTCCGCCTCAAAATCCTATCAGAGCTCTTTGATGACGTCTATGATATCAAGATCTTTCAGCAGCTCCCTCTTCCTTTGCGCATGCAGGTCTTGAAGGGCCGGGTCCTGTACGCGGATGATACGCCCTTTATGTACGACAAAGCCTATGAGACCATTAAAGAGTTTGAATCCTTCAAGCGCAGATATTATGATTACCTGGGAATAGAATCCCTCGCATAAAAACATGAGGCATGCAATGGCGAAAAAAAGAAACCTTAGAGCAGAGCTGATAAGATCAAAATTGGCTGACATCGAGGACAGCGTGAGCCTTGTAGAGGAGAATCTTCCCTCAAGCTTCGAGGAGTTTTCAGAGCTAGGGCTGGTAAAGGATGGAATCTACAAGAGAATGGAATTCGCCATCGAAAATATTATCGATATCTGCTCAATAATTAACTCAGACCTGCGCCTCAGCATTCCGGAAAACGAGGAGAGTTTTTTGGAAAGCCTGGTCAATTTTGGAATTCTAACGCAAAATATGGCAGAAAAGACCCGAAGGATGAAGGGATTTAAAAATATAATCGTCCACAGATACGGCAGGATCGACGACATTTTGGCTCATAAGATTTTAACTGAGCATATGGAAGATTTCTACGAATTTATTGAATCAATCGAGCGATTCCTGGAAAAATCCAAAGAGCAATCGGACAGTCGTGACTTGTTAGGATGA
>CAYXSJ010000050.1:2716-8898 GCA_964467095.1 uncultured Methanotrichaceae archaeon
CTGCCCACGCACGTGAGCGTGTCCGCCTGGCGCCCTTGAGGATCTTCTCAATGTTCCGAGGCCCGATTGCCCGGCAGCGAGCTTTGCCTTTGCGCCGCTGCCAGGCGATCTCTCCTGCCGGTAGGACCTGCATCCCTTCAATCCCGAGGCGCGTCTCAAAGAGGGCGATTTTCCGCTACCAGCCTTTGGGCTGCCCCATCACTCATTTTGCCAGAGTGCTCAAGAACGACCGGGGAATCGTTACTGTGCACCTGGTGGGGCCGGTGCACCTGCTGCATGGGCGGCCTGTTCCGGGGGATATCGGCATCTGCCTGGTGGCAGCATTCGAGGGCACGGTGAGCAGGGGCAAGAGACCGGAGGTGGGCGAGATGGTGCGATTTTTGCCAGAGCTACTCCATGATGCAAAGGTGCTACTTGGGAGTGGTGGTGCACTCCGAGGCGGCGATGGTGCAGATCGAGGGGATCGATCTGAAGGTTGGTAGTGAATATCGATAACGCAGAATTTATAATCCTTGCATCATGGTTCTTTGAGCTTCCACTCACTTAGCATCATCAAACGTTTGATTCATCTCTCTACCTTCTGGCGTTTCCGCAAGACGCTCGTACCCGTTATCTCCTTCGCACCTTCGTGGCTTTGCGTGAGAAGGCGGTTCAACAGAGAAAGAGAAGACTGGAGCGCCACTCAGTTACCCACAAAAAATTGCGCGGAGCCAGAGAATGTATGGGAGAGCCTTCAAGATGGATCTAATCTGCAAGATTTGATGCATCTCGTAGGCTCCTATAAATACATAGGATTTTTAAATATTTAAATTTAATTAAATCTACACCGTGCCATTATTGACGGAGGATATGATTTGTGGTATAAGCAGTGCCCAGCCAGGCAGGAGACTGCCGCCCATCCTCGGTCCCTTGGCCTTGTAGCTCTGGGGCCGCAATTCTCCATGCAGCCTGTTCATGGTCAGTCCGCGCAGGTCCTAGGGTGCCTTAATCTCCAGCATCCGTCTAAAATGCTTCTGGGCAGGCTCGAAGTCGCCTTTCGCCGAAGGCGAGGCGGTACACGTCTGCGGGTCCTGTGGATCGATCTCGTAGGGCTGTTGCCTTGTAGTAGAGGGCCTGCAGGCTTCCCTTCTCATTGCCGAGGATGACGCCCAGATTCTTGAGGGCCACAGGATTCCTGGGATCGGAATACCCATGAGCCAGAGGATAATCCGTATTCGGAAAAATGAATAGGCTCCAGCATCAGGAATGTGACCAATCGTCCGTTGCCCAGTCAAGGATTCCCCGCATAACCTCAACCATGCTGCACTTTTCGGCACCATGCCGTGCCAGTATTTCCCTCACATCGTGGCGGGAGAAGAGCTCGTTGCAAGCGTGGCAGCGGTTGACGTAGGTATCAGGGAGGTCGATACCCCTATCTTTAGAGCGAACGAAATCCAGGATCGATGACGGCCCCTCCAGGGCAAGCCAGTTTGTCATGAGGTCAGCATTCCCGCTTTGGAGGATCTCAAGTAGGTTCCCGTCCTTATATAGAGTACCGATGTAGAGCTCTTCGATGCTGCTGGATGCAATGCCGCAGCAGATTTGGACGCGCTTGTCCGGTGCGATGACGACCCGCGTGAGCACGCTTTCGCAGGGCCCCCTCCAGGAATTGTCGGAACATTCGGAAGAGTCCTGTGCTCTCTCGCTCTTGATAGGGATGTTAACTCCATCCAAGATGACGTTGTTTTTGGGGTTGTCTTCGCCATAGACAAATGTCTTTAATTCCACTCCCAGGTACTTTGAAAGGTAATCCCGGTCGATCACGCCACCTGGATTTTTGCGGTACGCGAGGAGGAGGGGCAGGCCGATCGCGAGTGCGGCATCGTTGGCGTTCCGGATGTTTTCCAGCGGCACAAACTCCTGATGAAAGTCATCGCAACTGATGTTGAGCTCAGTCAGACCTGCCTGCTTTAAGTCCTGCAGGATTTCTGTGGCCTTCTCTTTTGTCGTAGCCCAGTACGCGTTCGTGACGATCCGCGTCAGGACACCATGACTGGCTGCGTATTCAACCGCCTTTTTAAGGTCGTCCCCGATGAGGAAGGGCTCGCCGCCGGTGAAGACGACCAGCTGCAAAAAACCAAAGGGGAGGATGTCTCCCATGATCCGGATCATCTCATCGGCGCTCAGGGAAAGCGGTGGCCTTCCCTCATGCACGACCGGGCAGTCACGACAGCGGGCCGTGCAGCGGTTCGTCACTGAAAAGACCAGCTCACGAAGACACCTCATAAGGCCATCATCCCCGGTCCGATGTTAGCCCATTCCGAGCTCGGCATCCACCATGACTTCGAGCGGGGCAATTGCCGCATTGATTTCTTGCGGGCTGATGAGTGGCGAGGTGAGTATGTTCTCGTATCTCTCGAGATGCAGCCCGTCCCTTTCAAAGTGTGGGCTTATCCCCCGATTGGCATGCGTGCGCGTGACGGTATCCGGCGTGATGTGCACCCAGGTATACGAATAGCTCTCAGGGCTTACGTACGCATTGACCCCGAGCCTCTCTTGGTAGACATTGAAGACCTGCTCGAACTTTACGTCCTTCGCAAATTTATTCAACTTGACATAGGCATGGATCTTTCCCATAACGAGGACCAGGTGTTCAGCGTCCTCTCTCGTGAATTTGGCCGCATCGATCGGCACGCCCGCCTTCACCAGAGCTGCTATAGGCGATTCGGCAAAGGCGTTGAACTTGGCCTCATCGCTCATGATCTCTCCTATAAATTTGCGCAGGCTGAACGGCAGGGTCTTGACCTTGATATCAATCCGTTTGGGGGTTTCTTTCATTTCTTCCATAGTGCATCTCTCCTTGTGATTGCCCGGCAATCCGCAGTATACGACTGGGTAAAGGTCTCACCCAGACACGATGCCGGTCTACTTTATGCATTAGGCAAATGCATAATAATGATAACTGTTATGTGATAGCACATATAAAACGGTTATCATGTTATTTAGAAGTTCAGAGTCCTCAATGCATAGGAAGATTTCTGGAGCGCAGTGGAATCTGGAGGCCTGCTCATAGACATAATGTTATTTATTGGTTAAACCATGGTTGTATTATGTCCATCCAAAAATCCAGCAGTAATCATAAAGGCGTCCTTGTAGTTGGAGGAATAATCATCGACTTGATTTTACGGTCAGATGAATTCAAGGTAATTGATGGGAACATCTGCTTTCCCTTTGACTCAAAAATCACACTACAAGAGCTTAAGGAAGATATCGGCGGGTCAGCTCATAACGTTGCAGCGAACCTGGCTGAGCTAGGCACAAGCACTTATATTCTTGGATCTGTAGGCAAAGGCGACTATGGCGAGAAAGCCCTGAAAAACCTGAGGGTGCATGGCGTAAACACAAAATATGTAACCTTGAAGGAAGGCTCGACCGGAATGTCCTTGGTTTTTCTTGTCAACGGCGAAAAGACAGTCCTGACAAACAGGGGTGCCAATGAGTTCCTGGGAGAAAAGGACCTAAATCCGGAAGTTGTTGAGAAAATTGATACTTTGATTCTGACAAGCCTCATAAGCTCTGACAATATCAGCCTGATGAAGAACGCCATTAAAGAGGCAAAAAAGAGAAATGTTTCAATTGTGATGAACCCAAGCATGAGCATGGTCACGCATAGGCCTGATGAGCTGAAATACGCTATGAAAAACAGCGAAGCAATAATAATGAACGGCAAAGAGTCGTGCTTGATAACTGGGGAAAAAGATGTCGAGTCAGCCATAAAAGAGCTGAAAAAGTATGGGGCAAAGATCGTAATTATTACCCAGGATGTAAAGGGATCGCTTATTGCAGAAAACGGCGAAATCTTTCGGGTGCCTTCTTACAATGTAAAAGTTGTTGACACAACCGGCGGAGGCGACAGCTACACCGCGGGATTTGTTCATGCAAAGTTCAGAGGATATTCAACTGAGGATGCTGTGAAATTCGCGGGAGCTGTAGCTGCACTTAACATAAGCACTCCTGGAGCAAGCACCGACCTACCAACAGAAAAGGATGTGATTGAGTTCATGAAGACGGCGGAGTATCTTAAGGCGTGACGCCACCCGGCCTTCGTCACAATCGAGCAGAATTGTCCCTACTCATCCATCTCCCAGCCCAGCCGCTCCCTGATGATCAGATAGCTCATTTCCGGCGGTATGGCTCCCACCTCGGTGCAGATCAGGTCGATGAACTGGTGGGGTGTGACATCGAAGGCCGGATTTCTCACCCGAACGTGGCTGTACTTGGAAATGTCGGGCAGGACCTCCCTGGCCTCGCGCTCCTCGATGGTGACAAGCTCTCCCAGGATCGTCTGGGGGCTGAACTTGTAGGTCTCGGCTGCCACCATGAAGCTTGTCCTGGCCTCGTTGGCAGCGAGGGCTATCTGGGCTGTGCCGATTTTATTTACCAGAGTTCCATTGGCGGTTATCACGTCTGCTCCCACTACCACCAGATCTACCTCATTCATGACGCTTCTTGCCGCCGAATCGACAATCAGTTCCGTCTCGATCCCCAGCCGATCCAGCATGCCAATGGTGGTGATGCCCTGAAACCTGGGTCGCGACTCGGTGGCTATCACCTTGATCTTCTTTCCCGATTTGTGGGCTGCACTGATGACGGAGATGGCAGCCAATGAGTTGCAGTGGGTGAGCAGCGTATCGCCATCCCTGATCCGGCGGCTGCCGATCTGGCCGATTCTCTCCAGAGCCTTTTCGGAGCTTTCAATGAAGCGATTGGCGTTAATGATCACAGCCTTTCGAGCCGAGGCCAGGTCGTCTGCCCTGTACTTCATCACCAAGCGTATGGCATTGGAGAGAGAGACCGCCGTAGGCCTGGTCTTGAGAAGGATGTCGGCTGCCTTCTCCATCTGCTGGTTGAAATCCTCAAGGCTTTGCGCCTCTACAGCCTTAGAGAAGTCGCGTAAAGATGCTGCTGCGGCGGTGGCAATTCTGCCTGCTCCTCGAATCTCCATGCTGCGAATCTTTGCAGAAGTTTCCAGAACCTGGTCCATCGGTTTCATCTGGTCTTTATTAAACGGGATTAGGATAAATCCTTTTTCCAGTAGGACCCGGTCCAGTGGAGTCCTGGAATTATTCCGCGTTCTCCCTGGTTTTATAGAATTTCATTGTTTCCGGCCAGCTTGCCCGCCCTGGGACCTCGACCGGAGCACTCATTCAGCAATAAACTGTAAGTTCCGCTGTACTTAGAATCATTGATGACCACATATCCCTCAACTGCCTCTATATCATCTGCCGCCGGTATGGTCACAACTATATTCCCCACAATAGAAGCTGCATCTTCTGAGCCAGATCTGGACCTTGAACTTTCTACACTCGCTTGCAGAGTCGATCTGTTGCCTGAGGACGCTAATGTGATATCGATCAGATGGTAGCTATCATCGTTGAGCCTTATGCTTCCCCTCAGGATCGCGTCCCTATCACCAGCTCTCGCCTGGGATCTAATCTCTTCAAGGCTTATGTTTAATGCGAGAAGCCTCCTCGCTTCAGCTGGGTCCACAGTCCTGATGGTCTCCACATTTAGCCTGATAGGGTAGGATTCGTCGTCTTTAGTGGCAAATCCGCGCCAATTCTGGACTGTGACACCGACAGTCTCTTCACTGCCGCCATTGCTTATCGCAAGAGAATCTATGGGATTGGCATCACTGGAAGCGCTGACAGATTTGCTATTTGTTTCACCCATTTCCGGTGATGACGAGCCAGAGCCGCTAATTGCAAGTAACAATACTGCCAGAAAGAAAGAGATCAATTCCTGGCACTGTATCCGCTTCATTTCCATCATTGCACGTCCTGCCAGGTAATATAGGTTGTTATGGCTTGTCGTGGGTTATCTATGAGCTACGGAAGAGCTATTCTGCGGTTATGGCTTCATTTGGACATGCTTTAGCGCATTTCAAACAGCCAGTGCATTTCTCCTTATCTATAGCTGCTAATCCGTCTTTATCTAAAGCGATTGCTCCAATGGGACATCTTTCGACGCAATCTCCACAGCCAAGACATTTCTTCTCGTCAACGACTGCTGGCATTAATTTGGCAACCGCATAGGCGGAACCTATCAGAAGGCAGACAATTGCTAATATCACAAAGATTCTTTTATGTTTCATTCTATTGACCTCTCACTATCTCGTTGCGTTCTTATTCGAGTGCGTTTAA
>CAYXSJ010000050.1:8998-14681 GCA_964467095.1 uncultured Methanotrichaceae archaeon
TTTCATTCTATTGACCTCTCACTATCTCGTTGCGTTCTTATTCGAGTGCGTTTAAGGTTGTTATAGGGTGTCGGGGGCCATTCGCCCCCTTGACATCTTATTGGTGCTTAATATAGTTCAGTTAGTCTTGGCAGCTTCCGTCTTGGTTTCTATCAGGTCCAGATCCATCCTGGTCGCCGGATTGATTCCCATTCGGGCCGTTTCCATTCTGGTTGCCCAGTTCATCTTGATTTCCATAAGGACAGTCTGTGGTGCAGTCTCTGATGCAGTCCCCGTTGCAGTTTCCATTCTGTGCAGCCAGGGCAGGAACCGCCAGAAGGCAAGCAACTACCAGAGCAGACAATATAGCTACGTATTTCATGTGTACAAACCTCCAGTTTGGGATGACTTCTGAGCCATCCTTAAATTACCCATAGCACCGAACGATACAAAAAATCCATGCCGAACGAAGATCGGGTTGCAGCCATCGCAGCAACGCTAAGATCGTTTTTGAAGGTTCAGAAATTGCTCTGATAGTTCTATAACGTTCGTTCTGCCTTTTTCTTTCTTGGTTATTATTTTGCGCTTCTCCATCGAGGTTAAAATGCCTGAAAGTGACGATTTGGAGATATCCAACTCATATCTGATCTCTGTCTGAGTCATCGTCCCTCCGCGAAGCAACAGAGCCCTCAAGATTGACTGCTCTTTATCTGTCAGAGTATCCATCACTGCGGAAATCTCGCGGGTCAGTTCGATGCTAGCTCCGCGTTTTTCATCTGGCACAGAAGCCTCTGAGATTTCCGACATGCATGATGCCATAGTGGCTACTGTATGCTCATGATGCTCGAGGCGTCCTGCAGGCTTTAAGGATGCCGACCTGGACCTCAGCAAAAAGATCAAGAGGCCAGAGCCTGCCGCCAGTAAAATAAACAGGGCTATTGTAGTATGCGAATATCCAACATCAGCCATATTTGCCTCTGCACCAGGCACTTCGGCAAGCGAGAGAAGATATTCAATATTAACCGCAGGATCTGTGATATCAGATCCCCGGACTTCTGCGATGACTGATTCATTGGCTGTAGAGACTAGATAATCGAGCCCTAAAGAGCAATCTACCTGTCTCAGCTTAGCATTCGCCGGCAGGTAAACCATGATCTGATACTCTTCATAGCTGCCTTCCGATTCAAAGCGTATTGTCCAATTATCCCTGGATTTCGAAGTGAGGGCATCGGTGATGGCATATAGTTGTCTGCTATCGTCCTCATACGTATATTCTGAGGAGTTTAAAAATGCCAAGGATCCTGGATCATCTACGTAACCATTAATCAAAGCCCTGCCTCCATCATCGATATATACATTTAGGATGAGCTGGTTTAGTACTTCGCTATCATTCAGACCATCCTGGCTGAATGCCATGCCGATGTTTATCGAAATGAAGAGGATAGACAGCAAAATCAAATCGATGAAGATGTCCAGCCTATGCATATATTCATACTATTGCAGCTGGAACTTAAATCTGATGGAACCTTATTTTTCTCGATGCAGTCCAACACCATGGAGCTGGTACTGGATGCTGCTAATAAAAAAGGATGCAGCGAAGGTTCTGGAGATCTACCCCAAGGCAGGCGACCTAAAGGCGAGCTACGTTAAAGTCTATTTGGCAACTGGCTAAGTAAAGAGTTGGTGCAGGCTGAGATGTGCGAAATAATCCCAGCACTAAACAGCGTTTGTAACCTGTAATCACCACTCTCTTTTATTTTATATGTTTTAAGAGCTTTATTACATACAAAAGTTATTAATATTAAATTGGTGCATCTATTAGCAGGGGGCAGAAAGCAATGGAGGTGAATGATCAGGAATTTTTGCGAGCGCTTCATGAGGAGAAAATAAGAACGCAAAATGAGCGTACTCAGCTCGTTACTATGAAGCTGGCCTTCATTACCGTCCTCTTTGGCGTCAGCTCCGTCAATATGGGAATAGATATAGCCGACATTTTCTGGCTGCTTTACTTCGTTCCTCTTGTGGCCATAAGTTATGACCTCTATATCATGTCTGCCGACTCCAGGATCAAGCGCGTAGGAGTCTTCCTGGGCAGAAATCCGGTTTCTTTGGCCGGCAAGGCGGAAAGAGAATGGGAGCGCTTCTGCGCTTCTTACCGAGATGGGATGGCACCTTCCGCGAATATGTTCTTTTCCACCATAGTGACCTTAGGTGCAGCGGTCTTCATCCACACCCAGGGATGCTGGAGTGAGAGACTTGTGAAACTGTGGTTTGCCGTCTGGCTGGTGGTATCTCAGGTAGCCATCATTGCCCTGTGGCTAAGGCATCAGACGCTCATTAAGAACATCGGCGACTACGAGCCTTTTGAGAGAAAGAAGAGGCGGCCGGGTCAATAAGCCGCAGCTATTTAAGCTAGTCTGCATCGAGCAGCCCTCATCAATTATCATGATAAAGAAACATTAATTAAGCCCCATGATCAAGATGACAAGATACAATTTCCACAGGCTCAGGTTCAAGGTCGATTGCCAAAGATAAAATATTCAAGATCGGTGGGTTTTCTAATGACAATGATGGAAAAAGAAATCAAGAGAGCTGTAAAAGAGGGCTATGCCCGAATCGCAAAACAGGCTACATCTTACTATTCGTCCCGCAGCTGCTGCGGCTGTGCCGATATTCCAGAAGAGATAAGCAAGAGGATGGGCTATTCTGAGGAGGAGATCTCCGCAGCTCCTCCGGAATCAAATCTGGGACTTGGCTGCGGCAATCCGGTTGCTCTGGCATCTCTAAGGGAAGGGGAGACTGTTTTGGACATGGGGGCGGGAGCGGGATTCGATTGCTTCCTGGCCTCCTCAAGAGTGGGTGCCTCAGGAAAGATCATCGGCGTTGATATAACATCGGAGATGGTAGACAAAGCCCGGGCCAACGCCCGCAAAGGCGGATACACAAATATTGACTTCCGCCAGGGGGACCTGGAGAACATGCCCGTGGCGGACAGCTACGTGGATGTGGTCATCTCCAACTGCGTCATCAATCTGGTTCCCAACAAGAAGATGGTCTTCAAAGAGGCCTTCCGGGTTCTCAAGCCCGGCGGAAGGCTGGCGGTCTCGGATGTGGTATTGACCAAAGAGCTGCCCGAGTTCGTGAAGAGGTCCAGCAAAGCCTACATCGGCTGCCTGGCCGGGGCAATCATGAAGGATGAGTACCTGAAGATCATAAAGAATGTGGGCTTTTCCGAGGTTAATGTGGTGGCCGAGTCGAGATTTCCCGTAGAATCGCTTCTCTGTGAGACAGCCGGATCGACAGTGATTGAGATGCCCAGGATTTCAGCCGAGCAGCAGAAGGAAGTGGCCGATTCTGTCTTGAGCATTAAGGTTGGTGCAGTGAAGCCGAAATAGATGCGAGGGCTTCATAGCCCAATAACCTCCTGAACAGAAATAGAATCACACAAGATTTGCGGCTGAGCATTGAATTCATCTGAATTCATCTGCTTTCAGGCAGGCCCGATGGCAGAAAATATGTTCACAATATTATATCCAGAATTACTTTTTGAAAAAAATTTAGATCTTAAATTCTCCCGTATCTATCCACTCATTTTTTAACAGCGACCACCAATCAGTAGCTACTCCCTTTAATACATATTCGTAAGGCAGCCAGCCATAGCCGAGGCTTCCCCAGCCAGTGCCCCATGAGTTTCTTATGAGCAATGCCCCGGTGGTTGTTGCTCCTTTTGGATTGGTATTTTGAATCTTCATGTTGTCGTCATATCCAATTGCGTCAACTGCATGGCCACCAAGGACATCTTCTCCAGCAGTCGGAAAAGGTATCTTTCCAGTTGCATCTGCCTGATCAATAGAGCTAAAGACAGTAAAACCGAACATCGAGGGGAGTCCCGCGACCAAAAAGGCCTTAATCCGGTCCAGCAGAGCATTTGGCGAAGTTCCTGCTGAATCAAGGCGATAATATGTAATAGACTTGAAGTTCTGGGCGAATGAGTAGCAGAAAGCCGGAGGCTCTGTATCATACATTGGCGTATTGAATACAGGAACCGTTTCAAATGGCTTATACTGCCAATACTCTTCCGGTGGAACACCGAATATTCTCATCGC
Organism: uncultured Methanotrichaceae archaeon; assembly: GCA_964467095.1. GTDB lineage: Archaea > Halobacteriota > Methanosarcinia > Methanotrichales > Methanotrichaceae > Methanothrix. The sequence goes on from CAYXSJ010000050.1 coordinate 13,084, forward strand.
TCCCATAGTAGTTCTCAGGAAAGCTCCTGTATCACCAGTCCAGTGCAACATATTTCTTGTCGTTTTGTAAAGGAACAACCTGGACGCATCAATGTGTCTGCCAAATGATCTCCGTTCAAAGTACTCCACCAATCCAATGCCGGCATGGGCGGTACATGATCCAAGTGAGAGTTGATTTTCAATTGGAGAGCACCATCGCCTTAAGTCAACAGAGGCAGTCACTTCTTTTTTCGGTTTTTCTACACCCACTTTTTTAATCATGGCCTTTATCGATTCCGTTTGCCCCAATTCCTTGAGTCCGGCAGAAACAGAATTTGTCTCAGGTGTATAGTCCCTAGAATCAGGCCAGTCTCGCAGCCAGCCCATTCCCAGCTTAAATTTTACGTCACTCATAGTTGCGTCTCCTTTTTGCTTCTCCTTTTTAGTTAAGATCGCAAAATTAAATCTTTTGGGATGTATTGAGCAATATTAACTTAAATAATTTAGCTAATTTTTGTTACTGTTATAAGGTACTAAGAACTCAGCGTTTATATACGATCATAAGGATTCGTATCGAGTGGCACAGTAGCCGGGTGCTTTCTCTGGGCATGGAAATCGCGAACATAATATTAAATACAATCACCGCGGGAGTTGTTTTCAATGAAGACCGGTTTGCTTTTCTTTCTGGCAATTATCATGGCAGCGTCAGCCATGATTCCATGGGCGCAGGGAAGCTGTTCTGTGGGCGGCTGCAGCGGAGGCGGGGAATCCTGGACGGCATCGGCTCAGGCCTTCATCAACTCGGATGTCCCCATTGTGGGGGTTGTCGCAAACCAGAACACGAAGTCGAGCAGTGCGAATTCTGGCAGCTTCAGGGCGGGCCAGTCTGTAAGCGAAGCCATAAACAAAACTGCCAACAGCACCGTTCCGAGCTCAGTTCCAAGTGTCGGCGGGGTGTATGTAGCGCCCGGCAGCCGGGCCGATCTCTTCCCGGCACCCGAGATGCTCAAGTCCCTGGATGCCGTCTCTCCCGAGGATGTGGTGCTGGATGTATCCAATAGCCGACAGCCGGGCGAGGCTCACATCAGAGGCAGCATTAACATTCCTGCTAAAAGCTTTTTTTATGATAACGGAACCCTGCGCAGCGTCTCGGAGCTGGAAGCGATTTTGGGCGGGGCGGGCATCTCCAGCGAAGACGCGGTAATGGTCTACAGCGACACCTTTGGCTCCGGAGAGGCGACGGCTGTCCTCTGGATGCTGCGCTACCTGGGGCAGGAGGATGTCAGGGCTCTTGACGGCGGCCTGGACAACTGGATTGCAGCGAGCCTGCCCATGGAGACGAAGGAGAACGTGCGCACCCCTGTCAGCTACGTTGCGCGCCCTCGGGCGGAGCTTCTGGCCGATTACGATTATGTCAGGTCGGGCCAGGCCCAGATGGTGGATGCCAGGAGCTTTCAGGACTTTGGCAAGGCAAGAATAGGCAATGCCACATTCATCAGCCCCGAAAATGTGCAGGAGGAGGGCAGACTGAAGGCGGGGCTGAATGATACCTTTGCCAGATTGAATGCGAGCCGGGCGGTGGTTGTGTACTCGGACGATATTTATGGGGCTTCTGTGGT
>CAYXSJ010000051.1:0-3461 GCA_964467095.1 uncultured Methanotrichaceae archaeon
GCCATCGGTTGAGAGACCGTAGATGCCCGTGAATTTATTCATGGGAGTGGTCACAGCGGGCATTTTGGAACGAGGGCGACCAAATGCTGAAAGGATCGAGGATAGATACAACCACCACGATTCCTGCCTAGTAAAAGAACAAGGCCAGACCGATGGTGAAGGGGACGAGCGCAGTGAGCGAGATATGAAAGCCGGTCAGGAAGAGCCAGACGCGCAGAAGTAAGCATAAGACAGCAAAGAATGCGATCGTAATGCCCGTCAGCAGTAAGCCGGCCACCACCTCGTCGCCAGAGTTCGAGGGCATGCAAGTCTCTTCGCGACGAAGATTAGGAGAAGCTAATATGATTGACGGAGAGAAGAGCATCCGCTGGGAGGAACTCTCCGAGGAGGAGGCGAGAAGGCACAATCTATGCAAAGCTCTCCTGAAGGGCAGGAGATAGCGGCACAAATGTCAGGCATACGATAGAAAAAGAATGTTAAAAGGGATGGGAAAAAGGACCGATCATGACATTTCTACGCTTTCCTCGACCCTCATATTTTTTCCAGCTTTTCTACACCGATCTTCTTTACAGCCGGCTTCCAGATCTTTTTAGGCATCCAGGCAGGGGCCGTCTTCGGTCTCGTTATCTGTTTTCTATTGCCCCTGAATACATGGACCTTTTTAGTTCCCCGCTCCCTGAGCTTTATATCTATAAATCCTCTGGTAGCTGCCTTTAAGGCTGCTTGCCGGGGAGACGTTCCTGTAAAGACGCTAATCTCGTTGCCCTCGGCGTCCCTGAGGGCGAAATTTCTCTTCTCAGCTATGAATATCCCACCTACTCAGATATGAAATACACATTGTAAGCACTTATCTCTCATGCACGGGCAGTGGCGTTCTTTGCTGCCATCTCGTAGTAGCTATCAGGCACGCCTCCCAGCTCTCCCTGGCCTTTGATCAGCGGCGGATAGATGAAGACGCCATGCTGGTCCAGGTCGTAGTCCAGACCCAGGAACTTCTGCAAGTACTCCTGGTGCAGATCTTCAGGGTCCAGCTCTACCTGGTCAGGATGGAAGATCTTGGCCAGGTAAGCAGCGCCGATGAGGCCCTTGCTGGCATCATTTCTCATATTGCCGCTCACGATGTAAACATGGCCGTTTCGGATGGCGGTGAGATTGGCATACTCCGGGCGGCTCATGAAAGCCTCCAGAGCCTGCTTCATTCCTGTGGCATTATCTGCATCATAACCGCTGGGCGGGTCAAGCACCAGTCCGCTGTAGGTGGTGGCAACTACCAGGAGAACAATATAATCAGGATCTTCTTGCAGCACCCACTCTGGGTCCACCTCGATTCTATAGGCAGACTTCATAAAGTCAGGCTGACTGGCAGCCACGGTTTTTCCCCCGGCCAGCTCCACCATGCTGCTCAAGGTGTCGATCTTGGCAAAGGTGAAGATGGTCTTCTCATCAGCTTCCGGATAGGCAGCCACCAGAACAGTCGGCTTCTCGCTATCGAGAATCTTCCCGGTCGTCTCCTTTAATTTATTGAGCGAGTCTATGTGCCACTGGATATATTCCTCCGCATCCTGCCGGGCATCCAGAACATAGCCCAGCTTGCGCACGGCGTCTGTAAACGCAGAGGTCTCAGGATTGAGCAGATCGGGATAGTAAAGGCCGGCAAAGAGCACGGAGACGCCGGGCAGGTTCTTCTTCTTCTCCTCGGTTACGTTGGAGAAAACCAGGAGAATTTCCGGATTCAGGCTCAATACCTTCTCGTAGTCCGGCTCCTTGTGCATGGCTCCCACGCTCGTCCGCCCGGACAGCACTGGAAACTCCGCAGGGGACTTGGCCACAGCCAGATCCACTCCCACTACCTTGTCCGTCTTCTTGAGGATCTGCATCAGGTCGGCATTGTCCAGGTACTCCGCCACAATTCGCTCCACCGGTTTTTTGATGGTGATAGGCAAATTGTTGCCGTCCAAGATAGTGATGTTCTTCTCAGTTCCGTTAATGATCTGCTCCACCTGGGATATGTCTTCGGAGTCGACCTTGCCATCGAAGTTGGCGTCAGCCAATTCAGTTGATTTCTCCCTTCCTTCGATTATGGCTTTTAGGAAAGCGATGTCCGACTGATCGACGGCCGCATCCATGTTGGCATTGCCAAAGATGTGCAGGACATAGGCGGATCCTGATGCTATGGGCAGCGCGAGGGCGCATAGCAACAAGATGGCCATGGGACATAAGTTCTTTCTCATTTTCAGGCTCCTTTTCCCGGCCTGCATCAAGCAATCCAGATCTTGAAACGTCCGGGATATTTCTGTTTTTAGTGTTATCAAATTCACATTTAATGTTTAAATTTATAACCCTTATGTACATTAGTAACACTTCTAGTAATATTTACACTTATTGAGAAAAATGGAATAACTCGAACAGAATTAATTTTATTTCATAATTCTATATTTCTTTGTATTAACCCCTACACTCAACAATTTAATATGTAACATCCAACATGCAGAATATCGTTCAAGCTAATGGGGCTATTTGATCATGAACCACGCAGCATCCGCATGCAAATATACCGGCATAGACAAGGATTATTCCATTGAGGACTTAGCGGCATTTCACGGCCACCTCGGCCCTTACATCGTCCTGGGCTACCGGATGGGCAGATACGCCAGGCAGCATTTCTGCAGCGATCCCTTCCAGATGAAGGCAGTCGTCTTCTGCGAGGGCGTGCCTCCTGAGTCGTGCCTGGCCGACGGCATACAGATTGGCAGCGGCTGCACGCTCGGCAAGAGGAACATAGAGATTGTTGCCGGCAGGGATCTGCGGTGTGAGTTTGCCTGCGGCGAGAGAAAAATAGTTATCAGTCCGAGAAATATCAGCTTCCCGCCCCAGGGCGGCAACTACAGCCAGCTTATCGAAAAGCTGGCCGAGGATATGTACAGCATGCCCTATTCAGAGCTCTTCACTGCCGACACAAAATAGAGCGGGTGAAGGCTTTGGGTATAATCGAATTAAAAGGCATCTACACGGCATACGAGGGAGGGGAAAAGCCCGTCATCAGGGACCTGTCGCTTAGTGTGGATAAGGGCGAATATGTAGTCATCGGAGGACCAAACAGTGCCGGCAAGACGACACTGCTGGAGTCGATAAACGGCCTGGTCAAGATCACACACGGCAGCGCAACCGTCTGTGACATGGACGTCTCTCGCTCTGCCGACGCCGTGAGAAAGAAGGTGGGCTATGTCATACAGAATTTTTATTTTGATCCCTTCACGCCTTTTACTGTAGAGCAGGTGGTGATGATGGGACGCTTTGGCCGTTTGGGGCTGATGAACCGTCCGGCTAAAGCCGACTACGATGCCGCCCAACGGGCCATTTCTCTCGTCGGCATAGAGGACCTGGCCCATAAGAGCATCGGCACATGCAGCGGCGGCCAGCAGCAAAAAGCCATGATCGCCCACAGCATCGCCAAGGAGCCG
>CAYXSJ010000051.1:3471-14210 GCA_964467095.1 uncultured Methanotrichaceae archaeon
CAGCAATCTCGATTTCCATGCCAGAGAGTACCTGCAGGCCGTATTCAAAGAGATTGTAAGAAAAGGGGTTCCCATCCTCATGGTAGCACATGCCTTCGACGGGCTTCCTGATATTCCCATCCACCTGGTGGTCATGAACCGGGGCAAGATCACCTGCGACAGGAATTGCAGGGCGGAAGAAGTGGAAGGCACCATAAGAAAAGAATGCGTGGTGCTGGTAAAATGCTAGAGCCTTTGATACAAAATAACGTGGTCTGTCATGCACTTGAGGCCATGATCTTTGCCTCCGTCGCCTGCAGCATCCTCGGCGTCATCATCTCCCGCATGAACCTTTCCGCCATCGGCTTTACCATGTCGCATGCCGCTTTTGCCGGAGCTGCCATAGGCATGTTTCTGGGAGGAAATGCCCAGATGTCGGCTATAGCTTTCAGCATGGCTGTGGCGGCTGTGATAGGTCCGGTGAGCGACAAAGCTAAGATGGCGGCGGATGCGACTTTAAGCGTGCTCTTCGCCATGTCCATGGCAGTAGCCATTTTTTTGATATCCTACATGGAGTACATGGGCAAAGGTCTCTCGGCGAGCAGCCTCCTCTTTGGAGACGTTGTGTCTCTTTACAGGGAGGAAATTTACGCCCTGGCGGCGGTCTGCTGCCTTGCCATCATCTTCGTATCGGCATTTTACAAAGAGATCTCTGCCATCATGTTCAACATGAAGATAGCGCAGGCCGCAGGCGTTCGCGTCAAGCTCGTGTATTACATACTATTATTCATCATCGCCCTCTCCGTGGCGCTCAGCCTGAACATAGTGGGTGGCTTGCTGATCTTCGTATTGCTGGTGACGCCCGCATCCATAGCCGGCCAGTTCTGCTTTAATGTAAAGAGCATGTTCATTGTAGCACCGGCCGTTGCCCTCTTCGTGAGTGCCTTTGGCGTCTGGGCCGGCTTTGAGTTCACACTTCCGGTCGCTCCTCTGGTGGCCCTGCTGCTCACAGGAGTATTTGCAATATCCGTGACGCTGTCCTTTAAAAGAAAGATAAACACAAAAATGCATTGAATTTCTGGTTGAAATCATCAGGAAGATGATCCGGGATGCATAAAGGTCCTTCCTGGCTAAATGCGATAGCATTCTATAATAGTTATATTAAATATGAAATTATAGATATGAATTAAGTTAATGGTAGTAATACTTAAATATTTAGTATTACAAGTTGCATTTCATGAAAGTAATTCAATCATCCAGCATAACCATATTGATGCTGGCGATCCTCCTGATCGTTCCAGCCTATGCAGAAACTGCACCGGCTGCGCTCAAGATCGTTTGCACCACGAGTGTATTGATGGATCCGGTAAATTACATTGGCGGCGATAGAGCGGAGGCCATCTCCATTGCTGATCCGACCCTTTGCCCGCACCTGCAGACCGACATCATTCCCAATCGCATCCAGCTTAACATGGACTTCATTAAGAGCGCAGACATGTTCATGGCATACAACGACAGCAACGACCAAAAATATAACATGCCTGCCGTTAATGATTTTATGAATGCTAACAGCTACAAAGCTTTTGTCTGGAATACCGTTTCCAATCCATCTAGAGGGTGGAACACACCGACCAACTCCAAGCTGCTGGCTGCCGAGATAGAGGAATGGCTGGCAGAGTCAGACTCGACCAACAAAACCTACTACGAGCAGCGATACAATGATTATGTGAAAAGCTTCGATGCCGTCGAGCCTACTGAGGCCGAGAAGATGCTGCTCAACCAGACACAGGTCATAGTTATGCTCTGGCAAAAAGAGCCCGTGCAAAACTGGCTGGGCATGAATGTGGTCAACTTCTTCGCTCCCGAGTTTGCCCTGAATGGAACCAAGACTGCTGCCAAGATCGTGGATGACATCAACGCCAACCCGGAAAAATACCAGAACGTCACCTACATCATCGAGAATATGCAATCGGGAGAGCTGGCAAAGGGCATTGAAGAGGCGCTGAGGGACAGAGGAATCAACGCCACGCGTGTCATCTTCACCAACTTCCCTGGCTCGGTGCCGGGAGCTGATACCATGGCGCAGGTGCTAAGCCACAACAAGCAGCTGGTGCTCTAGGCGGCCTGCATACTTTTTTCCCGATAATAAATCTCGAATTTTTTCTCATCTGTTATCCTCATAGGGAAGGCAATATATCGACTTTTAAGTTTTGCCGCAATTTCAAGGGCCCGCCTAAAGGTTTATCTTCCTATGCCGATAACCTGATGTATAATGTTCGAGCAGCTTCCAACCGTACCCACATCAGAAGAGCTTTTAAATAAGTCCTTTAGGCGTGCCTCTCGCGCTACAGATAACGAGTCCATGGTGCAGAACGCCGGCAATATTCTCTCCGACAACCTCAGCAACCTGATCCGGAAATTCCCCTCCTTTGAGAATCTGCCGCCCTTCTATCGAGAGATGGCAGACATAATTGCAGGAGTGGATCGCATCCGAATCAGCCTTTCCCGCCTGCGCTGGGCTTCCAGACAGATAAGGCTGATCTCAAGAGAGTATGTAGGCAAGATTAAACGGTCCCATGGTTTGGACACCACTCCCGTACGAAAGTCGGCCTTTGGCCGTTTCTCTTCTGTCATGAGATCTATTGAGAAAGATTTGCTATTCTTGAATGAAGCTAGGAATCTGCTGCGCAAGATGCCTACCATAGACCCGACGGTGCCAACCATTCTCATCGCAGGCTATCCCAATGTGGGCAAGTCAAGCTTCATTGTGCGCATCACCGGTGCCAGGCCGGAGATCGCCAGCTATCCATTCACCACGCGAGGAATCTTTGTAGGCCACTTCGTCCGGGGCGAGAAGAAGTTTCAGGTCGTGGACACGCCGGGGCTACTTGACCGACCGATGGAAGAGAGAAATGAGATTGAAAGGCAGACCGTAGCCGCCTTGAGCCATCTGCAAGGAGTAGTTCTCTATATCCTCGATCCCAGCGAACATTGCGGCTATCCTATCGATTCGCAGCTTTCTCTGGCCGAGGATCTTAAGAACTGGATAACGCTGCCCATGCTGGTTGTGGCCAATAAGGCCGACATATTGAGATTTGGTGAAGATAAAAACGTGCCTGAGATGTCAACCGAGACCGGTCAGGGCGTCAATGATGTGCTGGAGAAGCTTGTCGGCCTGCTTGAGTCCAGGCCGACGTCTGATGTCACTGATTCGTCTTCCCTCACTGATTGATCATTATTACGATCTCTGTTTAATGAGATAGGCTACCAGCTCACGGGAGAGCTTGGTCTCCCTGGAGACAGCGCTGGCAATGTCGTTTTCATTGGCGCCGCAGGCACGCAGCCGATCAATTCTTTTCATGATCATTTCATCAATGTTGTAGTATTCGTCTATGTCCTTTCGGTGGCCCCAAACATCGCCCTCAACCAGCTCCACACCCTGGATGGCCAGGAACATCTCACTGGCTTTGGATAAGGTCTTGCGGTAGGAGGAGGGGACCTGAACCATCCTGACGCGGGGACAGTTCTGGAGGAGCCTGAAAACATCGGTGTTCGCTGCCCGGAATGCCAGATGCACCATCTGCTCATTCCTGTTTAGATCATCTATCTCACTTTTGGAACTGACTACTCGCAGCTTCATGGATCTCATCACCGTTTGTGGAAATTTGCTGACAGTTTCAACTTCTTGCTCGATCTTCGGACATATAAGGTTATGTATGCAGAGCAAAATTGCTCACATTTGGCAAATAACTACGTCTCATCAAAGAGTTGTGGTTTTTCAGGAAGAGTCTGGGGGTGACATTTTTTTTTTTTAACATTTAAAAATGTTTAAAAATCGTTAGGCACTATTTCATGCAAAAAAATTTTCATAGACAGGATTCAAAATAGTTTTTATGTGCTAATGCGCGACTTCCAGCCTGAGCACATAAAGCTGCTCGAAAAAGCTTCTCTCGCCGGCCACCATCTTTGCGGTCAGTCCAGCGGCAACTGCCGCCTCCTGAACCTCTGTGAGGCCAGTCAGGCTGGATATAAGCAGCAGTGCCCTGCCTTTGGGCTGCAGATGCCCCGGCAGATCCTTAAGAAATCGATCAACCGTCTGCCGGCCATTCTCTCCACCGTCCAGAGCATAGTCTATCCATTGACCTGTTCGCTCTTCCGGCTGGGTTGGCAGGTATGGTGAATTGAAAAGTATCAGGTCGAACTTTCCTTTGATACCCCGGAACAGGTCAGCTCTTATGACCTCGATTCCCCTGGCTCTGGCCGACCGGACGGCATGGGGATTTATGTCTGTGGCGATGAGGCAACGCACCCGCCGGGCCAGCTCCTGGGAGATAAAGCCGCTGCCACAACCGATCTCCAGGGCCAGGTCCCTGCGCCTGGCCTCGGCCAGGGCGGCTCTTAAGAGGAGATAGGTATCCTCAGCAGGCTGGTAGACGTCTTCCGGATCATAGGCGGAGGTAGGGGCGGAGGAAGGGAAGGGCATGGGATAAAAGGTATTTTTGTGTTGACGGAAGTTAAGCTTTGGCCTTTTTAGTTTTGTCATGAAAAAATTATCTAGCCAGGAGGCCTTATCCTGGCAGAAAACCTAATAGCACGATTGAGCCTTTTATCCGCGGCCTTTTCTATTTCTTTGAGACTCTTATGCAATCCTGGCCTTTAATAGATGCGCCTCCGTACTCTTCCTTTAAATTGCCTGCAAGAATGAGCGGCACCGTCTGTCCTGTGACTTTTGCGAGATCGAGGGTTCCTACAATTGCCTGGGCATCGAATTTAATTGTAAGATCGACATATCCATCTCCATTAAGATCATGGCAATCGCACAGCTCACCTTCGAACGGAGTGGCCACATCTTCATAGCTGTACCTAATGCTTGGGACTACAACACCGTCAACGCCCTCTCTGCTCATCTTGAGTGAAAGCGGATCTATGTCGGTCACATTGAATTCGGATGTTCCAAGAACGGCCACCGGCAGAACACCTTTATCCTTGAGGTTCAGAGGATTCGGACATGATCCCGGTTTGATATCGACACTCACATCGACAACTGGCTTTTCTACGGTCTTTTCCAGGGTCAAAAGCGCCCATTCAGTTGAGAGGAGCTCGTCTCCCCAGGAAGTATAATTCCAGCTTCCGTCAGCATTTTGAGAGTTGACAATGGCTGTGGAGACCACACTGTACCAGTCAATATTTGTCCCTGAAACATTTATCTCTTTGATGTCCATCGACTCGAAGCCCTTCATCATGGTATAAGTTGTCTGGAATTCAGGCCATTGCCATTCAACCCAACCGGGACCCATCCATCCTGGATCCCAATTAGCATCATTCCAGTGGTTTTCAATGTAGCTTATAGCAGCCATAGCCCTGATAGAATCGGATGTATCTCCCACAATTGCCATCTCATAGAGCAGGTTGCCGGTCTTCAAAATATTTACCCAATTGCATGGCGATTCGTATCCGGATCCGCCATTTTCATCACACTGGATGTAATCGATCCAGTTGTTCAGGCCATTTGTGACGTTCTCCGGTATGGTCAAGCCAAATTTGTTCTGAGAGTACATCAATCCGAGAACGGCATATCCTGTATTCGAATTATCGCTCCACATCTCCCCATGGTGATAGCCCCAACCGCCGTTGGATTGCTGTGTGTAGATGAGGTAGTTCAAAGCGTATTGCTCAACCTTCTTGAAGCTCCATCCATCTACCGGCGATCCAAGAGCTGCAACCGTCTTATCCGGTGCCTGACTGGCGCCGATGGCCATCATGGCTATGCTGGTTTCATATACCAGATGCTCTCCGAAGAATAATGCATCTTCAATGCCATCTCCGTCGGTATCCATGACCACAGCTCTGCTGAAGATGTAGTTCAAGCCGTCTGTTACATTCTGTGCATATTTGTAGCTGGGATCGAAGGGACTTGCGTATCCACTTTCAAAAGCATACTCTTCCAGCTTCAGAACGGCAAATGATGTCTTTGCAGTTAATGCATAACCATACTCTTCGCCGAAATAGCCATCCTGGCTTTGCTTTGAGACCAGCCATTCCAGGCCGTCTGAAATTGCTTGATTGATCTCTTCTTCTGAGGCAGCACCTGCTGGACCACATAGCAGAGCTGCGGCAAAGAAGGCCAGAAGGATTGCAGTCAGGCCTCCTTTTATTGGCAGATCTCCCGAGTTCACATTATCACATCCTTAATTTAATTTTTAGTTAGTCTTAATATTGGAGTGTTATATATAGTTTTTTGTTATAATAACTAAGAATAAAAAATAAGGAAGTTATATTCTAAACAATTGTTAGAGAGATCAGATATATCCTGTAGAATGCAAGGACTGCATCAGTATGATCAAATAATAATATCAAAAATGAAAAGAAAACCGAATCTATCTGATCGCAGAGACGGACTGCGGGCCTGAAGATCGTAGCATTATCCTCAGGTCCCATTTAAATCTGTCCACCGTCTCCCGGCCGCTGAGTCCCCATCCAGCGCCCGGTCTATCCAACCGCCGTCAGCTCCTCGGGCCGGGTGGGAAGGGAGGAAGTATTAAAAAGTATCAGGTCGAACTTTCCTTTGATACCCCGGAACAAATCTGCTCGGATGGCCTCAATTCCCCTGGACCGGGCGCCAGGACGGCATGGGGATTTATGTCTGTGGCGATGAGGCAACGCACCCGTCGGGCCAGCTCCTGGGAGATAAAGCCGCTGCCACAACCGATCTCCAGGGCCAGGTCCCTGCGCCTGGCCTCGGCCAGGGCGGCTCTTAAGAGGAGATAGGTATCCTCAACAGGCTGGTAGACGTCTTCACTGGCGAAGGGGACGGGGGAGGGCATTGAAGGGGTTATTTTGGTAGGAGGGAAATAAACTTTGGGCTTTTCGCTAATTCCAGAGAGTCAAAGTGAGGCCTTTATATTCACCCTTCGGCAACATGCCCGGGCGCATGGGTATGTGCCATGCGCGATATGTCATCTGCCGTGAGGTGCTGAAAATGAAAGATGTCATAGATCAGGTCGAAGGAGAATTGGCGGTCCTTTTGCTGGGGGATAAGGGCGAGTTCAAGCTCAATTTCCCTCTCTCTCTGCTGCCCGACGGGTGCAGGGAGGGCGATGTCCTGAATGTCTCCTTTGAACGGGACCCGGCGGCGACCGAGCAGACCAAGGAGAGGGTTTCGGGACTAATGGATAAGCTGAAAAAGAAGTGCCAGGGTAAGACGGGGATGATCAAAGTGCCGGAGGGCTAAATGAGCGATTCATCACGCATCTGTTCCTGGAAGCATGCCTTTGCTTTGGATAATCCGATTCGCAGGCTCATCCACAACCCCCAAAAGATCCTGGGCGTGTATATAGAAGCTGGCCAGACTGTGCTCGATGTTGGCTGCGGGCCTGGTACTTTTTCTCTCGCCATGGCAAAGATGGTAGGTGAATCGGGAAAGGTCATTGCAGTTGATGTCCAGGAAGAGATGCTCCAAATCGTGAGGGAAAAAGCGGCCCGACAGGGACTGGAATCAAGGATTGTCACCCATAAGAGCTATCCGGACCTAATTGGCATATCCGAGAAGATCGATTTTGCATTGGCTTTCTACATGGTTCATGAAGTTCCCAGTGCTGAAACGTTCCTGAAGGAGATTGCATCCGTGCTCAAGCCCAAAGGAAAGCTGCTTATTGTTGAGCCCAAGATCCATGTTTCAGCAACTGCTTTTGAAAAGACTATCGAAGTTGCCCGGCAGGCGGGCTTGAGACCCGTCTCCGAGCCAAAGATCCGCATCAGTAGATGTAAGCTATTATCCCTATAATCATGTCTGGTTGAGTGTCTAAATCCCACCTGCTCGGTTTTGTGTATCATGAATGCAGCCAGCCTCTTGATCCGCCAGATATCGGATAGAAGCTTGCCGATCTCCTTCGTTATGTACTTGCGATTTTGCTCAGTCATGAGTCTTGCAGCTCCGCCAGGTCCTTCAATGCCATCCCCTAAAATCGCCCTCGCATTTGACCTTTTTCATTCTGGTAATATATCTGTAGGCACACTGAGAGGGAGAATTACCATCACATCGATTAGATTGAGGGGGACACTATGAACCAGGAGGCCATTCTTGCAGTGCTTACAGATAGCAAAGATGATGCCAAATCTTTGAAGGAGGATGGACCAGGAAATCAAAACCTATGTCGATTGGATCCGCGTAGAGAGGAGGGCCTTACGTGAACTCATCGCCCTTGGATACATAAAAAAACATCCTGCTGGCGGCGAAACTACGTATGAGCTTGACGAAAGGGGATTTGAGACGTGCCGGAAGATCAGAGAGCAAAGAAAGGCTCGTTGAGCCTGCATGCCATCTTTTTTCTGCTTTCAATGACAATAGTTCTCTGAATCTAAATGTCTGAACGAGCCCCTCAAGAATAGGGCATAATCTTCATCTTCAATCCGCGTCATCTGCCAGCCTCTCTGCCTTCCTCCATTCCTCGCCCAGATCCACCACGAGAGCTTCTTTAGGTGCGAATTGCAAATTCATCGATGCTTTCTATGTCATTTTACTGCCTGGTTACCATATTCGTTTCTTAGGCGAATCGGCGAATCAAATTGACACAACCATTAAATATGAAAAGCGCACTAAAATATCACTAATATACATGAGGCTATACTCCTGTCTAATCCTCACCATGGCGATACTGATTTTAGCACATCCCACAGCGTGCACGGAGGTAGCCTATGCCGTTGGCCCCGATGGCGAAGAGCCTGTTGGCTACGCCAATATAACCGAATACAAGGGCGCTGATGTAGTTTCTGTTACCACATCATCGATAGGGGTTGCTTATTCTATATCTATAGACAAATCTATCAACCAATCCGCGAGGGATAGTAAAACCAAAGAATCACCGATCAATCCATCATTAAAACTCAACAATTTTACTCCGTCTTCCCCGCCAGATCCACTAATAACAATATCTATCAACCAATCATCTAAGGAGAATAACATTACAGAATCGAGTTTGATACCATTTAATCCAGATACAGCTAATGTGATCAACTTCTCAACTGGGTTAACCCCCGAACATATATGGCCCGGTGACGCAAATTGCCCTGAGTATCCTAATGCAAAATATTACTTAAAGGCGGGGAATTGCTATTATAATGAGCCTAATAACGATTACGAGAAATACGAGAATGCACTCAGATGCTATGAAGAAGGAATTAAATTGAGCCCGAGTGATGCTAGTTTAAATGCCGATTTATGGTATGGTAAAGGCAACACGCTCCTTAAATTAGGCAAGTATAATGATTCTTTGGTAGCCTATGATATAACCATATGTTTCAAACCAAATTATCGAAATGCGTGGGACGCGAAATGCCGAATTCTAAAGGCTCTTCATTACGATTTTTCGTATGCCTGTTCTAAAGCTATTGATCCAGGATAAAAGTGATAACCACACAATCGATGACAGTTAGCGAGAGGTAAATATGAAGATAAACGCTGCTATATTATATGTATTTTTAGCTCTAATGATTACATCTGAGGTTCTTGGAGTGGATGTGTCTCAAACCACTAATGATCAAGTTGATACATTATCAAACCTCAACAATTTTACCCCATCCGCCCCGTCAGATCCATTAGTAACAAATTCAAATGATAATGTAGATGTTCATTCAGAGCAAATAGAATATGCTAAAATGATGAGTATTTACATATTGGCATATGGAGCAGTATTATCATTGTTCTCAGGAGTAATAGCACTTAAGACAAAAGGATGGAGCCAAGAAGCGACCAAAGTGTTTACTGTAACTGTAATTGTCACTGCGGGATTATTTCTAATGACGGCAGGATATTCTAGCGAGCAGATCGCTCCCATGTATGGTCTACTTGGGACAATAGTCGGATATTTGCTTGGAAAGACAGATTCTTTAAAACAAGATGCTAAGACACCTCCTTCGGAGTGATAGTGCCTAAATTGCGACTATGTAAAGACTAAAAGGTGAAGATACAGGTGAAGATACACAACCATTAAATATGAAAAACGCACTAAAATATCACTAATATACATGAGGCTATACCCCTGTCTAATCCTCACCATGGCGATACTGATTTTAGCACATCCCACAGCGTGCACGGAGGTAGCCTATGCCGTTGGCCCCGATGGCGAAGAGCCTGTTGGCTACGCCAATATAACCGAATACAAGGGCACAGAAGTGATCTCTTTTACTACATCAATCTCTACAATAGCTCCTCCCACAGGGCCATCGACAGGCAATAAAACCGTAAGAGCTGTTGATTCCATCAAAGATGAAATCAATAAGAAGATAGATATCGACAATCCTTCGGTCAGAGATGAAGCGCTCAGATTAGTGGGCAAGGGATCTGGAGCTCAAAGAATAGACCAGATTTGTTCTATTTACGATTATATGGTTGGCAATTGGATCTTTGTCAGCGATCCGAGAGGCGGCTCGGATTTGTACCAGTATTCAAACTATACCCTGAAAAGGGGACGTGAATTTGGCGGGTCTGGAAAGGGTGATTGTGATGATTTCTCCATATTGTTGGCTTCGCTCGTCGATAGCATTGGAGGGACGCCGCGCATAGTACTAGCCTACAGTCCGGATACTGGAGGTCATGCATATACAGAGGTCTATCTCGGGAAAAAGAATGATCGAGATGTAGAGAATGTAGAGAGGATGCAGAAGTGGCTCAAAACAACTTATAATGTGAATACCATTTATATTCATGAGGACCTTGGAAGTGGTGATTTATGGCTCAACATGGACTGGTGGAAGGCTCCAGA
>CAYXSJ010000052.1:0-14115 GCA_964467095.1 uncultured Methanotrichaceae archaeon
GCGCTTCTTTCGGTGGGTGGCCTGCTTTGCAAGCGGCTGTTCATCATCGCACCTTTTTTACAGCGATCATCCCCAAAACCTTTTCGTCCTGGCGTATTCCCTCTCTGCCTTAAGGATGTCCCGGTAAAACTCCAGCTCGTCCCTCTGCCTCTTTCCCACCACACGCGCCGCCGTATCCGGCCCCAGCCCTCTGCTGGCCAGCGCTATGGCAGCGGTCTTGCCGTAGCTCAAGACTAAATTGGCATTCCGGAAGACCCGTTTCGTCCTCTTCCTGTCCTCGGCTGTCTTCTTTTTCTCCGGCTTCTTGACTATTTTGATCTCCTCTTCTTCCCAGGGTTTCAAGGCCGCAACCATGCGTGATCCGCATAAGGGGCACTCGGGCTGCTCTGGCACTCTCTCAACCTGCCGCATGCTCTTCCATTTCTTGCAGTTCACGCAAAACAAAAGGACCCGGTCGTTCATGATGCGGTTCTTTAAGAGGTCAATGACTGCGGCGTCAGCGTGCTCAGGAGAGGTGACATCCCGGCCCCCGCCCCGGCCGCTTGTACCAATGGGCGAAAGCCCGCTGGTGACAACCTCGATCGAGCCGTCCCGGATCTTCTCCAAAACCCACTTCGTTCGCTCGATGTCCAGCCGGTCGTGGTAGATCTCCCGCAAGGCTTCCCGGTACATGGGCGTGCCCTCGAAGACGGCCAGGAGCTTGGCCATGCTCACCCTCTGATAGTCTATATCTCGAGAGAAGGCCCCGAACTTGCGGGCCACGTGCACCATCTTCCAGCGCAAAAGTGTGGTGTTCTTGAGAGTCATCTCTAAGATGGGCTCCACATAGGTCGGATCCAGCTCCAGGAGCAGCTTCTTGATCTCCTCGGCTAAGAGGGCCTTGGGCAGCGTCAGCTCAATTCGGTAGGGATCAATCTGCAGAGCTACACTGCTCCCGAATCGGGCGGAGAGAACGGAGGTGATGACGCGGCCCAGGGTGTCGTTGGTCTTGTGGCCGAAGCAGGCGTTGATGATGGCTCCCTCTCCGCCGCTCTCCACCACGATGTGCGATTCATCGGGAACAGGCAGGTTCTTTTCCATCTGCCTGGCAATGAGATCGACCAGCTCCTCTGCCGCTTCTCCGTCTAGCGGGTACTTTCCCTGCAGCATGGCCAGGGCCAGATCGGTTCCGTCGCTGCCGTTGCCTTCTCTTCTGCCCCCTCCACAGCCTTCACTTTCCAGCACCTGCCGGATCTCCCGGCGCATGCGTCCTACTTCCTGGGCCACAGCGAAGGGAACGGGAATCTCTTCTCCCGTCCAGCTGGGAATCTCACCGCTTCGGTGAATGGGCACTACCTTGATCTCGTTCTCTTCGATCTCAGTGATCTCCCAGATCTCTCCCTTGGTGACGAACGTGGCTCCCGGCTGAGCGAAGCTGATGACAAAGGCCTCATCCAGGGTTCCCACCGATCTGCGGCCCACGATGTCATAGACATTGTACCTCTTCTCATCCGGAATCATGGAGAGGTTCTCTATGTAGTACTCCCGCGCCTTGCGGGTCCTCTGCAGGACTCCGTTATCTGTCAGCCGCACCAGCCGGTTCTCCTCCATCTGGCCGACCACTCCCACCATCTCTTCCCCGGTGAGCTGCCGGAAGGGATAGGCCCTGGTGACGATCTGCAGCGCTTTTTCAGAGGCAATGTCTCCGAAATCCATCTCCAGTCCCACAATCTGGTTGGCCAGAACGTCCGCAGGCTTCTCATGAATCAGGATGGCTTCCAGCTCGCCTGCTGCCGCCCCGCGGGCAATGGCGCATCCTTCAGCCACGTCATCGGCACAGGTGGCGATGATTGTCCCGGAAGAGATGAGGCCTATCTTGTGCCCGGCTCTGCCGACACGCTGCAGCAGTCGCGATACCTCACGCGGCGAGCTGTACTGGATGACGTGATCCACATCGCCAATGTCAATTCCCAGCTCCATGGAAGATGTGCAGATCAAGCCCCGTAATTCGCCGGCCTTAAAAGCCTCCTCTGCCTCCACTCGCGCTTCCACAGAGAGGCTGCCGTGGTGCACGCCGATGGGCTCGTTAAGCTGGCGGAACCTGGAGCCCAGGACCTCTGCCGCCTGCCGGGTGTTAACGAAGATGAGGCACTTTTTATTGCTCACCGTCTCCCGGATGAAGCGAATCTGCGCCGCCAGACGCGGGTCGCACTCCAGGGTTGTCGCCATGGCATAGTCCCCTCGACTTGGGATGGGGCTTACTACCCGAAAGTCGCTCGCTCTCTCCACATTCGTCTGGACGATTTTGAAGCTTCTTTTCGTTCCCACGAGCAGCCTGGCCACGGCCTCTGGTGAACCGACTGTGGCGGAAAGCCCTATCCTTTGAAATTCGCCGGCAAGCTCCGCCAGCCTTTCCAGGAGCACGGCCAGCTGCGAGCCGCGCTTGGAAGAAGCCATCTCGTGCACCTCATCTACCACAACCATCTTGACGGTGGAGAGATTTTGGCGCAGGAGCTTGCCGGTCAGCATCACCTGCAGCGTCTCCGGGGTAGTGATCAGGAGATCCGGCGGCTTTAGGGCCTGTTTTCTGCGATCTGCCTGGCTGGTATCGCCGTGCCGAACGGCTACGGTGATGTGAAGTGCTTCTCCCCATTCGTGAAACCGGCGCAGCATATCCCGGTTCAGGGCACGAAGCGGCGTGATGTAGACCGCTAGCGTGCCCTTGCGCTCGCTGGAGAGAATCTTGTGAAAGATGGGAAGGCTGGCTGCCTCCGTCTTTCCCGTGCCTGTCGGCGCGATGAGCAGCACATTTTCTCCGGAGAGGATGGCAGGAATGGCCTCTTCTTGCGGTTGTGTCGGCTCGAGGATTGACTCTTCCAGTAGCTTTGCTCTGATCCGGTCATGAAGCTTGTCGAAAGCGTTCACAATTAATCATTTCCTGAGCCGCTATATGAAAACCTTGCGGCAAAGACGATATGGGCCTCGTCGATGAACGATTGGTTATAATCAGGCTTTTGAGTGTGGAATCGATGGATAAAACTCAAAATGACTCATTCACCATATTGTATGTTATTCATACTTTCCTAATTGTAAATAATGTTTTCCACAATCTTTTTTCAGGAAAACTACTTATCCTTACACGTACTATTTGCCTGCAATGGCAAGATTACCCAAGTGCAGTAGAAGATCGAGAAAGCATCTGATTAAGCCTGTTTTTTCGGCAGATGATGCTGCAGCTTTGGAGCTGGAGACGGCAAAAGAGATCCTGGCAGAGGTCTTTCGTGCACGGCCTTCTGATGTTGAAGATATGATCATCAAGCGGCTTGAGGAAAGATCTGAGATAATGGAGTGCAGCGGCCAGGTGGAGAGGTGCTCGACCAGGGAGAAGCGCTGGATCAAGGAGAATAGAAGACCTGGGCAGTGGGGGACTTGGCCGGAGATGTTTCAGGTGGGGGGTGAGATCGGGGCGAGATCCAAATAGAGTATTCATTTAATCTTGCCGCAGGTAGCTGATTTTACCAATCCGTATAGCGCCTCGTTTACGGGAACCACCATCTTATGTTTTTTTGCCAGCCGAATGATGTAGCCGTTTATGGAATCAATTTCTGTCATCCTCCCTTTTAAAACATCCTGGAGCATGCTGGAAGTATTGCCGGCTGTCTTCTCGGCTACGGAATAAGCCGCTTCAATAACACTTTTTTCATCCCGCGTAATGCCTTCCATTGCGGCAACGTTCACCGCTTCTCTGAGCGCGCTCTCCAAGGTGTTTTTAAGTACTGTTGAGAGAACAATCCCGTTCTCTTGGCGGGCCAAAGCGGTTATGGGGTTGATCACAGAGTTGACGAAGAGCTTGCTGTATTGATGCTCTTTGAAATCCTGGGCGAATTCCATCTCAAAGCCTTTCTCCAAAAACCTTTCAATCAGGGTTTTTTTATTGTCCTCGTCAATTTTATCCTCTAAAATGGTCTTTCCCTTTCCTTTCAGCTCAACTATGCCGTCCTCTGAGAACTTGACTCCCAGGGATGTGATGCCTTCCAGTACTAGAGAATCGGGCAGATTCAGCTCATCAAAGGCTTCCCTGTTTCCCATGCCGTTCATTAGCAGTATGAAGAGGGAGTTCTTCAGCCGCCCTTGCAGCAGGCCCGACTCTCTCAATTCATCGCATACCTGGGGCAGAGAGTAGGTCTTAACGCATACTATTACGATATCTGGATAAAAATCAGAGGCTGTGAGATCTTCCAGGCAACTAAAGCAGTGTTTGAACTGCACAACCTTTCTGCCTTCGGGAAGGTCTATCTGCAGTCCAAGATCTTTTATTCGATTTATATGGCTCTCTCTCCCTAAGAGTGCCACGTTCTCTATTCTTCCATCCTGTGCCGGAGGGGGTTCTGAGAAAAGATATCCCATGAACGAGCCAATGGCTCCTGCCCCATAGATCAAGACGTCTGCCATTCTATTCATCACTTTATTTTCTCCAAGTCTATTCCATCTTCCATATCTTTCCCTCTTCTGCCTCTATAAGAATTCTTTTCAGAGCGTCAGGCTGATTATGCAGCATATCTTAAAGGATTTTGAGTGGTAGGGAATTAAAATGAAAGACAAGACGCTCCTGGAAGAGTTTAAGAAGCTCCATCCTGAAAAGTTTGCCTCAGAGGAAGAGATCTTCTCTCACATCCATGCAGGGGATAGAATCTTTATCGGCACGGGCTGCGGCGAACCCCAGTACCTGGTTTCTGCTCTGGTAAACTATGTCAGGAACCATCCCAAGGCTTTCTTCGATGCCGAGCTGATCCACGTCTGGACGCTAGGTGTCGCGCCTTACACCGATGAGAAGTTTCAGGAGAACTTCCGGCTTGACTCCTTCTTTGTGGGCGACAGCACCAGAAATTCCGTTAACCGCGGAGCAGCAGACTACACGCCCGTCTTCCTCTCCGTTGTTCCCGATCTCTTCCGGTCGGAGCTGATACCCGTAGACGTGGCTTTGATCCAGACCTCTCTTCCCGATAAGCACGGCTATTTGAGCCTGGGAATAAGCGTGGATGTGGTCGAATCTGCCGTAGAGATGGCTGATCTGGTGGTAGCCCAGGTCAATGTGAACATGCCCCGCACGCACGGCGATGGCTTCATAAATATAAAAGACATAGACTTCCTTTTGCCCTATGATGAGCCGCTGCTGGAGTATTCCGTCAAAGCGCCCAGCGACATTGTGCAGAGGATTGGAAGATATGTGGCAAGCATTATCGAAGACGGCTCGACCATTCAGGTGGGCTACGGGCTGATTCCGGATGCGGTGGTGCCCAATTTGGTGGATAAAAAGGATCTGGGAGTTCACACGGAGCTGCTGTCCGACGGCATCGTCAATCTCATGAAAAAAGGGGTCGTCACCAATCGCAAGAAGACACACAATCCCGGCAAGACGGTTGCCTCCTTTTGCATGGGAAGCCGGGAGACCTACGATTTTCTGGACGAGAATCCTGCTGTGGAATTCAAAAGGATCGATTACACCAACCATCCCCTCATAATCTCGCGAAACCGGCTCATGACCGCGATCAATAGCGCCATGGAGTTGGATCTGACCGGCCAGGCCACGGCAGAGTCGCTGGGCGGCACCTTCTACAGCGGCATCGGCGGACAGGCGGATTTCATGCGCGGGGCAGTGATGGCACCGGGAGGAAAGACCATTCTCGCCCTGCCCTCCACAGCCCTGAATGAGAGCGTCTCTCGAATTGTTCCTGTATTGCAGGATGGTGCAGGAGTCACTCTGACGCGAGGCGATGTTCGCTATGTGGTAACTGAGTATGGAATTGCCTATCTGCACGGCAAGAACATTCGGGAGCGAGCTATGGATCTCATCGCCATCGCTCATCCCAAGTTCCGGCCCTGGCTGATGGAAACGGCCAGGAAGAGGACTCTCATCTATAAAGATCAGGTCTTCATTCCGGGAGAGAAGGGCATTTATCCAGAGGAGCTGGAGATCTACAGGACCACTCGCAAAGGACTCAATTTGCTCCTCCGGCCTGCCAAGATTACAGACGAGTCGCTGCTTAAGGACTTCTTTTATGATCTATCCGAGGAGAGCCTGTACAAGCGCTTCTTCTCCGCTCGAAAAGACATGCCGCACAAAAGGCTGCAGGATTTCGTGGCCGTGGATTACAGCAAAAAGATGGAGATCCTGGCCACGATTGTGGAGAAGGAAAAGGAGATCATCATTGGCCTGGGGCAGTATGAGCTGAACTCAGACATGCACTCGGCAGAGGTCGCACTGGTGGTAAGAGACAAATTCCAGGGGCGGGGAGTGGGCAGAGAGCTTCTCTCTTATTTGATTTACCTTGCGAAAAGGCAGGGCCTGCTCGGATTTTCGGGAGAGGTGCTGGTGGAGAATAGATCCATGGTGCGGCTCTTTGAGAAGATGGGATTTGATACTGAGAAGAGGAGCGACGAGGAGGTTTACGAGATGCGCATGTGGTTCAGGAAAAAAGGGGAGCGAGAACAGGTAGAACGGGAACAGGTGGAGCGGGGATAGATTATGAGAAAGCTCATAGTGGTCAGAATCGTCCATGCGCCGACAGACATGGGCTCGGCTAGCTCCGGTCTTGAAAAAGCCGGCATATCAACATTGGGAAGGGCGCGCTGGCAGGAAAACCAAAAGAAGATTGAGAGCTTCTGGCTGGAGCTGGAAACAGAGGTGGAGGGCCTGGGCCTGGACATGGGAAAGCTGCGCATCTATCAGGATGGCCTGCCCTGCGCGGGTGCTCTTGGTGAGCGAATTGTGCGAGAGACAGCGGCCAAAGGCAGCAGGAACTATCAGATTGTGCAAAAGCTCATGGACAGGGGAGCCAGGATTGAGGCAACGGAAAGCGCCGATCTGCTCCGGCAGGAGTTCGGCTACATCAAAGCCCTTCTGCAGGCCAAGACGGATGAGGATAGGAGAGCCGCGGAAGAGAGATACAATCAGGTCAAAGATAAGCTGCTGGAGGATCGGGATACATTCATTGCCAGGGCAATTGATGCATCTTTAAAGGAGGGCGAGACGGGGCTGCTATTCATCGGGGCCTCGCACAATATGCTGCCCAAGATTGCCAGCGATATTGAGGTGAAGTGCCTGGACTGAATTTCAAAGATCTTGAATCTGCACTTCCATTGCCACCCTCTCTCCCTCTGCCCTGGCCAGCGCTTCCTCGAACTCATCTCTTTCCGAAAGGGATATGCGGGCTCTCCCCCCAGGGAAATTCAGTTCCAGCTCCCGTCTCACTTCATGAGATGCAGGAACCCTGAATACACGAAGGCTTTCCAGAGGCGTCTCAAAGATGGCCTTGCCTGGGGCCTTGACCCAAAGGATGAGCCTCTCGCTGGTGATATTCCAGATGCCGGGCACCCAGCATTTGATAAGGCCCTCATCCTGCCAAATATATCCGAAGGCCTTATAGAGTATCTGCTCGCCCGGAAAAAGAGGTAGGTGCGTCTCCTGGCTTGCGTACAATTCCCGGCTGCTCTTGTCCCAGTCTTCCATGATCCCGTATTCCAGCATGGTCTCCATGCTGGCCAGGGCAGCCCTCAGGTTCAGCCCGATGAGGGGTATTCCAGCTACGGATATGATCAGATCGGCATTTATAATCGCTCCTTTATTGAGGAGCCGATCCACAATTTCCACCAGACTGCTCTCTCTTTCCGGATTCACTGCCATGCCTCCTTGCCCGGGGGCGCACTTATCTCCGGATGGTGCCTTTTATCGATTGTTGGATCTCGCTTTTCAGCTATCACGACAGCTCCCGGTAGTCGACAAAGCTGAATGGTGCCCAGGGGCCGGTAAACCGAACCCGGAAGCCCTCCAGGTGGTTGATCTCATCCAAAGTCTCCCCCAACGGCTGTACATTCTCATTACTGACAAGACAGGTGTAAGAGGCCAGGAGTGAAAGGCCCTTGCAGCTTTCCGCTTTTCTTTTTTTGTCATCCATCTTCAGCTCGTCGGCCAGAGTTCTGATCTTCGCTAGAGATCGATCTGCCAGCACGGCGGCTTTTTGGGGTGTCAGGCTCTTGAGCTTCTGATCTAATTTTTTCTTTAGCAGATAGGCAGTTCCTTTGCTCTCTTTCTCTATGCGGCTCTTCATGCCCTTCAGCTCAGCGTCGTCCTCCAGGATTTTGCCGGCCAGATCATCATAATTATAGTATATCTGAATGCCGTACTCCGCCTTTCCCTCTAATTTTGCCAGATCTTTGTGGAGAATCTGGTAATTCTTTTCCAGCCACTCGACAATTGCAGAATTGTCCCCTTTCAAAATCACATCAAAGGAGAAGGGCAATATCGATCCGAACCTCTTCATAGCCTGGTCTATCACATAACTGTGTTCCAGGATCCATTCCTCAGCCCGTGCCCGGTCTTTGGTGTCGTAAGCCTGGGGGAGACATGAGTGGACCACTGCCGCTATGTCTTTGTAAGGTATGGTGAAGACCTCTCTTTTCTCAATTCCAATCTCGCCCAGATTCTCTTCAATTGCCGTCTTGGCGACGGAGTACAGATATCTGGCCTCTTCTGCCATTTGCTAAGTCTCCTCCTCATAATTATCCAGCCATGTCTCTGGATTTATGAACTTCTCCAGCAGCTCATCTGCCGCTTCGTCCAGGCCATCCCGAACCGACAGTACAGCATCTTCTATATCATTATCCGTTTTTATTTTCTCCAGAGACTCGGAAAGCTCGCATAGAGACTGTCCAAGCCTTTCCACCTCGGCATCGGAGAGGCTTCCACCCTCAATTCTCCTCATGGCCTGGCGCTCTAAAAGCTCCTGGACGATCTCGACCAGTGCCACTACTAACCCTAGAAGGCCGTTTTTCAGGTTTTTTTCATCCAGATTGATGACCATTGTACTTCCAAATTTAATTCAACTTGATCTGCAGTATGCCGTTCTTGTAGCTTTTCTCCAGGATGTCTTTGGCTGCATGGGGCAGTGCGATCTTTTTGCTGAACTTCCCTGCAGATATATGCAGACTGGCCTGATCAAGCTTTATATTCAAATCCTCTTCCGAGATGCCGGGAAGCTCAGCAATGACTGTGACGCCCTCTTTTCCCTCCAATACATCCACAATAGGCTCACGAACCGGCCCTTGCGCCGGCATGCTCACGCTCTCTACCCTGGGGGCCGGCTTGCGCGGGTCCCGCCTGATGGGCCTGGTGGATACATGATAATCTACAACCGGCTTGCTGGACCAGCCTACATCGATCCTGTGCTTGATCTCAGCATCAGTGTCTGCAATCTTCTGACGAAACTCAGGGCTGGATGCCTCCAGGGCTTTTAGTATTCCTCCCAGTCCCGGAATAAACTGGCCGACCATGTTCTCGACCAGTCCCCCAACGTGAATATTGCTATCCACGATGCCGCTATCCACGTTTTTGGTTTGGCTTATTCTGACTGGATTTGCAGTATTCGCAGAATTCTCCAGCTCTGCAATCCTCTTCTCCAGTAGTGCTATTCTCTCTTCATCTTGCTTTTTCCGGCTCTTGTCGTCATCTTTTATGTCCTCGACCATTTTGCTCTCCCTCCAAAATCAATCATACTTTTCCGGCTCAGGCCGGATCAGAGGCAGGCTTTGCGGGCTTGACCAGCCGCAGATTGGGCAGCCCTCATGAAGGAGGCTCTCCTCATCCCTGCGGTTGCCGCATTCTGGACAGCAAGCTTTCGGCCGCTCCAGATTTTTCCAGCCCGGTGCATTCAGGTTAGTGCCTGCGGGAAGCTCCAGGCCATACTTGGCCGCGGTCTCAAAAGAAGCCAAGACTGCCCGAATCTTGATGCCTAAAAGCTCCGTGCCTGCCACAGATACGGCTATATCTGCATTGATTACCAGGCCCTTGTCAAGGATCCTTTCTATCACATCGGCGAGATTCTGGCTTTTAGTTGGTGCCAATGAATTCATCTAAATCCCCCACTCACCTTCGGCTGGCCAGTTCGCTGCGAATTCGCCTCTTGTGAGCCAGTATCTTGGCTTTATGAATCAGCTTTTGTGTTCGCTGCATATCGCTGACCTTCGCCTTTTGAGTATGCCATTTATCTTTTATCATTCGATTGCTCTGCCGAGAGCTCTCAAACCAGGCTCGCTTTGTCTGCATTAGTGCAGGCCGGATCTCGTCTCTAATCTTCCTCTTATGAGCAGTTACCACGGCGTGCTGACGCCTCCTGTTATCCAGGATCTTTTGGCTTAGAAGGGCCATAGTCTCGTTTCTCCATTAGATAGTCTCTTTGTTTTCATCCTCAAATCCCATTTGTACTCTGCCGCGATAAACTGCTTGAAAGAAGCAGGAATAATCTATAGCTCCCGAAAACGATCGTCTATGTTCATGGTTATCTTCCATCTCCTGGAGAATCTGCCAAAATTTCTTCGCATCTTTCGCCGGGGAATTTTCCGCATTTTTAACCTCATCGGCCATATCTTATCCCAGGATATCCATCTTTGAGCTGATGTTCATCTCTAGAACCTTCTGCGCCACATCCAGCTTATGCAGGAGCTCCGAGTTCTTCTGTTCGTATTCCTGGCGATCAAGCTCCCCGAATTCGTAGAGCAGACGTGTCTCTTTTATCTGATTCTTGATTTTTTCCGGATTGTAGTATCCTTTTAAGGCAAACATCTGAACCTGTTCCAGCGTCCAGATCATATCCAGTCCCGGCAGGGATACTCCAATCGATCGCAGCAGAATATCGTCTATGAAGAACATCTAGCGAAACCCCCTTCGTTTGCCTCCCAGGATATGGATATCCACGAAGTTGTAGGCCGGCCAGGGACCGGAGTACTGCACCTTTAAATTATCGTATTTTTCCGTCAATTGGCCAACTTGATCCGAGAACTCATCCATGCGGCCTTTGTCCACAAGAAAGGAGCTGTTTAAAATAAGGCGATCGGAGAAGAGCTTGAGCTTTTTGCTGTCTGAGGAAACAGCTAAGAGGTTATCTCTGAAATTTGTGCTGATTTCTTCTCGCCTAGTAAAATCCATATGCTCGAGATCTTTAGGAAGAAAGACCTTGATGCCAAGCTCCACCTTGCTGTCTACAATCGGCAGTGCCTTTTGCATGGCCTGATAGCCGGCACTCATAGCAATCTGCAGCAATTTTTTGCTCTTGAATGCCATGCCATAGGCTACTGGAATTACGCTGTGCTCTCGCATTACCTGTTCCACCACATTCCTGTGGATCTCTACTTCCTGCTCATCCACAGCGTAATCTCTGTAGGTCACATCGCTGACAACGGGGCTTAAGTCCCTGTAGTCCAGAGTATAGACCTCTTCTGCATCAAATCCGAGATTCCCAAAGCTCTCCCTCTCGTTAAGATGAGGAATGACACAATAGACATACTTCCCCAAGGAGTCAGGAACCTTCTTCTCGGCCTTAACAATCCTCCTTGCCAAGAAGCTACACCTCTTCCTCAACCATCTCCATGTCCGATCTTCTGCGCAGCATGATTCTCTTGTAGCCGAGAAGCTCCCCTTCAGGATCGAACTTCATCTCGTACCTTCCCAAAATATCCTGTGTGTCAGGCACGGATTTCCTTTCCAGCACCTCCACTTCTGCCATCCAGCCTTCCGGGTTCCTGTTCAGGCTGATGATGCTGTCAAGTCCCTTCTTCAACATGGCTTCTGCTGCCTGGTTTGCTTTTCCAAGAATTTCCTGAATCGTTGGCTTACCGGTCATGTGAGATCACCTAAGGAATGTAGATAGAGAGATCTCCGTGGATGGGGATTACTTCCACGCTCTCTCCCTTAAATTCTTTAATTCCCTCTTTCAATTTATATTTATCTACTTCGTCGGCTATTCTGTAGTAGCGCAGAAATGAGGCAAGCTTATGCCTCCTGGCTTTGACTGCATCTCTGCCTAAGGCCTCTTCCTCAAAAGTCCCATCCGGTTTGAGGGCAAAATAAAATGTAGCTCCCACCTGTCTTCCGTCCTGCATCCTGGCTTTGATGACCAGAGCATCGGTCTCATTGAATGCAAGCCCAGGAGGCTTCTTGTTGAAGATATCGCTTATTTTATAAACCTCAGCCTCTTCGACTACAGCAGTTAATGGTTGCATATCGATCCTTAAGCCTAAAAGGCCGCAGACTCCATAACCAGTCTCTTCTTCTCTTCCATATCCCTTGGAGAGCTGGTCTTGCTGGCTATGACATCTATGCACAGTTGCTTGAAATCTATTACTAAATCATCGCGAGCCTTTGAGGTCTCCATTCCTTTGGCGATCATGATGCAGGCTCTTGTGCCTGGCTTCTGGGCATCCGGGAGCTTTTCTCTTATCGATCTTACCACCTGTACGATTTTCTCTGCCCTGTCCTGGGAGATACCGGTATGCTCCATTACGATTCTGACCTCTGTCTCGTAGCCATAGTAGTCAGCATAGATGCCTACCATGCGATCGAGCAGCGCATCTTGCGGCCTGTGAATTCCAGCATATTCAATGGAGTTGCTGGTGAGGATGGCCTTGAAATCAGGATGCACCTTGATGTATCTGTCCTCTCCGAATTTGGTTGGCAGCTCCAGTATTCCTTCCTCAAAGACGGATAGTAGAACGTTATTTGATGCAGGCTTGGTTCTGGAAAACTCGTTGTATATGAGGGTGTAGCCGTACTTGCAGGCCAAGGAAAGAGGATTGTCCACCCATTCGATCTTCATGGTGTCTTTGGTCTTGAAGACATTATGGACGTAGTTGTCCCGCACGCTTTCGCTCTGCATCTGAGAATAGCCGCCGATCAAATCGGATGTGGTTATGGACTCATCACCATTTATCCAGACCACGGGCCGACCAAGAATTTTGGCTACATGTACGGCCAGACTGGTCTTGCCACAGCCCGTAGGCCCAATCAGATGCACGGGATAGCCTGCTTGAAGCCAAAGCGACAGCCGGCTCTCCATCTCCAGTACTTCCGGAGTGCTGATGAAATGATTTGCCTCCGGCGTGAGGAAGGCCTCTTCGATGGCCTTATGCCTGGCATCCTCCGATATCAGCTCGTAGCTGCAATCCATATTGGCCGGGGACTTGATTCTCACCTGAATGCTGGGATTATTTAATCCGGCCTCGGAATTGTGAGCCTTCTCGCTAGCCTTTTTCTCAGAAGCGGTCATGTGGACTGCTTCCCCTCTCACCCTCCTGGGATGTGTCTCAATATACTGCATCGCATAGCACCTTCATGAATGAATAATAATAAAAAGTTCTACTAAGGATTTACCCATAGTAGAAATCTCTGACATAGTTCTTGAGGTCTTGCTCTTGATATTTGTGGATTTCATTTTGGAAAGACGCGGCTCTTCCCTGAAGCACTCTTGCCCCGGAATACAGCCTGGAAACGGCTTCCCGATTCTCTTTGATTTGGGAATCCAGATCACGCCGGAACAAGGCGAGACCATTCTGCAGATTCCTGCCGCCCTCTTCTCGGATATTTTTCCCAGCCTTCTGGAACTCGCGGGCCATTTTTTCTTGAGAGAGAGCAATCTCCCTGGCACCTGAATGCAGCTTGCCTACAGCACCCAGATTCTCTTTGATCTGGGCATCGATCGACCGCTTGAACTCCACTTGCCCCTGATTGAATCTCTTCTGGCCGTCTTCGATCATCTTTTGAGCTTCGAAGTGCATATTTTTGGCCATCATGCTGCCGGCAGTCTGAAACTCTTTTACTGCTGAAGCCATCTCTCTGATGCCTTCATCACGGATCTCTTTGCCTGCTTTCTTAAAATCTGCGGCTTTATTGTCGATGGCATTGGCTTTGGCAAGAACGCCCCTTTTGCCAAAGGCGGCCGATTTAGCTGCGATTTTCGGTTTTTCGATCATAGATGCCTCTTTGGCACTCATCAGCGGTGTGGATTTGGGCACATCTTTTTGCTTTTTTATAGCCTCCAGGATGTATTCAGCCAACTGGGACTTAGTTCCACCCAAATTTTCCAAACCATACTTCAGAGCCAGTTCTTCTAGTTCTCGCCGAGTGTGCTTGGTTACAAGCTCGTCGAATGTCTCTATTTTGGCGCTTGCATAATCTTCCATGGCTCCTCCTCCAAAAATAAATTAGGAGAAATCGGTCCTAAGCAGGAACGGCTGGGGTCGCGCCGATAGCGGCCTGCTCGATCTTGGCCATCTCCTCAGAGTAGTGCAGGAAGGTGTCCACCGATG
>CAYXSJ010000053.1:0-13961 GCA_964467095.1 uncultured Methanotrichaceae archaeon
GAGAAGATCATGCCCTTCTCCTCAATCTGGGCGATGTAAGCGGGATTGACCTCGTAGCGGTGCCGGTGCCTCTCCACTATCTCGGTCTTGCCGTAGATCTTGTGCGCCAGGCTGCCCTCTTTCAGGTGCGCCGGGTAGTTGCCCAGCCGCATGGTGGCCCCCATGTGCCTGATCTTCTCCTGCTCAGGGAGGAGAGCGATCACCGGGTGAGGCGTGGCCCCAAACTCCGAGCTGCTCGCCCCATCCAGGCCGCAGACGTTTCTGGCATACTCGATCACTGCCAATTGCATTCCGAAGCATAAGCCCAGATAGGGAACTTTCATCTCCCGGGCATACTGGATCGCCTTTATCTTGCCCTCAGTCCCGCGAGAGCCAAAGCCGCCCGGAACCAAAATGCCGTCTGCCTCTCTCAAGATGAGGTCAGCCGAGCCGTGCTCCAGCTCCTCGGCATCGATCCACTGCACGTCAATCTTCACACCAGCCTCAATGCCGGCGTGCTTCAGGGATTCCCGGATGGAGAGGTAAGCATCCTCCATGGGGTCAGAGCACTGCGAGCCGACTGTGTACTTGCCCACAATTGCCACCTTTACACAGCCCTGGGCAGCATCCATCTTCTTCACAAACTCGTCCCAGTCCTTTCTCTCCTCCAGGGGAAAGAGGCGCATGGCCTTCATCAGATACCTGGCCAGGCCCTCCGCTTCCATCTGCAGGGGCACGCGGTAAATGTCGTCGGAATTGTGGGCGCTGATGACTGCATCCATGGGCACATCGCAGAAGTGGGCGATCTTGTGCTTGGTCTCCTCCAAAAGAGGCTTCTCGCAGCGCACCACAATCATGTCCGGCTGCAATCCGAGCTGGCGCATCTCTTTCACGCTGTGCTGGGTGGGCTTGGTCTTCTGCTCTCCGTCCGTTGTGGAGGGGGCGAGTGTGACATGCACGAAGAAGATGTTGCCCGACTCCTCATACTTGAGCTGGCGCATGGCCTCCAGGAAAGGCATGGACTCGATATCGCCTACTGTTCCTCCTACCTCTATCAGACAGATCTCGCAGCCTCCGTCCCTTGAGACCTGGCGGATGCGCCTCTTGATCTCATCGGTGATATGGGGGATGATCTGCACCGTCTTGCCCAGATACTCGCCTCTGCGCTCCTTCTCGATGACCGTGCTGTAGACCTTGCCGGTGGTGATGTTGTGGTCGCGGGTAAGCTCGACGTCCAAAAAGCGCTCGTAATTGCCCAGATCGAGGTCAACCTCGCCTCCATCCTTGAGGACGTAGACCTCCCCGTGCTGGAACGGGCTCATGAGCCCTGCATCGATATTGATGTATGGATCGATCTTGATGGCTGTAACCTTATAGCCCCTGTTCATGAGCAGCCTGCCGGTGGACGCCGCAGTAATGCCCTTGCCAAGGCCGCTCATAACCCCGCCTGTGACCACAATGTATCTCATATTCACGCCTTCAGGAGCGTAGCCGCTCCGTATATGATAAGGGTGACGATCAGGATGGACGATGCTAAAGCTCCGGGAAACTCGGGAATGCTTCCTGTAATGAACGTTAAAACCAAAACGATAACCAGCGCCAGAAATAGGGCCACCGGAATGACCTCTAAAGCGCCGAGGGCCGATAAGCCGCCCAATTTGTCCAGAAGGACTGTCTGATTGCCTTCGTCCTGCTGCTCGACGTATTCCTCCGGCTCCTCAGGGGCCCGTTCGTTCCTCTCGTTCCTCTCGTTCCTTTCGTCCCTCTCGACGGAAGCGATATCCTCCCGGCTATCGCTGACCTGATCCTGCCCCGGGACCCGGTAGCTCTCCGCATAACCGGAGGTGGCCCTTTTCCGCTCTTGCTGTCTTCCTTCCAGTCTGTCTTCCAGTCGATCTTCCAGCTCCTCTTCTTGCCTATTGCTTTTGTCTACAAAACGATCATCAATGCGAGCCTTAAAGCGAGGTTCTATCCGGCTATTATCATCTTCTGCAATGCTCTCGATTTCGTCGTCCCTGTCAACGCGGCTTCCTGCCGGCTCCCTGGCCCATTTGTCCTCGCGGCTTTCCTGCGCTCCAGCTACTCTTCGCTGACGGGTGGCGGATCGGTACCTTTGCAGATCTCTATCGCGAGAGAATGCTATGCGCCGTGGCTCTTTTCCAGTCTCCTTTACCTCGTCCTCGTCCTGGCCCTCGTCTTCATATTCGTCCTCATCATCAGACTCTTCCTCTTCATACCTGCCGCCCCCGTCATCGTTTGCTTCTTCCCTTTCCAGAGCCTCTCCCATCGGATCGTCTTTCAATTCCTCGTCCCCTTGCAGGCCGGGGTCTTCCAGATCGTCGCCCGGATCTTCAGAATCGCGTAAAAGAGTGATAGGCACACGGCTTTCTCCACTGCTGCCGGAAAGAAGAATCTCGCCGTCCAGACGCTTCTTGTTGGCCGGCATCCTGGCCATGATAGGTATGGTCTCCTCCATGACTACATAGTGATTCGGCTTCCTCAAACGAACCGCTTTGAAGACGGGACTGCTGGCCTGCAGAGAAATATTAGACGGCTCTCCGTGGTTTACGACCTTGAGGTTGAATATGGTCTCCTCGCCGGGAAGAAGACGGAGAACGATGGGCCTGGCCGCACCGCTGCCATTGTTGATGTGAACGACATGATCCAATGCCTAAACTCCCCCACTCCTTATATCCCATAATATTGTATAAATATTTTGCTTGTGAAGCGAAGCTCTCAGCCCAGCCAGCCAGAGCAAGATGGACCTCTCAGTCTCTCAGATCAGGCGGCAGCATATTGGGTATGCCGTCTTCAATGGGATAGCATTCCCTGCAGGCCTCACAGCAAAGCTTGCCCGTTACAATCTCCTTCTCGTTCTCCTCGAAAACCTCCAGCGTAAGATTGCCTTTGCATAGCGGGCAAGCCAAAATGTCAAGCAGATCGTGTTTCATGGATCTGCACATCTATCTTAAGAAGTATAAACCTTTGGCAAGCACCTAATCCAGGAGTGCTATGGCATTTTTCCAGAGCACAGCCTCCCTTTCCGCGTCCTCCAGCCCCAGATGTGCTATTATCTTCGCAGCTTTGACCGGCTCCTCCCAGGGATAGTCGCTGCCGAAGATGACCCTCTCAGGCCCGATTTCTCTTATCAGCTCCAGCATATCTTGCGGGCCCATGTAAAAGGAGACGTAAGCTGTATCGAAATAGACATTTTTGCCGGCTGGCAGAAGGTGCCTTCTGACGTCGTCCCACATGCGCAGACCTCCCAGGTGGGCCAGCACCACTCTTAGATCCGGATAGCACTCGACCATTCTGGCAAAACGCTCAGGCGTGCCAAAGACCTCCTGCCGGTCCATAGGGTCTTGGCCTGCATGGGCCACCAGGATCATTTTTCTTTCTATTAATGCCTCGTAAAAGCTGGCACAGCGAGGATCGTCAGGATAGACCTCTTGCAAGAGCGGCATCATCTTGACTCCCCTAATGCCCCGAGCAGCCAGCCGGTCCAGCTCGGCCTGCAGATCCTGCATGAAGGGATGAACGGCCCCAAATGCTGTCAGCTCCTTGCCCCCATTCGATACGGATAAAATCCAGTCGTTGAGGCTGGAGACATCCTGCCTGCCTTTGGCCAGGGGCAGGAGCACCGACCCGGCAACTCCTGCCGCCTGCATCATGCTGCGCAGATCCCCGGGCGTGCCGGTGCCGGGAACTTCTACCTTCAGCTTTCTTTTAGCGGCGGGCAGGATTTTGGCCGCTACCCATTCCGGATAGATGTGTGTGTGAAAATCGATAATCAACTAAATTATCCCCATCTCAGTGAGCCTCTCCGGCAGGTAGGTCTTGGTCACATAATCCAGGCCTTTGCCGGCAAAGGCCTGCTGCTCTGCCTTCTTCTTGAGGTCTATTTGCAGCTTGATCTGCTTTTCCCAGTAGGGCGTATTGAAACGCGGGTCTGTCTGCTCGCTTCGCAGGGCCTGTATATCCTGATCAGTGAGCTTGTCTGTGGAGAGGTTGTAGTCTACGATGTCGCTGGGCTGCACTCCCAGGAAGCGCGCCGCCGGGGTGACAAGGTGCTCTGAGAGGTGAGCGCTCTTGATGGCCCCGTAGGCGATGCTGGCAAAGATTCGATAGGACCATGGATCGCCATCTGTGAAGACCACCACTGGAAGATTCAGCTCTGTATTCAGCCTCTTTATGATGCGGCGCGTAGACCTGGCCGGCTGGCCTTTTATGTGGACCAGGATGGCATTGTACTCCTCATCAAATCCATTCTCGATCAGCCGGGCGTACATTCCGCCTGTCTCAATGGCCATGACCATTTTCGCATCGTGGCTCAAAAATTCTATGTTATCCACATTGAAGGGAATCTGGTAGCCGGCCTCGCCCACATCCTCCTGGCAGTGCATCTCCTTTTCACCCCGCCTTGTCTGCTCTTTCAGGCGCAGCGGCCCAAAGACTGACGCACCATCCTCCTCCGGCCGAACGTGAAAATCCTCCCTGTGCAGAGAGGTAACAATCTCCAGATCCTCGATAAGCCGGTCGCTTTCCGCCTGTTCATGAAATTTGGCGATATCCCAGTTCTCGGAGATGTAATAGATCTCTCTTAAAGTCGAGCCGCGATTGTTTTTGAGGTGCTCTTTGATGAGCAGCTCAGTCAGGTGAACCGTCTTGAGCAGCGTCTTGGCTCCGCGTACTGTCTTTACGCTGCGTGTCGTCTCCTGGTCTCCATAAACCCAGACATCGTCCTTGGTGGAATACTCTATGTTTCCTTTGGTTCGGGAGGGCAGGGAGATATGGGGCACTATGCCCTGCTGGAACTGGTTGTAAAGAGTATCTGCGAGGCCGAGCAGCTGCGCTTCAGCCTGTTTAGATTTTTCTGCTTTTTTTAGATTTTGCCTCTTTTCAAATTCATTTTTCTCATCGGATTTTTCCATTGGCTAGATCACCCTGGCCCCTGTGACGATCTCTGCTTCCAGGCCCTCTACCACCAGCTCTTTTAAGGATACGCCTTCAGCCGTGATGCTGTAGCTGAGGGTGGTAGCCTGGCCCGGACCGACGGAGAGCTTCCAGTGGTAGTCGTAGCCGTCTCCCAGGGGAATGACTTTGGCGGCAGGCGAGACGGAGTCTGCCTGCACTGCCAGCATCTCATGCAGCTTAAAGGACCGAAGCAGTTCGCTGTGATTTTCTACCTGTATTTTGACGCATAGCTGGCCGTTATTTCTCTCCACTTTCCGGAACACAAGGAGATTGCCCATGATCTTGGCTACCACCGGCCCGATATCCGGCTCCTCCTTTTCCAGGACATCGGAGAGCTTTTTGGCGATGCGCGGCAGGATCTTTCTTATGATCTCTTCCTTCTCCCGTCTTTCAGAGAGAACGCTCTGCCTGCTCATGTAGCGGCGCAGCTTTCTTGCCACCTCTTTCAGACCCAGATCGATCTCTGTCAAAATCTCCGGCATATCGGCCACGGCATCTTTGCTCTCCGAGGTGAAGGGAATGTTGGTGGAGGCGATATGGACCAGCAGCACCACCGGGCCGACCGGCACGCCGCTTCCAGTTGGCTGGCCCAGTGAATAGTTCTTCCAGGAGACGCTCTCCACAGCATGAGTAATGGCGCAGGCACCCTGCTGATAGACGAGAGGAACGCGATTGGCAAATCGAAGCAGCTCAACGCGGCTCTCCTTCTCCAGCTCTCCTCCGTATCCCAGTCCCACCTCGACCAGGAAGGGATTGCCGGAATAGACGGATACGGGCCGAACCGTGGTGGCGATGTAGTCCAGCCGAAACTCCTTCTCGAGGCCGGCCTTGATCAGCTCTTCGCCTATAGGAGAAAGGCAGTCCACGGGTGGCGACTTGACGCGGATCTGCTTGAAGGCGCAGTGCAGGCGAGATGCTGCCTCGTGGTCCAGGTTGGTGGGGGCCTCATCCGGGTCCAGGCCTGCCCGGCTGCACAGCTCCTGAGCTGATATGGCGCCTATGGAAGAGAATGTCTCTTTTAAAAAGACGCGCAGCTTCTTTTTGTCGGTGTAGCGCAGAAGCTTGATCAGCTCGCCAAGCTCAATTCCGTCCGGATGGGGGGAAATGGCATAGGCTTTTTTGGGCAGACTCTCCGTGGCCCGCTCGAAGACCTCCACGTTGCCCTCCGGCTCCACCAGAGTCATGCGCGCGTGGGGATTGACGATGGCTGCGCTCTTCAGCGAGCCATAGACCGATTGGCGGCGGCTTCTCACATAGGTGCCTTCCATCTCCAGCTCCACGCGCGTACCTCTGGGGCGTTCCCAGTCCATATCCTCTGATTTGATAATCTCCGGCTCGTTTTTGGCTGTATTTATGAGCAGCTCGCAGTAACGGGCGGGTCTGTCCGGAGCGATCTTGGATATGACTTTCGTTGGCTTGCCGCTGGTGAGCTGGGAATAAAGCACCGCCGCTGATATGCCTATGCCCTGCTGGCCGCGACTTTGGCGCAGAGTATGAAAACGCGATCCATAGAGCAATTTGGCAAAGACGCGCGGGATCTCCTCGGGCACGATGCCCGGTCCGTTATCCTCAATAATGACCTGATAGTATTCGCCGTTCTTCTTTATCTGCACAAAAATATCCGGCAGTATTCCGGCATCTTCGCAGGCATCCAGGGAATTGTCCACAGCCTCCTTCACGCAGGTGATGAGTGCTCGCGGCGCTGAGTCAAATCCAAGGATCTGACGGTTCTTCTCAAAGAATTCAGCTACGGAAATGGCCTTTTGCTGCTTGGCCAGCTCCTCGGCAATTTCCATAAAAAGGGGAAATAGGGGCTAAAGTTCAGCCCCGACTACTGTCTGGGTGGCGGTTACGTTATCTATCTCACGGATGACGTCCACGAGCTTATTGAGCATGCTCAGACCCTCAACCTCGATGATGACCACGAAGTCGAACTCGCCGAAGACATGATAGACATCCTTGATGCCGTCAATCTCTTGCAAGGCATTGTAGACTGTCTTTTCCTGTCCCGGCACCACCTTTACCATCGTTACACCAATTACCATATTGATTCACCCATGTTATAGGCTTCCGCACATTATATAAAACTTTTCGGCTCAGTTCTTCTTGCTGAAGTTAATGGTCTCTACTTCGTCCTCATTCTCCGTCTGCGGCCAGGCGTTCAAGGACTCGCTCTTCTTGGACTTGCTTTTTCGGGAAGCGGGCATCTCTTTCGGATCTGTCGGCGCAGTGGCTGGCTTCTTTTCACCCTCGCTCTTACTCTCGCTCCAGCTCTCGCCCTCACTCTCGGCAATCGAACTCTTCGCGGTTTTTGTCTCAGGCGGCGTGCCGCTCTTGGCAAGGTCTGCCTTCAAGGAGGAAAGCGCGCGAATGACCATCTGCCGGAAATGCTCGATGTCGGTGTGATAATGCTGCAAAGCTCTATCGGTGTCCTGGGCGGGAGTGGAAGAGGACGCGGAAACAGGCACATTGTCTGCGGTGGCGAAATCGCTGGATTCCTGTACCGGCCTGGCATTCTTCAGTGCTTCCAGCCTTTCCAGGGTCCGCCGAGCGGTATCCATTATCCACTGGTTTCTCGTGGCCTCATCTACCTTCTGGATGGATTCAGCCCTTAGAGATATGATGATGTTTCCGTCATCGGTCTGGTAGAGATTGGGCTTGCCCACCACGGCTACAAATGAGGGTGCCTCCATGTTGGCCAGTATTTGAGCCGCCTCCGGCTGGTACTGACCGGCGTAGATCAGTATGCTTCCGGTGGGATCTACTACTCGACCGCGCCAGTACTCTGTGTCGCCGCCGATGTCGTCTTTCTCAGTTAGGACGCCGACCACGAAAACGCGATTGCATTTTGCACCCGTGGGGGTGAGAAGATATTGAGGGGCATACTGGTGTTGATCCTCGCCATCGCGGAAGGAGTAGTTAGAGCTCTTCAGCTCTTCTGCGAAGACTCTTTTTGCCACTTCTCGTGAAAATCCAGCCATTTTTATGCCACCTCCGCTGTAGCTATTAGCTCATCCACCTGTGACTGCGTTGTCGGCGGGATTTCATTGATGCTTTCCACCAGAAGATAGCGGTCAATCCTCGGCCCGGTGATGGAATAGTATCTTCCCATCAGTTTGCTCTCAATGAGTGAGCGCACTACCTCATGATCGAGTGCCTCCATGGCCATCTGCTTTGCCTCCTCTAAAGTGAGGCCGACCAGCCTCTCCGTGGTCTCCCGGTTGACGAGCACATCCTGTGCCCGACGACCGTCGTCCAGAACGGCTTTGATGCGCAGATCATAGCTGCCTTCCACCTTTCCGTGCTCGCCGCAGACACCCTTGGCCAAAGAGCGTTTGCAGACAGGGCAGCGTTTGATAAGCCCCGAGCCCTTCTGCACATCCACCAGAGCGCCCGAGAACTCCGCGGCTACGGAGCCGATCTCTACATCTTCATCGAGCGGCTCGATCTGGCTGGTGCGGTTCAGTTTTACGGAAAACCTTCCCTGAAACTCGTCTGTGACCAGGTTCTTGAGAAGGTAGCTCTTGCCTTCTTCCATGTCCGGCAGATCTGCCTTTACCCACTTCACAAATTTTATGGTGCCTGTCTCGTCGCCCACCAATCCCGACTGGGAGATGGACTCGCTGTTCGTCTCCCAGAGCTGCGCTACCTTGACGGTCAGATCCACCCAAAGTCCCGGCTCATTGATATCCACTACCTTTGCGGGCCTTGCGGCTTTGCTGGCGGGCTTCGCATCCACATCCTCCTCCAGCGGCTCGATCTGGCTGGTGCGATTCAGTTTTACGGAAAACCTGCTCTGAAACTCGTCAGTGACCACATTTTTCAAGATATAGCTATGTCCCAACTCCAGATTGGGCAGCTCTGATTTGGCCCACTTCACAAACTTCATGGATCCGGTTTTGTCGCCCACCAGTCCCGTCTGAGAGATGGTCTCGGAAGCAGGTTCCCAGAGGTCTAAAACCTTGATCTCCAGATCCACCCATTTGCCTGCCTCCTTGATATCTGCTATCTTGACCTTCTCAGAGCCTCCCCTGACCTGGGGCACTATGCCGTGCTCTTTAAAGAAGTAATTCAAAACCGATCTTCTCGCCTCACCTTCAGGCACGCGAAAATCCACAATGAGCTTCTTCAAGCGAGACTCGATATCCTCATCAAGGACCTCTATCTTCTGATCCCTGAGACGGGCTTTTATTTGATCAACCAATTCTTTCATAGACAATTCGCCCCCTAATTTTTGTTGAGAGGTAACTGTAACTTGGCCTCAGATGTATTTAAACTCAATCTGTGCGGGGCGAAAGTAATCTATTCCTGATCGTGAGGAGTATAGCAAATGGAGATCCTTACCTGGTTTGGAAGAGTTGACTTGCTGACAGGATCCTTGCTTGGGCCCTCGCTTGCCCCCTCTCTTGAACCCATGCTTGCCGCAGGAGATGCAGGCGGGATCCTAAAGCCCCAGAAAGAGCCAGCCAGATCTTTTCTCTTCCCCTTTCCCCAGCCTGATCTGCGCGCCCTGGCAAAGGCCTGCGGCTTTGCAGTGGATGACGGTGAATACAACAGGCTGCTTCGAGAAGCGGCCCTGGGCCTGGTGCGAC
Source organism: uncultured Methanotrichaceae archaeon (assembly GCA_964467095.1). Taxonomy (GTDB): domain Archaea; phylum Halobacteriota; class Methanosarcinia; order Methanotrichales; family Methanotrichaceae; genus Methanothrix. The sequence continues at coordinate 9,546 of CAYXSJ010000053.1, forward strand.
GCAGCATTCTGGCCGGCACCACAGTCGAGCAGGATATGCTCCAGGCCATGGAAGCCCTGGATAATCTGTCCCAGGCGGTCAATCTGCTGGATGAGAGGCTCTACGAGTGGTCCCGCCTGCACAGCCAGGAGATCGTCCATGGAAAGGATCTGGCGGAGAGCCTCAAAGATGACGAAAACATGGGGCTGCTGGCCAAAGCCATCCTGAGCCTGCGCGAGTCCCGCAAGGCCACGGAAATGGACGTCTCCGCCGCGGTGCAGACTCTTGCCCCCAATCTATCAAATCTTGCCGGCCCGATACTGGCGGCAAGGCTCATCTCAAGGGCGGGCGGCCTGTCCCGTCTGGCTGGGATGCCTTCCAGCCGAGTGCAGGTCATGGGCGCAGAAAAGTCTCTCTTCAAGCATCTCAAGGGCCAGGCCCCTTCTCCCAAGCACGGCATCATCTACCGCCATCCTGCCGTGATAGGATCTGCTAAAAAGCTGCGGGGAAAAATGGCTCGTACCCTGGCGGCAAAGCTGGCCATCGCCGCTCGTTTGGACTATTACGGGGCCGGCATCTCTACCGATCTGCAGGCATCTCTGGAAGCGCGCCTGGGTGATATCAAGAAGAGGGGACGCAATAAGTCAAGGGCCGCTAGATAAGGATCAGATTTATATTCAATGTCTCGCTATGATGCTATTGAGGTTGAGGTGTGCAGATGAGAAGGCGGCCCGGATGGTTGATGCTCGGATTGTTGATTGTAGCGGCTTTTCTTATAGCAGGAACTAACATGGTTTTTCCTATGGCAAACGGCGAGCTTCAAAACCTCACAGAGCATTCCTGGATCTACAGCCAGGGAACCACGGACGATATGCGCATCTACCAGACCGAAACAGGTTTTCATGGACAGAAGCTTGTCACGGGAACAAGAGGCACCGGGACTGTGTCCAGGACCATTAATGCTCAGGTCTACGGCGGCTTTGAAGACGGCTACAATGAGATCTGGGCCAACGAATGGGGTGTATACCAGAACAGGCCTTCAAGATATGCTGCGCCGATCACAACGAGCGAGCTTAAGAACGCTCTTTGCGCCAAGAACTATGAGGTAGGATCGGTCTACTCAGAGAGCTACTCCAATCTGGTGGATCTGGTCAAGGATACATCCGTAGCCCAGACTGATCAGAACACCGTCTACAGCATCCATTCCGAGGTAGAGGGAACTGCCAAAGTGGGTGCCCGGGTGCAAAAGGGCTCCCGTGCGGTGCCCATCTATGTCATGAGCGGAACCTATTCTGGATACTTAAATATGAGGATGTCACTGGAGAGCGGCAATGCATCCGTATTAACCCTGCCCTGTCCCTGAGGGCACTGAAGCAATTTTTATTATTTTAATGATAAGAAAATCTCCTGTTTCCTTCAGCCCCCTAAAAAGGGTATCCTGGGCAGTGGTGCCACTTATGCCACCGCCTTTATAAAATAGCTTTCACACCAGCGGCCTGGGCTGCTTCTTCTCCGGCAGAACGGGCAGTGGCATGGTGTTTATCAGAAGCGGTTGCTCGACCTCCTTGGCTCTTTCCACCAGTAGCTCCTTGCCCCAGCGGGTCAGGCCGAAGAGCGGCACGGCTGTGCCCACCTGCACCAGAGGCTTTGCCAGCTCACGGATGTGCTTTGAGGCGCATGCGGTAACAATATCGGCTACGGCCAAAAGCCTCGCTGCGTCATCCTTGCTTAGGGCGGTGAGATGGACTCCTATTATCATTATCTGAACACCAGCCAACACATGCCCATCTCTGGTCTTGATGCCCTCGGACTCGGGGGCCTCAAATCCCACGAAAGTGCCCATTTCAGCTTACGACGCGCCGAGAACATTTCGGGATTCTTTATTATAATTTCCATATTTGCGGCAGCCAGTTCGACAGTCACCATAAAGCTCTTATTCTTAAAAGATAAATTTTGGTAATAGTAGGGACTTTGTTATGATAGGAGGAGGATATTATTAGAACAGGAACAAATTTATATTGGCTGAGGTTGTCATTAATTTGTTTGTTTTTTTCACTTTTTATTAGCCTTGGGTTGATCTCATTCGCCTGGGCACTGGAAAACAATATCGATCGCCCAGGGATGGACTATCAGAATTTCGACCTGACGAGCGCTAATCCAAGCCTGTGCGAGAATGCTTGCAAAGCTGATCCCAACTGCAAGTCGTTCACCTATGTAAAGCCAGGATACCAGGGACCAAATGCACGATGCTGGCTGAAGAACGGCGTGCCAAATGCTGTTTCCGCAGAGTGCTGTATTTCTGGCAAAATCGCAACACCGTCCGCTCCGGTTGGAATGGAGAACAATATTGACCGTCCTGGAATGGATTACAAGGATTTCGACCTCTCCAGCGCTAATCCCAATTTGTGTGAGAAGGCGTGTGCCGATGATCCCAACTGCAAGGCCTTCACCTACGTCCGACCGGGTTACCAGGGAGCCATGGCGAGGTGCTGGCTGAAGAGCGGAGTGCCCGATATTGCCGTGCCCGCCGAATGCTGCATATCCGGCAAGAAAGCAGGTACAATTCCTTCAATACCAGCAGGTCTGGAGAACAATGTTGACCGCCCTGGAATGGATTACAAGGATTTCGACCTCTCCAGCGCTAATCCCAATTTGTGTGAGAAGGCGTGTGCCGATGATCCCAACTGCAAGGCCTTCACCTACGTCCGACCGGGTTACCAGGGAGCCATGGCGAGGTGCTGGCTGAAGAGCGGAGTGCCCGATATTGCCGTGCCCGCCGAATGCTGCATATCCGGCAAGAAAGTAGGCGGAAGCGTGCCTTCCACGGGCAGCATTGAGAACAACATTGATCGCCCGGGAATGGACTACAAGGATTTCGACCTGACAAGCGCTAACCCAAGCCTATGCGAGAATGCCTGTAATGCAGATCCTAACTGCAAGTCATTCACCTATGTAAAACCAGGATACCAGGGTGCCAGTGCACGGTGCTGGCTGAAGAGCGGCGTACCTAATGCCGTGCCCGCCGAGTGCTGCATGTCTGGCAAGAAGGTAGGCGGAAGTACGCCCACTACAGGCGGCATTGAGAACAACATTGATCGTCCAGGGATGGACTATCAGAATTTCGACCTCTCCAGCGCTAACCCAAGCCTATGCGAGAATGCCTGTAATGCAGATCCTAACTGCAAGTCATTCACCTATGTAAAGCCGGGATACCAGGGTGCCAATGCACGATGCTGGCTGAAGAACGGCGTACCTAATGCAGTGCCCGCCGAATGCTGCATGTCTGGCAAGAAGGTAGGCGCAAGTACTCCCACCACAGGCAGCATTGAGAACAATATTGATCGCCCAGGAATGGACTATCAGAATTTCGACCTCTCAAGTGCTAACCCAAGCCTATGTGAGAATGCCTGTAATGCAGATCCCAACTGCAAGGCATTTACTTACGTAAGGCCTGGATACCAGGGAGCTAATGCCAGGTGTTGGCTGAAAAGTGGAGTGCCAGACGCTGTGTCCAATTCCTGTTGCATCTCAGGAGCAAAATAAAGGACAAAAAAGGAAGGCCGATCTCATCGTGGGGCTTTTATCCCCACGAACCATTTTATTCAGTAGGAAATTTATCCCGTAGGAATGTAGTCGCAAATCTTATTGGCCAATTAGTGCCAATGTCGATGAAGGAGGATGATCTTGACCAACAGAATAATAGCGGTCTCAGCTTTCGTATTTTTAATTGTCGCTGCTGCCTCTTGTGCAGCGGCCATAGATGATAACCGATCAGCTGAGTACTGGTTGGAGGAGGCCAGTCAATACTATTTAAATGGCTCCTATGAATTGGCTTTGCAGAGCTACAACCAATCCCTAACGATTGCTCCCTCTAATGAGAGAATCTGGAATAACAAAGGGGTTGTACTTCAGGAATTAGGATGGTACGACGGAGCGTTGTTCTGCTACAACCGGTCGCTGGAGATCGATTCTAGTTATGCCAAAGCCTGGAGTAATAAAGGAAATGCGCTGATGGAGCTTGGCAGGGTCGAGGATGCTTTGGCCTGCTACAACCGATCCCTGGCGATAGCGCCGTCAATCGCAGAGGCCTGGAATGCGAAAGGCGTGGCCCTCACTGCTCTGGGAAGATATGATGCGGCGCTTGATAGCTTCAATGAATCCCTGATGATCAATTCCAATTATGGCGAGGCCTGGGGCAATAAAGGATTGGTCCTGAAGTCTCTGGGTCGCACTAAGGAAGCAGAGATCGCGTTCTCAAGATCGGGCGAAGATTGTCCTGCTTGTGCTGCAGGGTAGCTGAGGTCAGGGTAGCTCTGGCAGCGATGGACGCAGCCCGGCTGCCAGGCTCTGACCGAAAGCAAATGTGGTGGTGGCGAATTGCATCTCACTTCTCTAGTGCCTCATCGGTCTGCCAGCCATGGCCTTTTCTGGCTGGCT
>CAYXSJ010000054.1:0-13940 GCA_964467095.1 uncultured Methanotrichaceae archaeon
CCGGGCTGTAGCGGTAGAAGAGGTTGAAGCTCTCCGCCAGCTCGCGGGCATAAGTGGCCAGGTGATGGGGCTTGAGCTCCCGGGCGGCTCTGTCGATGACCAGATCAAACTCTGCGATCTTCTTGATGAGGGAGATCTCATTCTCGCCGGTGAGCAGATCTGCCTGGATGATTTGCGTCTGCTCTGCTCCTGTTTTCACATCTCCTTCATTCTCTCCTTTGCGCAGGATGCTGCAGGCGCGGGCATGCGAGTACTGGATGAAGGGAGCAGAGAGCTTCTCAAAGTCCAGGGCCTGCTTCCAGTCGAAGGTGGTGGCCTTGTCAGGGGAGACCTTGACCACGTCGTAGCGCACTGCGCCAGACGCCACCTGTGCAGCCACCTCTTTCAGGAAGGCCTCGCTCTCCTCCGGCCTTCTCAGCTTGACCTCCTCATAAGCCCGGCTTTCCACCTCATCGAGCAGCTCATCAGCGGAGATGAACTTGCCTTTCCTGGTGCTCATGGAGCCGGTAGGAAGCGAGACGAACTCGAATATCACGACCTCCGGCTCGCTGATGCCCAGCAAGCGCAGCGCTGTTCTAAGCTGTCCCGATACGAGTTTGTGGTCCGCCCCAAGGATATCCACGGAGCGGTCTGAATTCTGGGCCTTCCAGCGGTGATAAGCCAGGTCGCGGGTGATATAAAGCGAGGTTCCGTTGGCCCTCTTGAGAACCATCTTCTTCTCAAAGCCGTACTGGGTGAGGTCTAGCTGAAAAGCGCCATCCTCGTACTCCGTGAGCCCCGTCTTCTCCAGCAGGCCCACGATCTCAGCCACATCGCCTTTTCGCACAAACTCCGACTCCCAGTGGTAGCTGTCGTGGCGGATGTTCATCCTGTGCAGTGTCTCTTCGATGCCGCCGATGGCGTACTTGATGGCGCTCTGGATCTTGGCCACGGTCTCTGGTTCGCCCGCCTCGTAGTTCTGGATAACCTGATCTGCCTCACTTCGGATCTCTGGATTGGTTTCCATGAGACGGTTGGCTGCGATGTAGACCTTGGCCACGGCATGGTCGGCTTTGCTGCCGTCGAGCTGGAAGTGATCGCAGCCCACGACCACCATAGCCTCCTGGCGGCCCATGTCGTTCACATAATATTGTGCGTCCACGGTGCAGCCCGCCCGGCGCAGGATTCGCACCAGGGTGTCGCCGATCACGGAATTGCGAATGTGGCCCACGTGCAGCGGCCCGTCTGGATTGGCGGAGGTGTGCTCCACGATGACCTTCTCATTCATGCGGCCTGTCCAGGCATTGTCGGCCAGGGCCTGATCCAGGACATAGTTCAGAAACTTCTGGTTCATGAAGAAGTTGAGATAGGGCCCGGCAGGCTCCACCCGCGCCACGAATTTGTAATCCTGGGGGAGGGCCTGGTGGATCTCCTTTGCGATCACCATTGGGCTCTTCTTCAGAACCGGGGCCAGCCGGAAGGCCACGGACGAGGCCAGATCGGCATGAGGGCTCACGTCCAGCCCGAGGTTGTTTACTCCTTCCTCTACCTTGTAGCCGCAGCGCTCGAGGGCTTTGCTGAGAAGCCCCTCGACCTCGCTCATAAAATCGAGAAACATGGGAACACCAGTATGAATAGTATCTTCGTTCATCAATTGGATGGGGCGATATAAGCATTGCGTGCAGGACGGCAAACTTATATGATGTTTGGTGCATTACAAATAATAGTGAGGATTAACTATGAAGCTCTTTGCGGCAATTCTAATGCTGTTGTTATGCGCCCCGGCCTTTGCCGTCTCCGATGAAGCGAGCGGAGTCGAGGCTACCACCGCCGTCACCCTGCCCGTGGACTCCGTTACCATCTATCCAAACGGCATGATGGCAGTGAAGCGAACGGGAAGCCTGGATGTGACTGAGGGCATGCACAAGTTTGTGATCAATGTTCCTGAAAAAGCTGATAAAAGCTCAGTGCTCCTGCGCGTCAGCAACGCAACCTCGGAGAGGGTGGTCTACGATGCCAATCCCGTTTACACGCTGAACATCTCTGTGCCGGGATCGCAGAGCTTTGACCTCTCCTATCTCATGTACTATGCCGCTTCCTGGGAGCCCAGGTACGAGCTGCACCTTCTTGATGACTCGGTATTGGTGAAGGCCAATGCCGTGGTCAGCAATCTCGGTGGCGAGGACCTCAAGAACGTGCGGCTCAAGCTGGTAGCGGGCCTGCCCCTGAGCGAGCCCTACCCTCTGGCCAAGGCTGCTCCCCAGATTCAGCAGAGATACGCAGAAGCTGCTACTGCGGCTGAAGCCATGGATTATGCCGCCGCACCCGCGCCAGCCACAGGCGAGCTGGAAACCCTTTACATCTTCGAGCTGGATGGGAGAAAAGACCTGGTCATGGACAAGGAGATCGGCTTTCCCCTCTTTGAGAAAGAATCGCCCCTGGTGAGAGTCTACACCTGGGATGCCTACAATGATGTGGAGGGCCCTGCGGTGGAAGAGATCCGGGCCAACAACACGCTGGTCAATCCCTGGCCGACGGGAAAAGCCCTGCTCTACAGAAATGACGAGTACGTCTCTACCATCGAGATGCCCTACACCCCCGCCGGCACCAACGCTTCCATTGTGGTGGGCCCCTCTGCTGATCTGAAGGTAGAAAGCAAGCTCTTCGACTACAACATAACCGAGAACATCAAGGTGATCGGCTCGGGCGAACGAAACCACACCGTAAAAGAGACCACTGAGGCCTGGACCTACAATCTGAAGATCAAGAGCAACCTGGACCGTGCGGCAGCTTTGGAGGTAACGGACACCGTTCCCCAGGAGGCCGTGATAGTCTCCGTCTCGCCTGAGCCAGCCGAGAGCACGGCTACAAGCCTCAAGTGGAAGCTGCTGCTCACGCCGCGGCAGAAGACGGCCATCAATTACACCTATCAGGTGATCACGACGGAAAGCCTGGACGGTAATTATTAATATTTTTCATCTCTTGCCTTTTGGTCTAATCACATTGGCAGGAGGGACGAACAGAGCATTCCGGACAACAGTAGCGAGCTTGGGGCCAATTCCTGGGCAATCGTCCAGGTATGCTCCCGGCTTTTTTGGAACCAATGAGACATAGAACTCTTCCAGGATTCTGCCGGCTCTTGCAGGACCCAGTCCTTTTCCGCATAATATAGACAGACCCACCGCTTGCCTTTCATTAACATCCGGCCTGGGTCGAAAAACGGTCAAATCACCTCCCTGCAGGATCTTTTGGACATTGAGGAGCATTCGCTTCCACGGATCGATCTTGAGCCGCCATACTTGAATATTCATGCCGATGCAGTTGGCCTCGAACTCTTCCACCATAGAAATATACTCAGTGATCTTATCCTCTGCTTCTTGACCTTTAATGCCTCTATTATAAACGATATTGGTAATAGCCTGAACAACTTTGGCATCATCGCCAAGTACTACGATGATAAGAGGCTCCTGAAGCTCCCGGCCTGCGAGGATTTGCTGGTAAAGGTGGCCGCTCTGATTAACAATCGAGGCAACATAGTCGCTATGGGGTTCACATTCTCCAGTGAAGTCCTTCAGCTCTACATTGACGGTCTTACCTTCCCACTGGAAACTGAGATCAAAAGGACACTTCTTGGGCGCATCCAGGAAAAAATGATTATCTCTGATGATGGCAGCCTTGATTTTTTTCGCTCTGGCTCGATGGGCTTCATTTGTATCCAGGGAAACGAGTATGGGAGAGATCTGCTCCATGTTTGCAGCCTACAGTTCTTATTTGTTTCAAATCTGTAGCTCTTAAATATATAGGCAAGTAGCGCGGGGTGAAAGTATTAGAAACGATTCAGCTCCTCCAGCCCTTCTGCGCGGCCCATCAGCGCCGTGCCCACCAGCAGCGCGTCCGCCCCTGCCTGTATCATGCGCAGAGCATCCTGCTTGCTGTGCACCCCGCTCTCCGCCACCAGGAAGACCTCCGCCTCCTTCGCCCGCGGCGCCAGCCGCTCGAATGTGCCCAGATCCACCTCCAGCGTATTCAGGTTGCGGTTGTTGATGCCGATGATCTCTGTATCGGTCTTCAGCGCTTCCTCCAGCTCTGCCTCGGTATGAACCTCCACCATCGGCTCCATTCCATAGGCTCTGGCAGCGTCCACAAATCGGTTCAGATCGATCCCCAGCGCGGCTATTAGCAGCACCAGATCCGCCTGCACTTCAGCAAGCTGCCTCACATCGAAGATGAAGTCCTTTCTCAAGACCGGCAGCTTCGTTCTCCGGGCGATCAGGGCATTTTCCAGAGCGCCTTTGAAATGGGTCGGCTCGGTGAGAACTGAGATGGCGCAGGCGTTGTTATCGGCATAGGCCATCGCATAGGCCGCCACCTCCTCCGGGGTCAGGGCTCTTCCAACGGCCTTGGGCTTAATCTCAGCAATAATGGGAATAAAGCTGCGGCTCTTCAGGGTGCGGGCCGAGCTGACCAGGTCCCGGCGCTCCTCCGGCGGCCAGGCGGCGGCAAACCCAAAGCCCCTCTCTCGTGAAGCTGCCAGTATGCCGTCAATCAAAGGGTGCAACCGACCACATCCTCGATCCAGTTGCTGATCAGCTTTTTGCCAGAGGGCGTGAGCACCGACTCGGGATGAAACTGCAGCCCGCAGTGGGGCCGGCTCTTGTGCCGCACGCTCATGATAACTCCATCCGCAGTCTTTGCCGAGACCTCCAGCGGCGAAGCCAGCCGTTCGATGGCCAGGGAGTGATACCTTCCGCCCACCATCGGATTTTCCAGTCCCCGGAATATGCCCATTCCGTCGTGCTCTATCAGCGAGGTCTTGCCGTGCAGCGGCTTCGTGTGGGAGATGGTGCCGCCGTAGGCGATGTTCATGGCCTGGTGGCCCAGGCAGACGCCCAAGATGGGAGTCTTGTCGAACTGCTTGATTATCTCCAGGCACGAACCTATGTCCCGCGGGTTGGCAGGATGGCCCGGCCCAGGAGATATGACAATTCCCAATGGCTGCATGGCCGCGACCTCCGCCAGAGTCACCTGGTTGGAACGGACGGCCGTCTCAGGATAGAACTGAGAGACATAGTCCACCAGATTCCAGACGAAGGAGTCCTGGTTGTCCACAAAAAGGATTGGTCGGCCCCTCCCTGCTGCTTCCGTCATACCGCCACCCCAAGAGCCCTCTTCATGGCCGCCATTTTTCTCTCCGTCTCATGATACTCCTTTTCCGGATCGGAGTCTGCCACTATCCCCGCCCCGGCCTGCACCGTGGCCACCCCATCCTTGACCAGAACGCTTCTGATGGCAATGGCAAAGTCGGAGCTGCCGTCGATGGAAAAATAGCCTATGCCTCCTCCGTAGATGCCGCGCGGAGCATCTTCCAGATCATCGATGATCTCCATGGCCCGTAACTTGGGCGCTCCGGAGAGCGTTCCCGCCGGAAAGACCGACCGTGCGGCATCAAACTGGTCGCACTCCTCTCTCAGGGCCCCGGAGACAGTGGTCTCAATGTGCTGAACATGAGAGTACTTGAGCACGGACATGAAATCCTCTACCTGCACCGTTCCGGAGAGGCAGACGGATCGCACATCGTTTCGGCCCAGATCCACCAGCATGACATGCTCCGCTCTCTCCTTCTCGTCTGCCAGCATTATTTTGGCATATCTGTCGTCCTCTGCCAGTGTCCTTCCTCTGGGGCAGGTGCCTGCTATGGGATTAACCCTGAGCTTGCGGTCGTAGGTGTTGAACAGGGTCTCAGGCGAGGCCCCTACAATGGCCAGATCACCGAATTCGAAGAGATAGGTGTAGGGGCTGGGATTGATGCTTCTCAGCTTTCTGTAGAGCTTGACGGGATCCGGACACTCTATTCTTGTTGACCGGGCCAATACTATCTGGAATATATCACCATCCAAAATGTGCTCTTTTGCTTTCCGCACAGAGTCTTCATACTGCTGCTTCCCTCCCGCGGAGAGGACCCGCCCTTTCACATTCAGGTCTTCGGCCTGGTCGTAATCGGGGTCGATTCCACCGATGGTCTCGATCAGGTTGACCTTGGGGCCGGGCAGAATGGGAGCTATGGTGAAGTAGACCTTGCGAGTTAGGTGGTCGAAGATGAAGGTGCTCTCCGCCAGGCAGAACTTGGCATCAGGAGTCTGTGAGGTGGAGCTTCTACCCAGGCGCTCCTTAACCAGATCGTAGGCCAGATATCCTATCCCTCCTCCGGTGAACACCTGTCTGCCAAAGCTGTTCGGCATGCCCCGGCTGCAGGGGATGGCCGCGCGCAGGGCATCGAAGAGATCGTAGCCCTCTTTTATAGGGCCTTGCAGAATCGAGCCCTTCTTTTCCACATCCACGCACCCCGATAGCCTCTCCTCGATGGGTCCCATGCCGCCGTTATAAAACTCCATCAGCAGGAAGCGGTTCTTCACGGTAACCACGGCGGAGGGGTCGGCCCCCACGAAAGAGAACCTGGCCTTTTGGCCCGACTTTTCCACCGACTCCAGAAGATAGGGATACCTGCGGCTCCTCAGGGCCAGGTAAAGGGATAGTGGTGCGTTCACGCTCACCTTATCGGTCACATCCACGTACACCGGCTCTAATGGGGACGAGGACATGCTCTCACCTCTCTGATAAAGGAAAGAATCTTTTGCGGGTCCTTCTTGCCGTCCGTCTCCAGGCCGCTGGATGCATCCACGGCATAGGGCCCGACCTTCTCTATGGCTGCTGCCACATTGCCGGGGTTAAGGCCGCCGGCCAAAATTACCGGAACCTTCAGGCTTCTGGCTATCTCGGCGCTCTTATTCCAGTCATGAACAGCTCCCGTTCCCCCCAGCTTTCCATTTACCATCGTGTCCAGGAGGACGGCATCAGCCACCATGCCATAGCGCATGGCTTCTTTCGATGCAACGCCTGCTGCTACGGCAGCTACCAGCTTTTGATGAACTTGGCTTTTCAGTTCCGCCAGGTCCCTGGGGGCCAGTGAGCCATGCACCTGCAGGACATCTGCCCGGGTTCGGGCGGCCAGTTGCACAGCCTCATTAACATCAACAGGGGAGATCACGGCCACACTTTTGGCATAAACGGGCACCCGGCGAATGAGATCCGCCGCCTGCTCTGCGGAAAGGCTGTGCCTGGAATCATCGATCTCCACCACGAAACCCACCGCGTCCGCTCCAGCGCTGACGGCATTAGCGAGATCTGACTCGCTCATTATTCCACAGACCTTTATCCTCGTCACAGGAACCGCTCCAGCTTTTGGGCGTCTCCGTTCATCTCCACCATTCTTCGGAGGAGTCCCAGGGCCTTTCCCGAATCTATGGACTCCTCAGCCATTCTGGCTCCCTCTTTCAGGCTCGCGGCCATGCCGGAGACGTAGACGGCTGCCCCGCTGTTCATGGCGATGATATCCCGGGCCGGGGACTTTTCCCCCTTCATCACTGCCACCAGCTTTCTGGCATTTTCTTCGGGTGCTCCTCCTGCGATATCCTGCGGCCTGGCCAGAGGATAGCCCAGGTCCAGGGGATTAATTTTGTAGCTTTTTACCGTTCCCTCATAGAGCTCCGAGACGAGCGTCTCGCCGGTGTTGCTGATCTCGTCCATGCCCATGCCGTGTACGATCATCGCCCTCTCGGTTCCCAATACTTTGAGCACATTAGCCAGCTTATCGCAAATCCGGGGATCGTAGACTCCCATCACCTGCGCTTTTGCTCCGGCAGGATTGGTCAGCGGCCCCAGGATGTTAAAGACGGTGCGCAGGCCCAGCTCGCGCCGGATCGGGCCTACGCGCTTCATGGCCGGATGAAAGGCCGTTGCCAGCATGAATCCTATGCCCAGACTCTCAATCATGGCCGCCACCGCCTCGGGCTTTGGGCTGATGTTGACGCCCAGCTCCGAGAGAACGTTGGCACTGCCGCACTTGGAGCTCACGGCATAGTTTCCATGCTTGGCCACAGAAACGCCACATGCGGCTGAGACAATGGCAGCCGCCGTGCTCACGTTGATGGTGTTAGAGGAGTCCCCTCCCGTGCCGCAGGTATCTACCAGGGTGCCTTTGACCTTGGGGCGGATGCATACTGCAGAATCTCTCATCTTTCTGGCAAATCCCGCGATCTCCGAGACGGATTCGCCTTTCATGCGCAGGGCAATGAGCAGAGCGCCGATCTGGGCGTCCGTAGCGCTGCTGAATATCTCACCCATGAGCGCCTCTGCCTCCCCAAGAGTTAGGTCGCGCCCGTCAACGATCTTTTGCAGATAACTCAAATTAATCACCAGATTCAATGTATAATTTTGTACTCTATTGAAGTAAAAAGTACAATGTATTTATAGATTGTGCATTGTAGATCTAATGATTACATTGCAAAGGCTCTTCGCCGTCTTTTGAGAGCAAGTAGAGATGTGAATAACTGAACAACTTATTAAAAAAGAGTTTAATAAAAACCTGCCTGCGAGATAGCCCTGGATAACCCTACCACTTTCCGGATTCAATGACCTCGATATTGTCCAGGACCTGGGCGATGGCCTGCTGGCTTAATTTATTCTTCCGGCAGATCTCCAAGACGCGAGACAGTTCGGTATTCTCGTCCGTTCCCGTGAGCTGCGAGGCATACAGCTCTGCGGCATCAAGTCCCTTCTCCAGCACGATTTTTTTGGTCTCTTGAATTATCGGTTTGGTTATGCAGGTCTTTGTTGCGCCAATCTCCGTGATGGCCTTTCCCATATTTTCCATTTCCTTTGAACTGAGCATGCGTTCTTTCCCCTTTGCCGTTTAAATGTTTACGTTAAATAATGATAGATTAAGATAAATATCTTTTGAATGGGCTGATGAATGAGGCTTCAAGTTGGACGTCACCCCTTTCGGCTATTCTGGCCACAATCAGGTCTTTATGGACATCTGCGGCCCATATCAAATATATCATAGATGGCAAAATATCTGAGGTTTTTCATCCGTCGCGTATGTGCCCCGTCCTGAGGCACATAGGCGTTTCATTCCTGAACAGTTGTCCGGCAAAGAAGAAGACCGCTACGAAGAACCCTTTTTTAAAATAAAAGAAAATGGGCCCGACGCGATTTGAACGCGTGACCTCACGGTTATCAGCCGTGCGCTCAACCTGGCTAAGCTACGGGCCCGATCCGCACTTTGCATTGCTGATCCCATTAATAACTGTTTCCCTTCTATAGCCACTTTGATGCGCGTGCTTTGCCTCTTTCGGTTCAAAACATGCCGCAGCTCTTCGACAGACTTAAATCAGGGCAAGAATGACTATAACCATGGTACTTATGGACTCACCCAAGAAAGAAAGCACAGAAGATTTGAAAGGGCTCTACGATCTGGCTATCCCCCTTAGCATGCCCGTCTCAGTAATCCGCGAGCTGGTGGAGAATTTCGAGCTGGACCTGATCCGGCGGCCGGGCAAGATGGATATGACGGGTGAAGTGATGAACAGAGAAATCCTGGTGCTGAGAGGTGACCTGGAGACCGTCAAGGCCGCCGAGAAGTACATGTTCGAAGCCCTGGACAAAAAATTAGCGGATTGGGGTAAGAAAGATAAAGAAGAAAAGTACAAGAAGTACTATGAGGAGCAGGCAGCTGCCAGGATGAAGGAGATAAAGGAAAATCCCGAAGCTGCTAAAAACTGGGACACGACTGCTACCCAATAGCCTTTTCGCGGAATCAGTCAATCATTACCCATTTGTTCTTTCCTTCCCAAAGTTTCAGGGAAAGCAGGCTGACGGCAGTACCGTCCATATCTCTTTTCAGCCGATCCGCGATCCATTGGGCGATCGTCTCGGCTGTGGGATTCGGCAAAATATCGTTTAGATAACCGTGGTCCAGATCATTCAGTGCCCCTGAAATGATTTTTTTGAGCTGATAGAAATCCATGACAAAGCCGTTTTCTCCCACATCACCCTCCACCACAATCTCCACCTGGTAGGTGTGGCCGTGCAAATTGGCACACTTGCCAGGATAGCCGGGCAGGCTGTGAGCGGCATCAAACTCAGTGACAAGTCCCAGCTTCATTCCTGGACGCGCCCCCTGCGTTTATCAATCTCATCCAATTGGCCAGGAGAATATCATATTAATACCTTTTCAGTCTGCGCCTTTTACGGCATCTTCAGGTGCGCCAGCCAGCGCCGTCAGAGCCTGCGCTTCCATGAAATGCAGCCTGGCAGGGACAATCAGGATGTGCAAGGGTCCGCCAAAGTCATAACTTTGCAGACGGGTGAGAAGATCCGCTTTCACCGTAGCATCATCCGAGCCCGCCCGGGCAATGCCTATGCCCAAAACATCATCCAGGATCTTCTCTCCGGCAGCTTCCTGCATCTCCAGGAGAAGCGCAGCACCTTCGTTTACAGTCATATATCTCTCGCCGGGATCGCTCTGGATATCCAGAAAGAGCATGGTATGCAAATTGCGGCCCAGGTTCTCCTTTAATACCTGGTAGGGTGTCTCGGGAATGATGCGCTTGCCTCGTGAGGTGTAAGGAAAGGGAATGGTAGTGGACCTGCCGAAGCGGTAGTTTTGCAGGCCGCATAGCCCAGATACGGCAGTGACGATGGAGGAGGAATGAATTAACCTGGTCTTAATGCCCATCTTAGCGGCCCGAAGTCGCAGGTCCAGATGAGTGGTGGAGACCATAGCATCGCCCCCCACCAGGAAGGCCACATCCTTATCCCTGGCTTCATCCAGCCAGGCCGGGTCCACCTCCACCTGCTGGCGGGAGAGGAAGCATATCTTCCGGCCATAGAACGCCTCCAGCTTCTCATGAGTCGCGCCCATCAGCCGGGAGGTGTAAAACTCAGCATAAACCCTGTCAGCCGCGCGGACCGCATCAAGGCCTTTGACGGAGATATCCCGCTCGTCGTAGAGACCAAGACCAATGAAGATGAGCATAGCTGTTTCCTCATCTTTCCAGTTTAAAAACGCTCCTAATTATCTTTCACCAAATCTATTCGTCAAGTCTATATTCCATCCCACCGCAACTAAAGAGCATGATTGGCAGGGCAACTCAGGTGGTGGATTGCCGGGAGAGCATGGGCCTGGCCAAGGGCGGCGGGCTGGCTCAGAGGGGCACGCTCTCTGAGGCGACAAAGCCGGATGTGATCGCCATAGCCATGTCTCCTGGGCGGCGTCACATTACCAAACCCGTTTGCGAGATGACCTACGGGCTGCGCCGGGAAGGGATTCAGACCAGCGTACTGGTTTTGGAGGCAGGAACAGGACTTCCGGAGAGCTTTCCCCAGGCTTCGCGAGGCTACGGCCCAACCTTCGGGCTGAACGAGAGGGAGCTGGAACAGATCGCGCGCCATAAGATTGCCGTTCTGCATCTGGGAAATGTGCGCTCGCATGTCATCCACAAGGCCAAGGAGATTTTGGCGCAGGTAGATATTCCCGTGGTAGTGGTGGCGCAGTGTCCCATGGATATGGAGGACTTTGCCCGCGAGGGAATTCGGACCAGCACAGTCAAGCCGGCATACCAGAAGACGGTGACCAAAGGCGAGGTGGTGGATATCGTTACCGGCATAACCCGCGGAGCCACCTGTACCAGAGTCAAGCTCAACACACTGGCCAAGGTTTTAAACAAGCATCTGGCGGAGATCAATTTCCGGGAGGCTGAGGCAGCCCGGAAAAAGAAGAAATGATTAATACTATTTTCTAGAATGGAAGCGTTGATGAAGCTCGTAGTTCTCTTAGGCGACGGCATGGCAGATCTGCCACTGGCGGCGCTGAAAGGCAAGACGCCTTTGCAGGCGGCCAGAAAGCCAAACATGGACCGTCTGGCCCGGCAGGGCCGAAATGGGCTGGCCCAGACAGTTCCGCAAGGTTTTCCACCGGGAAGCGATGTGGCCAATCTCTCCGTTATGGGCTATTCGCCCGGCAAGCACTACACCGGTCGCGCGCCTCTGGAGGCGGCGGCCATGGGCGTAGAGCTGGCCCCAGACGATATCGCCTTTCGCTGCAATTTTGTGACAATCGAGGGCGGCATCATGAAAGACTACAGCGCCGGGCACATCACAACCGAGGAGGGCGGCGAGCTGATCGAGGCGCTGCAGCCGGTGATGCCGGACAGAAGGCTTTACACAGGCGTTAGCTATCGAAATCTTCTCGTCTTGAAGGCCGGCGCGAAGGCAGTCTGCACCCCACCTCACGATATCAGCGATCAGCCGGTGGCTGGCTACCAGCCCAGCGGCCCGGACTGCGAGCTGCTCACGCGGCTCATGGAAGCGGCCCGGCCCGTCCTGGCCAGCCATCCCGTGAATAAAAAGCGCATTTCTGAAGGCAAGCGCCCCGCCAATGCCATCTGGCTGTGGGGGCAGGGACCAGCACCAACCATGCCCTCCTTCGGCGAAAAGTACGGCCTGAAGGGAGCCATGATCTCGGCAGTGGACCTGCTCAAGGGCATCGGCAGGTACGCAGGCCTGGAGGTCATCGACGTGGCTGGAGCCACCGGCAACATCGACACCAACTACGAGGGAAAGGTAGAAGCTGCCCTGCGGGCTTTAAAGCACCTGGATTTTGTCTATCTGCATGTCGAGGCCCCGGATGAGATGGGCCACGAGGGCGAGATTGACCTCAAGGTAAAAGCCATTGAGCTTTTCGATGAGCGCGTCGTCGGCCCGGTGATAGAGGGGCTGGAAAAGAGCGGCCAGGACTGGCGGGTTCTTCTTCTGCCCGATCATGCCACACCCATCTCCATCAAGACGCACAGCCGCGATCCGGTGCCCTTCACCATTGCGGGCAAGGGAATTGAACCGGACGGGGTGGAGCGCTTCGATGAGGATGCAGCGAAGAGAGGCGCATACGGGCTGGTGGAGGCGACAAAGCTCGTCGGGATGATGACGGACGATGGGCAATAGCACAAGATTTGGCCTCCTGGCGGGTCGCAGGCAGTGGCGGGTGGCCTTCTGCAGGGCCTTCCTGCGTTTGCCTGGACACTTTTGTCTTTTGCCACAAATTTCAAATATATATTCGTTAAAAATGTAAAGAATCAAAATGGTAGTGGTGAGAAATATGAAGATTGGTGCATATCTGGTCCTATTTGCTGTAGCCCTTTTATGTATATCATCATTGGCAACAGCATTTGAACCTAAAGTAGTCGATACAAATCCCAAGCTATCCTGTCAGGGCGCTGCAGATCCTCTGCCCTCCTGGAACGAGGGATCGGCAAAAACTGCCATCCTCAATTTTGTGGCAAATGTTACTGACAAGAGCAATCCGGACTATGTAGAACCTGTTGAGCGAATCGCCACCTTTGACAACGATGGCACTCTATGGTGCGAGTATCCCGATTACGTCCAGTCTCGCTTCATGTTTGATCGGGTTAAGGATATGGCCCCGGAGCACCCTGAATGGAATGATACCCAGCCATTCAGTTCTATCCTTTCTGGCGAACGATTCGCCACTAGCAACTTCAGCACCAAAGAGTCAATGCAAATCTATGTCACCACCAGCTCGAATTTGACTGCTGAAGAATACACGAGTTTGGCAAGAAACTGGCTCAATAAATCCAAGGACACTCACTTCGGGCTCCCATACACCAAGTGCGTCTATAAACCCATGTTAGAGTTGTTGAGCTATCTGCGAGCCGAGGGCTTCAAGATCTACATAGTGACGGGAGGAGACGAGGACTTCGTCCGTGCCTTCTCTGAGGAGGCATATGGAATTTCCCCTGAACAGGTGATAGGCTCGGAAATTAAGCTGCGGTTCATTGAAAATAACAGCTCGGTCATGAAGATTCCCGAAATCCTGGTCATCGATGACGGTCAGGAGAAGGCCAAGGAAATTCAGCTGAACATTGGGCGCCACCCAATCTTTGCCTACGGCAACTCGGATGGGGATATTCCTATGCTTCAATTCACCACAGGAGGCAATAGGCAAGGCATGGGTTTACTGAATCACCACGACGATCCTATCCGCGAATACGCCTATGATAATAGATCCGCTATCGGAAGACTGGATAAAGGGCTTGAGATGGCAG
>CAYXSJ010000055.1:0-13527 GCA_964467095.1 uncultured Methanotrichaceae archaeon
ATGTTCTCAGAGTACATCGGCGCTACTTTGAGGCAGGCCAAGTACGAATCCCTGGAGAATGGCTCCTACACGGCTACAGTGGAAGGCCTGCGCGGAGTGATAGCCACCGGAGAGACCATCGAAAAATGCCGTGAGGATCTTATCGAAGTCATTGAGGAGTGGATCACTATTAGACTGCAGAGGGGCTTTGCCATTCCGGATCTTGACGGTCATGCAGTAGGTGTCTCACAGGAGCCGATGGCTGTTGTGTGGGATAATTCCCGTTCCAATATGTAAATCTGATAAAAACTATTTTGAAAGAGGCGGGATTATCTCGCGAGGAATGGCTTTCTGTTTAATTAAATCTCGCTCGGCCAACAGCTTAATAATTATATTATCATATTCAAGACATAAAGAGATAATCGCTGATCACTAACAAGATCAAGAACAAGAATAAAATTGAAGAACAAAATCAAGATCGAGAAGGGATAACAAAATTGACCGAACGCTCCTCCGTCCAAAAGCCATTGCTCCGCTACGCCGGCCAGATCGGCTGGAATTATGTGACCCCGCCCGAGGCACTCCGCCTGAGGGGCAGCGAATCCTCCCTCTACTTCTCTGCCGTCCTGGCCAGCCAACTGCAGAAGCTCAATCCCGGCGTGGTCGATTCCGGCCGGGCAGAGGAGATCCTGCGCAAATTAAGCTTGCTCCGCCCCAGTATCGAGGGCAACAGGGACGCACTGACCTGGCTGCGGGGCGAGCAGTCCGTCTTCGTTCCTGAGGAGAAGCGGGAGAGAAATGTGCGGCTCGTCGACTTCGACCATCCCGAGAACAACATCTTTCAGGTGACTGAAGAGTGGACCCAGCGGGGCGCAGCCTTCACCAACCGTGCCGATGCCGTCTTCCTCATCAACGGCCTGCCCGTGGCCGTGGTCGAGACCAAGAGCGCCGAGAAGAAGGAAGGCCTGGCCGAGGGCGTGTCCCAGATCCGGCGCTACCATGCCGAGACTCCGGAGATGCTCATCTCCCCCCAGCTCTTCGAGGTCACCCAGCTCATCAAGTTCTTTTACGGTGCCACCTGGTCACTCAGCCGCAAGAACATCTTCAACTGGAAGGATGTGGTGCAGGGCGACTTCGAGCATACCGTCAAGACCTTCTTCGACCGGGGTCGGTTCCTCAAGGTCCTGCAGGACTACATCGTCTTTCTCACCAGGGACGATGACCTGGTCAAGATCATCCTGCGCCAGCACCAGACCCGCGCCGTGGAAAAGGTCATCGAGCGGGCCCGTGACCCGGAAAAGAGAAGAGGTCTGATCTGGCACACCCAGGGAAGCGGCAAGACTCTCACCATGATCACCATCGCCTCCCGCCTTCTCCGCGAGTCCCATGGCGGAGATGGACAGGGCACAGACATAGATGGCGATAGAAACGGAGACAGCGATCGAAAAGGGGATAGAGACAGAAAAGGAGAAAGGGATAGAAAAGAAGACCGAGAGAACCGAGAGAACCAAGAGATCCGAGAGAAGCCCACCGTGCTCATGCTGGTGGACCGCACTGAACTGGAGAGCCAGCTCTTCAAAAACATCGTGGGCTACGGCCTCGGCTCAGCAAAGGTTGCCAGCTCCAAACGCGAGCTGCACAGGATCCTCTCTTCAGATTTTCGCGGCCTGGTGGTCTCCATGATCCACAAGTTTGACGACATCCCTGCCGACATGACAACCCGCGAGAACGTGATCGTGCTGGTGGACGAGGCGCATCGAACTACCGGCGGAGACCTGGGCAACTACCTGCTGGCGGCTCTGCCCAATGCCACCTACATCGGCTTTACCGGCACACCCATCGATCGTCTCTCCAAGGGCAAAGGCACCTTCAAGGTCTTCGGTGCGGAGGATCCCCAGGGCTATCTTGACAAATACTCCATAGCCGAGTCCATCGAGGATGGGACCACCGTCCGCCTCAACTATGCCCTCGCCCCATCCGATCTGCTGGTGGACCGGGAGACCCTGGAACGGGAATTTCTGGACCTGGCTGCAGCCCAGGGCGTGAGCGATATCGATGAGCTGAACGCCATACTGGACCGGGCCATTGAGCTGAAGGAGATGCTCAAGTCGCCGGACCGCGTTGCCAAGGTGGCTGCATACATAGCCCGCCATTTTCGCGAGAACGTCGAGCCACTGGGCTTCAAGGCCTTCCTGGTAGCTGTTGACCGCCCGGCCTGCGCCGCCTACAAAGAAGAGCTGGACAAATATCTGCCTCCGGAATACTCCCAGGTGGTCTACTCGCCTCTTCACAACGACAGCCCGGAATTGAAGAAATTCTACATCAGCGACGAAGGAGAGAAGAAGGTCAGAAAGGATTTCCTGAAGAAGTCCTCTCTTCCCAAGATCCTCATAGTAACCCAGAAGCTTCTCACCGGCTTTGATGCGCCCATCCTCTACTGCATGTACCTGGACAAGCCGATGCGCGACCACGTCCTCTTGCAGGCCATCGCCAGGGTCAACCGCCCTTACGAGGATGAGGAGGGCCTGGTCAAACCCTGCGGCTTTGTCCTCGACTTTGTGGGCATATTCGAGAAGCTGGAAAAGGCGCTTGCCTTTGATTCCGATGTAGTGACCGCCGTCATCAAGAACATCGAGGTCTTAAAGACTCTCTTCAACACCTACATGAGCGATGTGGCCGGCAAGTACCTGGAGCTGGCCAGAGGATGGGATGACAAATCCAAAGAAGACGCCATCGAGTATTTCCAGGACAAAGATGTCAGGGAAAGCTTCTTCTGGTTCTTCAAACAGGTGCAAAGCATCTACGACATACTCTCCCCGGATGCCTTTCTCCGGCCCTACATGAAGGATTACCAGAGCCTGGCCAGGCTCTATGCCCTGATTCTAAATGCCTATACCGACATCTACGTCGACCGGGAGATCACAGCCAAGACCCGAGAGCTTCTGCAAAAATACACCAGTTCCGGTGCTCTTCAGCCACCGGGCGCAATTCAGGAGCTTGGCCCCAGAGAGCTGAAGGCCCTCAAGGACTCAGGCACATCCGATACCAGCAAGGTGCTCAACCTGAGAAAGCTCATCGCCCTCTCTTCCAAGGAGAGCAGCAACCCTGTTTTGAAGCTGATAGGGGAGAGAGCCGAGGCCCTCCGCCAATCTTACGAAGACCGCCAGATAACCACCCAGGAGGCTTTGGTGCGCTTCGAAGGCATGGCTGAAGACTTTCTTAATGCGGATAAGCAGCGAATCTCCCTGGGGCTGGATGAGAATTCTTTTGCAATTTTTTCGCTTTTAAGGCCGGAGACCGAGCAGATAGATCCAGCTGCGGCCAAAGAGATAAATGCCCTCTTTGAAAGCTATCCTGAGTACCGATGGGATGAGAAGCAAGAGCAGATTCTGAGGAGAAAACTGTATAAATTTATAATTCCTATTGTAGGCCAGGAGAAGTTCACGGACATAGCCGATGCCCTCCTGAGGTTGCGACGAGAATGATCGATAAATGGCATGACGCCGAGGAGATGAAATGGGCCGCCCGGCAGTGGGCGGCAAGAGTGGGAGTAAGAGTGGCGCAGATACAGATTCGCAAGATGTCGCAAAAATGGGCATCCATGTCAACCTCGGGCCGGCTTACTCTCAATGATCAGCTGCTGCAATTGCCCAAGGACATTGGCGAGTTTGTGATAGTGCACGAGGTCCTGCACCTCATTGCGCCCAGCCACGGCCCGGTCTTCAAGAGCTTTCTTTATGCCTATCTGCCCAACTGGCAGGAGAGAGAGAAGCACCTGAGAGATGCAGAGATTTCAGCATTCCAGAAATCCGGCTGAAATGAGAATGATACGGGATTGAAAGTCATAAGGCAATATCATCGGAACATCGCCTTCATCTCATAGACCCCCTCCTCGTTTCTCTTGCTCACGTCAAATCCCATCTTCTTGAAGAGCCGGAAGACCGGCTCGTTTCCGGCCAGAACCTCGGCCGTAAAGCCCAAAAGCCCCTGCTTTTTTGCCAGATAGGTCAGATAGCTGAGCAGCTCTCCTGCCACGCCTTTTTTCTGGCAGTCATCCCTGACCACCAGGGCCACGTCAGCCATGTACATGTCGCTGTTC
Organism: uncultured Methanotrichaceae archaeon; assembly: GCA_964467095.1. Lineage (GTDB taxonomy): Archaea > Halobacteriota > Methanosarcinia > Methanotrichales > Methanotrichaceae > Methanothrix. The sequence continues at coordinate 4,079 of CAYXSJ010000055.1, forward strand.
ATGCCATACTGGCCCAGGCCGCAGATGGACTCCTTGCCGTCCTTTTCCATCACCGCTACCAGCACCATCTTGGAGAAGTAGTCCACGGCCACATACTTTTGCAGCATCTCATGGGGAATGTCTCTCCTGGCGGAGATGAACCGCTGATACAGGCTCTCATCAGAAAGCGAATAAAAGAAATCCTTGAGCAGCGGCTCATCGCTGATCTTGATGGGCCGGATGAGCAGCTTCAGCCCGGCGCGGGTGGTCTTTCGCATCTCAAGGTCTTCGGGATACTCCCCCTTGATGCCGGGAATGAAGGCCTGATCCGGATAGATGAGATGCAGCCTTCTCGCCTCCTCAATCAGCCAGAGCCGGAAACCGGGATAGGCAATGGAGATGAGGTCCATGGCCCTCTCTCGAATGCTCTTGCCGTGCAGGTAGGCGATGCCGTATTCGGTAACAACATAGTGAATATCGCCCCGCGTTAATGTGACTCCCGCTCCCTCCTTCAAGAAGGGCACAATCCTGGAAACGAGCTGGCCTCTTGAAGATGAATCCGTCCTCATGCTTTGCGCTGTGGAGGGCAGGGCGAGAATGGTCTTTCCGCCGGGGGCGAGAGCGGCCCCGCGCATGAAATCGGCCTGGCCGCCGATGCCGCTGTAAAAATTGTGCCCCAGCGACTCCGCCGTGGCCTGGCCGGTGAGATCAATCTCCAGTGCGCTGTTGATGGCCGTCATCTTCCGGTTCTGGGCGATGGTCAGGGGATTGTTGGTATAGTCGATGGTGCGAAACTCAACCGAGCGGTTCTCCCTCAGGAAATCAAAGGTCCTCCTCCGGCCCATGCAGAAGGTGGCGATGCTCTTGCCGGGATTGATGCTCTTTTCGCTATTGTCCACCACTCCTTCTTCCATCAGCCAGGCAATGCCGTCATTCAAAAGCTCCGTGTGCACCCCAAGATGCTCTTTTCCCTGCAGGCTGGAGACGATGGCATTGGGAATGCTGCCGTATCCCACCTGGATGGTAGATCCGTCCTCCACGATGCGGGCCACGTACTTTCCGATCTTCTGAGCTATGTCTCCGGGAACATCCTCGATGTACTCCAGCAGAGGCTCGTCCCTGGCGATGATGAAGTCAATATCATCCATGCCGATCCATCCGTCCCCGTCCACCGCAGGCATGCAGGAGTTGGGCTGAGCGATCACCATCTTCGCCTTGTCCACCGCCGCCCGGACGATGTCCACGCTGACCCCCAGGTTCATATTGCCGTCCTTATCGGGAGGAGTGGTCTGGATGAGGGCCACATCAAGAGGTATTCTCTCCGACCGGATCAGATTGGGCAGAGACGAGAGAAAGATGGGGGTGTAGTCGGCACCGGCCCGGTTTATGGCGTTTCTGGTGCTGTCTCCGATGAAAAAGGAGTTGAGCCGGAAGTTGTCCTTGAACTTTTCATCCGTGTAGGGTGCCACACCCAGGGTGACTATGTTGATCAACTCGACGTCCAGGAAGGCCTTGGGCTGGCTCTTGACGTAATCGAGCAGAGAGCTGACCAGATACTGAGGCTCGCCGCAGCCAGTGCCCACGAATATCCTGTCGCCTGGCCGGATGTTCTGGAAGATGAATCGCTCCTGATCGCGAAATTTGCCAGGCCATCTGCTCTTGATCTCCTCCGTTATTCTATCTCTAATTTTGGCTGGTGCATCTTCCATATGACTGCCTCATAAAAAAATTGAGATCATTCAGGCATTCTCGTCCAGCTCACCAGAGGATAGCGATCCACACTGGAGCCTCCGGCAATCGGGCAAGCTGAATCGCAGATGCCGTTACCGTCCAAATCCCTGCAATCCGGATGGCCGTAATAGTTGCCCTTACCTTCTTTATCCCAGGAATTGGCTCCCCCGTCCCAGGCTGGCTGCGTATTTCCGGTGAGATTATTTCCAAAAACGGCATTTGCATAAGAGCCGCCTGAGATATTGATGCCCTGGGTGCTGTTGGAGACTATGTTGGCAGCAAGAGCATTTCCTGTGCAGGATTGCTCGAGAAGAATGCCGCATTTCGCCTCATCCATAATGGTGGAGTTGGCAATTCTTGTGTAGTTGGATTGGTGCAGAAGTATGCCATGCTGGTTCTTGCTGATGTTGTTTGATTCAGCCGTATTGTTGTGGCTGAAGTCGAAGCTTATGCCGTCGCCGTGATTGGCTGTGATATTGTTATTCCATAGGGAATTTTGCCAGCTCTTCACCAGGCAAATGCCGTCCTTGCCGTTGCCCCGGATTTTATTTCCATAGATGAAATTATCATAGGATTCATCCGCAGGATAATTGTTCCAGAAGATGCTCTCAATGTAAATTCCGTAGCACCGGTTGGAGCTGATCAGGTTTCCGGTGATCCCTCCCATTGAGCCGGTCAGGTATATGCCGTTTCCATTGCCTTCATACTCGCTCTCCCAGCCGCTTCCTGTGATGGTATTGCCGGAAATTATGGAAAAGTTGCATTTTACGGCTCTAATGGCATCGTTTATGCTGTCTGTTATCTCATTTGCTTCAATAGTATTTGAGTCGCTTCTCTGCATCTCGATGCCCCAATCGTTATGGAGCAGAAAGTTGCCCTCAATGGTGTTGCCATGTGAGTTGTACAGCTCCACGCCGTAGCCGAAGGGGATGTCTCTTATGGTGTTATTGATGATCCGGTTGTTGCTGCAATTCCACAGGCCGATGCCCGTCAGGTCGCTGCCGTAAAATGTATTGTTGGATATCGTATTCCCATCGGAGTAAACCCTGATGCCGGCATTGCCGATGAGGTCGTTGTGCTCGCCTGAGTCATAGGGAACCGGCCAGGTTATTCCGGTAATATCAAAACCATCAACCACGCAGCCAAATTCCCGGAGAGCTATGGCCGTGCCTCCGGATTTTACTGCCATTTCCGTCATGCCGCTGCCGCTCTGTTCGATATCGGCAGTAGAGCTTCCCGCTCTCAGAACAGGCCTGCCATTTCCCGTGTCCTTGCCCCGCAGGGTCAAGAGGGGGGTTGTTATATTCAAATTGACATTGTACTCGCCGCTCTGCACCTCGATGATGTCTCCCGGACCGGCTGAATCGATAGCAGCTTCGATCCGGTAGAAATCGCAGCCTTGCTGTCCGACGGTGATGACGGAAGACTGCGATGCCTGCGATGAGGTTATAGAGGCAAGCAGGATCATTCCAATAAAAAGACGGCTCATTGACGACATCATTTGGCTTTTGCCGTTAAAAAATATAAGTATTTCCCCAAAATTTTTGCTTAAGTATCTGAGCGGGCTATGGTTAGAGTATTTGATGATCTCCCAAGAATACAACTACTATTAGGATTACCAGCAATATTATCCAGCCTGCAATAGCCAGCATGGTAGCTTTCTTTGCCTTCCTGGCTTCCCACCAGGATCGGGGCTCAATTCCCTGAGCGAGAAAAGTGATGACTCCTGCCAGATTAACGGAGATAAAATTGGCCAGAAATAGGAGCAAAGCTCCCAAGGCCAGCGAATGGTAGCCTGCACCGAGCAGCAATCCGAACACCACTAAAGGCGGCATGAGCGCAACCGCCACTGCCACTCCGATGAGGACGGCGGGAGCTGCTGATGTAAAGGATAAAGCGCCTGCTGCGCCTGAGGCCAGTGCCAGAACTATCTCCATCAGCCCTACACCGGTTCTGGATGATATTTCCTGCAAAGAAGGATCTACCGGCAACAGGAAACCAAGAGCAATAGATAGGGCTATGGCTATTGAAATTCCCGAAAAGAGGGTTTTGAGGGCGCTCCTGGCCAGCGGCAGATCTCCCAGAGCAGTGGCCAGAGACAGGGACACATTGGGAGTAAGAAGAGGGGCTATGACCATCGCCCCGATTATCACCGCCACGCTGTCGTTGAGAACTCCGATTGCGGCAACTATTGAAGAGAGCATTATCATAGCAATATAAATATTGGTGGTCTTGGCTCCCTCCACAAGATCATTGTGCAGCTCTTCCCGGCTCACCCTTTCCTTACGTTTTTCTTTCTCCCCGGCTGAATCGTCTCCCCTGAGGCTCTCTTCCTCAGGAATGCCCGGAAAAGATGCCTCCAGAGCGAAGATGTTTATCCGGAAGCTCTCTTCCCCTGAGAACTTTTCTTCCAGCAGATCGAGCAGGCTCTGGCTTTCCTCAGCCAGGACCAGCATCCTGATGAGAATGAAATCGGTGGAAAAGCGGGTCTTCCATTCTCCACCAATTGGAATCTTCCAGGAGCTTGCTGCCGGCTGCATTATTAAATCGAGCACTTCTTTTCTGCCGCTTATTGCCTCCTCTACTGCCTGCTGCTTATCTTTTGGTAGGCTGATCTCTATAAGACGAAGGGACATGCTTTTTTCTCCTTATTTTATCATTTTGGAGATGGATAGCTTATTGATTTACTGCTGTGAGAACCCTGGATTATAATGTATTCTCTTTGAGTGGCGTGACGAACCGGCCTCGCAAATTGTTCAGATACTCAGCATTGTCCGATTCCGAAAGCACAAAAAGAACATCTCCGGATTGCAGGATTGTGCCTCCAGTGGGAATGATGAAATCATCATTTCTCTTTATCATGGCAATAAATATGTCTTGAGGAAGCCTCAAGTCCACTATCTGTTTGCCCGCAACACCTGCATCTTCGGTGATAGGCAATTCTATCAGTCGATCTCTGAGACTTATTCCAGGCGGGCAATGAATGGCAAAATCTGACTTTTTTTGCTGCGGTGCATCCAGTCCAAGCCATCGAGCCACGAAGGATATTGTGGACCCCTGTACCAGGGCTGAGGTAAGAACAATAAAGAATACGAAATTAAATATCCTATCCGCTTGAGAGATGCCGGCCAAAAGTGGAAATGTGGCCAGGATAATCGGGACGGCTCCTCTCAGACCGACCCAGGAAATCAGCAATTTCTCCCGGATGGTCAGACCGCTGGATATCAAACATATAAAAACGCTCACCGGCCGGGCCAGGAACATGAGGACGAAGGCTAAAAGCAGGCCCTCTCCTGCTATGGGGATGAGCTGTTTTGGATAGACAAGCAATCCCAGGGTAAGGAACATGGCGATCTGCATCAACCATGCCATGCTGTCGTGGATGCGCAGCAGCATTCTCTTATAGACGAAGCTTTCATTTCCCAAAGTTATGCCTGCCATATAAGCTGCTAGAAAGCCGTTTCCTCCCAGAAGGGTGGCCAGGCCATATACCAGCAGCACCAGAGATATGGTTAGAACTGGATAGAGGCCTTCATATTCCAGCTTTATGCGGTTGATGATTCTTACAATTGCCTTGCCGGCCAGATATCCAAAAACCGCACCGAGTGCCATCTGCTGGGCGAAGGCAGGGATGATATTCAACGCAAAAGGATGCTCTCCAACAAGATACCCTGTCAGGATAACAGTCAGAAATATAGCCATAGGATCGTTGCTGCCCGACTCCAGCTCAAGAAGCGGCTTGAGATCTCCTTTAAGGCTGACCTGCCTGGACCGAAGAACCATAAAGACCGCAGCGGCATCCGTCGAGGAGACGATAGCTCCCAAAAGCATGGCTTCAAGAAGAGAAAAACCAAGAAGGTAACTGGCCAGCCATCCTACTAGAGCGGCGGTAATTATGACGCCCAGTGTGGAGAGGGTCAGGCCCCTCCAGAGAACGGCTTTGACACTCTCCCACTTGGTTTGCAGTCCGCCGTCAAAGAGGATGAATATGAGAGCTATAATCCCCAGGTATTGCGCCAGCCAGGGACTATCAAAGTAGACTCCTCCCGGACCATCAGAGCCAGCCAGCATACCGATTACCAGAAAAAGAAGCAGAGCCGGCACACCCAGCCAGCCTGATGCTTTGCTTGCGGCTATGCTCAATAGAAGCAGGATCGAGACCGCCAGCAGCAAATAATCGATAAGCAGCATCCCTGTTATATGTTACACCAATATGCAAAAAAGCTTTTCCTGAACGGATGGCGATTCACCCATAAGTCATTTAACCATGGCTGCTGAAAAGATACCATAATGATACATCAGGTGGCAGCCATAGCCGGCACCTTGCAGGCTGAAAAAAGACTGAAGGAAGCAAAGAAAAAAGCTCAAGAACAGGAAAAGGCTCAAAAACAGGAAGAGGGCACGGATGAAGACGGCAGGATGAAGTAATCCTTATCTGGACTGCAAGTCCTTTGACCGTCATTTTGGATTGTAGCTGAAAAGCTCTGCAATCTTGTGGATCTTCTCTTCCGGTCCCAGCAGGATAATTATTTCGTCTGCCGAAAGCACATAATTCTTATCTGGGTTGCTCAGCGTGTCATTGTCCCTGTGCACCGCCAGAGGCTTGATGCCAAGCGCTTCCAGCTCCAGCTCCGCCAGCGATCTTCCTTCTGCCGGGGACCCCTGGCATACCTTCAGAGTACCTATCTCCTCGCTCATGAGCTCAAGATTTGCACTGCAATAGGGCTCCTTGGAGAAGCTCCTGAACATCTCGTATCCGTCCGCCCTTATCTGGTCAATGAAGCTTTCTATCTTATCTCTGGGCACTTGATAGCGGTCAAGCACGCGGGAGAAGATCTCAATCGATGTCTCATACTCCTCAGGGATGACCTCATTGGCCCCCAGGTCGTGCAAGGGCTTCATCTCCTGGATGTAGCGGGTGCGGGCAATTATAAAAATATCTGGGTTAAGCCGACGGCCAAGCTCGGTTATTCTGCGAGTAGCGGAAGGATCGGAGATGGCGATTACCATCACCTTTGCATTCGTTATTCCCACATGCCTCAGGACGGCTTCCTGCGCGGCATCTCCGAAGTAGATGGGCTCTCCGTTCTTCCCCTCAAGAGCCATTATCTCCGGGTCCATCTCTATGATCAGATAGGGTATGTTCTCTCGCTTCGCCGATCTTGCCACATTTCTGCCGTTGACTCCGTAGCCGATAATTATAAGATGGTCTTTGAGGGCAGACAGCTCTTTTGATACGGATGGATAGGGCCTGGCCTTGAGCTTGGAAGGCAGGGGAAGGCGCAGCATGCCGTCCGCCACTTTTGGCGAGACGGCCATTATCAGCGATGTGGCCGCCATAGTCAGGACCGTCACATCCAAAAATATCTGATAGTATTCGCGGGAGATCAGGCCGCTTTCAAAGCCTACCTTGGAGAGAACGAAGGAAAATTCCCCTATCTGGCTCAAAGCCAGGGCAACCAGCACGATAATTCGCAGGGGAAGTCCTAAAAGGGATATGGCAACGCCCGCCAATAACGCTTTAAGAGTCATTGCCCCTAAGGCCAGGAGAATGATATATGCGGGATTTTCAATCAATAGGCTGACATCGAGGAGCATGCCGATGGATATGAAGAAGAAGCTGGTGAAGGCATCTCGGAGTGGAACGATATTGCCGAAGGCCTGATGGCTGTAGGGCGATTCAGATATTATCAATCCGGCCAGAAAAGCGCCCAGGCCCAAAGAGAGCCCTGCCAGGGAGGTGGTCCATGCTACGACCAGGCATATGGCAACTATGCTGAGCAGGAATAGCTCCCGGTCTTCCGTCTTGGCTATATGGTAGAGCACCTGCGGAACCACCCATTTGGCGCAGATGATGATCAGAGCAATGAGGGCCACGGCTTTGGCGGCGATGAGCAAGGGAGGATCGCTGACAGCATGAACGGCGCCCGGCAGCAGCGGTATCATCAGCATCATGGGGACGACGGCAATGTCCTGGAAGATGAGAATGCCCAGAGTTGTCCTCCCGTGCAGGCTGTTGAACTCCTCACGCTTTTGAATTATGCGCAAAACTATGGCCGTGCTGCTCAAAGACACGAGGAAACCGAGAAGCACTGCCTCGCCTACCGGCTCCTCAAGATATAGCATTATCAGGAATACGGCCAGAACGGTCAGCAAAACTTGCAGCGACCCGCCAACCAAGACATACTTCTTGAGCTTGAGGATGTCCTTTAAGGAGACCTCGATTCCTACCGTAAAGAGGAGAAGGATCACACCCATCTCGGCCAGGAGGTCCACCTGCTCTGATGCCCTTATCAGGCCGAGGCCCTGCGGGCCGGCCAAAATCCCGGTGAGCAGGAAGCCCACAATCGTCGGTGCCCGCAGCCTGTGGAAGAGGAAGAGCACTGCTACCGACAGCGCGATTACGACAACAATGGCTTTAAGAAGCTCCAGTTCCATCGGCAGGCCTTCTGGTTCAGTCCGATTTAAGCATTCTGATCAGCTTTTCTGTTTGCCGGCGCATCCGAGCAAGCAGGCGCTCAAATCGCTCGCTTTCCGGGCCTGCGAAGGCCACGGCTGCACCCTTCCATCTTCCGCCATCAAGGCCGGCATCGGCAAATTGCAGCTCGAATGTCGATAGCGGACAGGGCGCGGTCTTCATCTCCATCATGTACCACCAGAGAACAATCCAGCCCCGGTCTTTCGCTCTATCCAGCAGCTTTCTCGCCAGCCGGACATCTTGGGAATCGATGTAAGGAGGATCTATGAAGAGCAGTCCTGCTGGAGACCCTTCAAGATGGGACAGCACACCAAGAAAGCCGTCTGCCTGGTGAAAGACAATCTTTGTCTGCGGAATATACCGGCTGGATTCAGCCTCTAAATAGCTCTTCCAGGAGCTTGCCACATCCGGATCTTTATCCCAAATATCAGCCTGCAAGCTTGCTCTCTTTCTCTCAGCTAGCTTGCCGATGAGGCAAGCGGAGCCGGGATAAAGAAATAGAGAGCTTTCGGGATTCAAATCTGCCAGGATATCAAAATAGCAGAAATTGCTGAGGGAAGGCAGGACCGGCCAGATCTTGCCAATTCCTCCCTCCCAATCACCGGGCGCTCTCAAGACATAATCAGGGCGTCCCACATGGCTTTCCGCATAAACCAGGCTGCCGCAGGGGTCGAGGAGGCAATCTGCCGCCTCCAGCAATAGGAAATGCTTCCAGACATCGCCTGCATTGCCCGCATGCACTCTGTGATCGTAGTGGCCCATCTCGGGCTTGATCTTTCACTCCTGGTACATCTTCTTGGCGATGTTGAAGGCCTGGGCCGGGGTGGCCGTGGCGATCTTCTGCGAGTCATCAAAGGACGCCTTGGAGGCGGCAGCCGTGGCCGCCGCGGTCCGCAGCAGCTTCTTGTCCACCTCGTTGGTCAGCCAGCGGGCTCCGCCTATTCCCACCAGGACTGCGCCGGCAATGGATGAGATGGAGACGGTTATCTCAGCGGTCCCAATTCCTGAGGACGATCCCCAGATAATCACACTGCTGAAGGCTCCGTAAAGGCCCCAGGAGATGAAGGCGGCCACGGCTCCCAGAAGTATGTTTCCAGCAAAGCCGGGGCGGATTATGGTTACATCGCCCGCCGTCTCCTCACTGGGTCTGACAAAGCCGTTGTCGCTCACCAGTGCATTCACTATTCCGCCCACAGCGCCACTCAGCATCACTATGCCTATAGGTATCAACATTGACGTTTTATCCTCCCCCCTCATTCAA
>CAYXSJ010000056.1:0-13474 GCA_964467095.1 uncultured Methanotrichaceae archaeon
TTGATCCCATAAAAAAAGATAATAACCTGTTGCACATCATGCACACTTCAAGAGGTATAACAAGTGACAGTTAAAAGAGAACAGGTGCTCATTGAGGCTCTGCCTTACATCCGTGAGTTCTACGACAGCATCATGGTCTTCAAGATCGGCGGTTCGATCATGTCCGATCGCACGGCGCTCGAGGATTTCATCCAGGATATCGTACTCTTACGCTACATCGGCATTCATCCCATCATTGTGCATGGCGGCGGCCCCGAGATCTCGCAGGCCATGGAGAAGTTCGGCAAGAAAGCTGAGTTCGTGGGTGGCCTTCGCGTCACCGATAAAGAGACGCTGGGCATCGCACGCATGGTGCTGCTGGGCAACATCAATGCGGAGCTCGTCAACCTTATCGGCAAGCACGGGGGCAAGGGCATCGGGCTTTCCGGCCAGGACGGCATGTTCCTCAAGGCCAGAAAGAAGGCACTGCTCAAGGTAGAGGGCATGGAGCCTGTGGACCTGGGATTCGTAGGCGATGTGGAGAAGGTTGACCCGGAGATACTCATGATCGTGGCCGGCAAGGGCTACATTCCCGTCATCTCGCCCATTGCAGCAGACGACCAGGGCAATAACCTGAATGTCAACGCCGACACCGTCGCAGGAGCTGTGGCTGTGGCCATGCGGGCCAAGAAGCTCTTCTCCATCACCGATGTGGAGGGTGTGCGCATGAATCCGGATGACCCGGCCAGCGTCATATCCGAGTTTCTGGCATCCGACTTCGACCGGCTGGTGGCTGAGGGCATCATCAAGGGAGGCATGATCCCCAAAGTGGAAGCCTGCGTGCGTGTGGTGCGGGAAGGTGTGGAGAAAGCCCATATCATCGACGGCAGAAAACATCACGCCATACTGCTGGAGCTGCTCACCACAGAAGGCGTGGGCACAATGATCCGCAGGAGATGAAGAGCGGGGGGAAAGCAATCATTTCACTTTGATTGCCCTGTCCCCTATCCTGCTTATTTCGTTGAGGGCATTGTCTTCCACCTTGACTATGGCAATATATTCGCCCATGCCTGCATTTGACCGCAGCAATTTCAGATCGTAATTGGTGGACGGTGAGCCTGTCAGCACTATCGGCCCGATTAATTCCGCTGCCTGCTCATTTTGCCTGAGGGGGACCCTCATATCGATAAAGCTGATCTTGCTCTTAACTTTGATTATGGTAATATTATTCTTGGCAAATGTCTCGTAATCAACGCCGGGCCTTGTGATCTTCAGTACGTCTTGCGACAGGTAATGAGGGAATCCATATGCGTCTATCAATGCATTAAACTGCCCATCCTCTCCGAAATAAGCCTGGGCGGTGAAATTTATGTTCCTATCCAGCTCAAAGATGCAGGGCGCATTGTAGGCCAGCAAGCTGCTCAAATTTTCCGTAATTTCTGGATTATTGATCACGTATAACACGCCTTCATCCTGGCCGTTTGCCGAAATTCTGGACATGGCTGCCGGCCAGGAGAACTCCGCCCCGGCGCTGCTGCCCTTCATCTCCTTTGCCTCTGCCCAGACGATATCTCTGGTCTTGTTGTCCACAATGTAAAGTGTGGCGCTTTTAAGATTGCCATCAGGGTCTGTGGCCTTCGCCTGTATTTTCGCAGGTTTCTCTTCGCTGGCCGTATCAGAAAGGATATCGAGGACAAGGTCGGGCTCAGGAGAGTGTCCAACCGCCTGGATCATCCAGCTGGTCTGGTTCTGGGTATGGTTTTGCACACTCCAATTTGATATACGGTTGGGGCTTCTGGCAACAATTAGGGACCTGCCGGACGAGGGGGAGGTGTCTACTCCCAGGAATACTCCTCCAAACTCAAGGAAGGTGATAAGAAAATCGCCAGATACCTTGACCTCCGGTATATCTATCAAGGCCCAGGAAAAGTTATTGCTGAAGAATGAACTCGCTTTATCGGTCGTTCTGGAGAGAAGACTCAGATTCTGGTCCCATATCTCAACCACAAAAAGCTCTGATTTAGACTCCGGAGCGAGCATTCCTAAGACTGCCGCCCGGCTTAGACTCCAATTATCAGTCGGTGCTGTGAAGACCACCGCATGCCCCATTGGTCCATTGATCCAAACGCCGTCTTCGACAGTGTCGTCATCATAAGCCAGGCTTACCATATCGGCGCTGACGCAATTTACAGTAACCAATAAGGCAATCAAGGCCGCTATCCAAATCTTGCTCATCTCTTTCATCCCTCTTCTGCACATTATGAATCTTTGGAATCACTCAATCTTAAAGAGTTATGCTTCTTTATACCTTTTGTCGTTTCACTTTCAGCCTGGGCCCATCTTTTCCGGTGATTATCACCATCTCGCCTTTCTCTACAGTATCCTCCGCCTCAGCCCGCCAGTACTCTCCCTGGAAGAGCACGTAGCCTTCCCGGTCCAGCCTGTCAATGGCCTGCGCCTCCTCGCCGATAACGTGGCCCAGTACCGGCGGGGCAAACCTGGCGCGTGCTATCTTGTAAATGGCGAATGCCAGGAAAACACCCAAAATCAGCGACGGCAAGATGATGGCCAGAGCCATAGACTGCTGGTAGCCACCAGGTACATACCACTGAGGAAAACTGGTGGGAACAAAAAGGATGCTGCCTGCGATTACGCATATCAGCCCGGCCACTGCCAAAATTCCAAAGGTGTGGCTGTGCAGCTCGGCCAAAATCAGCCCCAGGCCAAGCAGCAGCAGGAAAACGGCTCCGATATTCACATTGAAGCCCATTCCAATCAGCCCCAAAGCCAGAGCTACCACGCCGAAGGCCTCCGATCCGATGCCGGGACTGGACAGGCCGAAGATGAGCGCATAAAGGCCCACCAGCATGAGCAGCCCGGCAAGCGTCGGATCGGAAAGGAGCCTTAAGAGCTGCAGGTTCAAGGGCGGCTGAAAGTACTGCACCACGACTCTTTCGGTGAGCAAGGTAGCATTCTTGACCCGGCTGCCGTTGATCTGCCTCGCCAGGTCTTCGGGCGAGGCGGCTACATACTCAATTACCCCATAGTTTTTGGCCTCAACGGTATTCAGGTTCAGATTGGAGACCACGAACTCTTTGGCAGCAGTCGTGTTTCGCCCGTGAGCTCTTGCCTTCTCCTCGATCAGGGCTACGATGGCGTTGGTGGTCTTGCTGTCGTTAATGGGCTTCGTTTCGCCCAGAGGCGAAAGCTGCACCGGCTGGGCCGAGCCGATGATGCAGTGCGGCGCCATAGCCGCCACATCGGAACTTATCAGGATGAGCGTCCCCGCCGACCAGGCGACTGCACCTTCGGGATGGACATAGGCTATGACAGGGGTTTCGGTTTCCTCTATCTGCCTGAGAATCTCGTAGGTCTCGGTCAGGCCGCCGCCGGGTGTATCCAGCAGGAGCATCACTGCCTGAAAGCCACCCGCCTTCGCCTCCTGCAAAGCGGCGACAACTATGTCATCGCTGGCCGGCGTGATGGGACCTTTCAGCTCTACCGCCAGAACCGGCCCGGATGATGTGGCGCAAGCGAATGGAAGCGTCGGCATTAACAGCAGCAAGAGCGATAAAAGGAGAAAAGAGGCTCCTCTCTGCCTCCTGAGAGGAGATGGCCGACCCGCTCTCCTCGCAAATTCCGAGCTGGACCGGCTTTTCTTCATATGCTTTCATCTCCGAATTCTTGCCGCCTCGCTCTCTGCTTCTCTCAAGGCATCTTTCTTTGCCTCGTCTTTTCTGGATGTCTCTCTCTCCGAAAGCTCTCGGTTCAGGGCAGCCGTCAGGCCGGCCACAGAACCGGTCCCCGCGTCCCCGCTGGGAGTGACCACAATGAGCGTCTTCTCTCTGGCGATATCGACCAGTGTCTGCAGCTCCCGCAGCTTCAGGGCGGCAGGCACTTCCTCATATAGACGGGCGGCATCGGTCATGGTCTTGGAGGCCTGGAACTCGCCGTCGGCCAGGATGATGCGCGACCTCTTTTCTCTTTCAGATTCGGCCTGTTTGGCAATCGCCCTCCTCATCGATTCGGGCAGAGACACATCTCGCAGTGTGACCGCAGCAACCTTGATTCCCCAGGGATCGGTGTGCTGGTCCAAGATAGCCTGGAGCTTCTTGTTCAATTCGTCGCGCTTGGAGAGCAGATCGTCCAGTTCGATCTGTCCCAAAACGTCCCGCAAGGTGGTCTGTGCCAGCAAGGAGGTGGCAAGCTTGTAATTTTCCACCTGTATGATAGCTCGGGATGGATCGACCACCCGATAGTAGATGACTGCATCCACTTCTACGCTCACGTTATCCTTGGTTATGACCACCTGCTTGGCCACGTCTATGGTAAAGACTCTCAGGTCAAGCAGCATTACGCGATCGATTATGGGGATGATGAAGAATATGCCTGGACCCTTCACTCCAGAAAAGCGCCCCAGACGGAATATGACCACTCGTTCATATTCTCGAACGATCTTTATAGCCTGAGATAAGATAATAAACGCAACCAACAGAGCTATAAAAGTAGATATACCCAATTCAGCCAAAGAAACACCCAGAATAGTTGTGCTTTTTGTCCTTAAATAGATGCGTGTGCAAAAGAGTGTGTGTAGAAAATAGTGAGATCAGGTCCAAGAATAAGACCCGAGCATATCTGGGTCTATTTCTTGAACTCAGTATAACCGCACTTGCCGCAGCTTTGCCGGTCGGCATGGCTGGCCAAAAATACGCCGTTGCCGCACCTGGGACAGACCGACTTCTTGGACTTGATTGAGTCGCCGGTTACCTCATAATATCTGGAGACTCCTTTGACCTCGCCCTTCTTGGCACCTTTTTTGGCTGCCATCTAGCTTGCCTCCGTCTTGGCTTCTTCCGGCTTGGTGAATGTATTGCGCTCAATGATATGAGGTCTCTCTATCTCCTTGGCCCTCTCAGCAGTCTCGTAGATCTTGGCATATCCAATGGTCTCACGCTTTCCAAACTCAGTCTTCAGGCTGTCCACATAGACCAGACCTACCTTCGAGTTTTGAGTTGCCGCCAGCCTTTCCACAACGCTCTTTCTGGAAGGCGTTGACTCATCGTGAATAACCTTGAAAACAATCTCCCGCCTGTTCAAGATGGGGTTGTCCTTTGCTTCTATTACCTGTATATCCAACTTCATTCCTCCACTATCATTTGCTTCATGAATTCTTCAATATGTAGCTTCCTTTCGGCAGTAACATCAACCAGAACGCTTCCCTCATTGGGCTGGCCGTAGACCACAACGGATCCCAGTGGTGCATAGAGAATGGCAGGAAGCGTTGCCAGATCCTCTTCGCCTTCTACTACGATCTTAACATGCTCATTGCTATGCAGAGATTCCGAGATCAGGTCTATGAGCTCTTTGGTGAGAGTTGCCGCAGGATTTTGCACCCTTACAGTCTTATAGCTTTCGTGATCCAGCTTTTCTATGACATGATCGGAAACCGGCATTCTCTTGGTCTTATTGTCCACCACTAACAGATCCGGCACTATGGATGCTTTCAGGAGATAGAAGGCAGTCATATCGCCGATCGCAGCAACTTTCTTGGCAGAAAGAAGCTCTTTTTCCATGGCCTTTACGCACTCCAGGCCGTTTCCCTTATACAGCCTGCCCAGTGGCTCTTTCAGCTGAGAGCGCAGCTCATCCGGGAGAAGAAGGAAACGCAATTCTAACGCACCTTCAAAGCATATTTGCCGGGAAGGCTAATCTCCAGCTTTTGCGCGATGATCGATTCCTTGGGATCGATGATCACGACATATCCGCTCCAGTCCTTGCTGAGCGAGGCTGAATTGCAGATGGGACAGACCTGACCCTCAACGATTCTGCGACATTCTCTGCATGCCTGCTCTGTCATTTCGCCTCTGCCTCAACACTTACTTCCACATTGGTATTGGCCTCTAGCCACTCCAACCGTCCCAGGCCCGTCTGCCTCATGGTAAGCCCGATCTTGCTCTCGCGGGGCTCTTTCTCATTCAGGCTTACGGCTATAACCCTGGCTCGAACCTTATCTCCTTCTCCTAAGGACTTGTTCGACTCTTTGCTTACCAGGCGCGCGTTCTTTTCATCATAAGATATATACTCATTGGTGATCTGGCTGACGTGCAGAAGGCCATCGAATGGTCCTAAAGAGAGGAAAGCTCCGAATTTAACTATCTCCACTACCTCGCCTTCGATGATCTCCTGCATCTCGGGCTTAAAGACGAGGGCATCAAAATTGACTTCGTAGTAAATGGCCCCATCCCCAGCCAGGATGTGACCTTCTCCAATGTCATCTGCTCCGAGCACGGCCACGATGGTTCCAATTGATTTGTCAACTACTGCCTCGTATCTGTCGCGTAGTGCCTTGTCCACTGCCGCTTCGAGGGGATCTCCCAGGTGATCCGGTTCAATCTTAGCCACACCCTTAAGCTTCATCTTCTTATACATCAGTACTCCTTCTTCGTCGCCTCTAGATATTGCCCCTGTCGCAGGTATATTACGGTGATGCCTTTACTAAATAACCTTTTCTTTAAAGCTTTATCATTAGTAAAGACTGCCGCACCCGTCTCAAGGGCAAGCACTTCGATGGCGTGATCTGCATCGAAATTATCCTCTCCAATCGCATTGCAGCCCTCGGCCAGGCCCAGTGCCACACGGGCGGCGATCTTATCCCTTCCTTTGTCGGCCTTAGTCGCTAAAGAGCGGAGTTCTCCCAGGACCGCGGCAGGGACGAGCCACTTTGCATACCCCAGGCGTAAGAGCTCGCTGAAGATATCCACTCCGAACTGCTCGGGCACCATCAATGCGTTGGTATCGAGGATTACCATCACGCTACTGGCATCAATGCTCGCCTTCATGCTACTCGATTATGGTGCCAACACCAATGAGACGCCATCTGGCACCAATTCGCCTGCTAACCGCCACTCGATCTCCTTTTTCGGCGCACACCGGTCTCTTGAGCTGCACCTGAACAATGCCGCCCTCACGAGCGCTGGTTACAACGCCTACGGTTGTGGCCGTGCCGACATTGAGCATTAAGGGCTCGCTGGAATGGATGGGCTCCACGCTGGACTCGTCTGTGACTCCAACCACACGGTCCAAAAGCCGCATATTCATAGTAAATGCAGACCGAGCAGGCGGAAGCATGCCAGGCTCTCCAGCCACCTGTCCCACCAGAGCATCGCTCTTGGTCATAATGGGATCAAGCAGAGTGCCCACGCCCATCAGTCCTCCGGGAGTGATCTTTTCTTGAACCTGTTTTCCGGCCAGCAGTGTTACCACCTTGGTCTGGATGGGCACCCACTGTTTTCTGCCCTCGTATTCCACGAGACGACCCGGACAGATCTCAATCTTGTCGCCCGTATGCAAGACTCCCTGGCTGAGAGAGCCACCGATGACTCCGCCTTTAAGAGCATCGGGGGTAGCTCCCGGTCGGTTGATATCGAAGGAGCGAGCGATCTTCAGGAGAGGCGGCTTTTTGAGGTCTCGGGACGGTGTGGGCATTATCTTTTCGATGGCTTCAATGACCATATCGACGTTGAGGTTTTGCTGAGCAGAAATAGGCACAATAGGCGCATTCTCAGCCACAGTTCCCTTTACGAAATCCTTGATCTGGCGATAGTGCTCCATTACCTGTTCCCTGGACATGAGATCTATCTTATTTTGCACTATCACGATTCTATCGATGCCCGTGATATTGAGGGCCATGAGGTGCTCTTTGGTCTGGGGCTGAGGGCAGGGCTCGTTGGCCGAGATGACCAGCACGGCTCCGTCCATGATAGCCGCTCCGCAGAGCATGGTGGCCATAAGTGTCTCGTGACCCGGCGAGTCTACGAAAGAAACAGTGCGTAAAACCTGCGTCTCACTGCCGCAGTGGGAGCATTTCTCATCCACAGTGTAAGCATCAGGTTCGGGGCAGACCGGGCACTTCCTGAAGGTTGCATCTGCATATCCCAGACGGATGGAGATGCCTCTTTTAACCTCCTCGCTGTGTTGATCGGTCCAGACGCCCGAGAGTGACTTTACAAGGGTGGTTTTGCCGTGATCGACATGGCCCACCATGCCGATGTTGACCTCCGGTTTTGGGGCCGCAGGCTTCTTCGCCTCGGCTTTTGGATCTGAACTAGCCTCAGATTTGATATCGGATTTTGCCAAATTGAAATCTCCTTAAGGATTGTAATGACCAGGAATTGATGGTGATCACTATATAAATACTTCCTGGCAAGTCCCAGGGTTTCAGACATAGCCCTGATTTGCTTCCCTGAGGTTGGCGGCAATCTCCCGCACGAAAAGCTCGTAGGTCTTTGCCGAAAAGTCCGACCAAGTGGAAAACTCGGCTGCCAGCTCTTCACCGAAGGCTTCCTCTTCGGGGCTTGCACTCTTCTGGCCAAAGGGCTCCAGGCGGGGCAAATTTGCCTCAAGATAATGGAGCAGGGCCATTTCCGCATAGGGCTTGGGCAGAAGGGGAGAAGACAGGGAAAGCTGATGCATGAGATGCTCGTCCTCTATCAGTTCCTCTGGAGTTATCGTCAGCTTCTTTTGGGAGATTTCCTGAGCAGAGGTCATTATATCGCGTTTTTCATCCGGTGAGACTGCCCGCTGCCGTGAGGATATTTCCTGATAGATGCGGCTCATCTCAAACTCATGCTCCAGAGCAAAGGCCAGGGTGCGATCGCTGCTTTGGCTGATATATTCTGTGTTGAGGGAGATAATGGGAAACCACAGTTTGCGGCAAAACAGGCGCCTGTTCATAGCTACGGCATAATCAAGCGCGCCGGGCAGAGAGCTGCAAACCGATGGGAAGAAGGTGATAGCACTCGTTTCTACTATGATGAAGGACGAAATTCTCTCCCCGGCCAGGCTCCTTACTCGCACTGCCTGGGACAGTTCGCGATAGACTTGGCAAGGATCTTTGAAGTCCTCGTAGGCCTTGAGGATTCTTTTCTGCCTGTCCGGCGGCAGGGCGAAGAGCCGGCAGGCTGCGTCCCGAGACATGAGCCGGATCCAGCTTCGATAGTCCTCTTCAAACCTTTCGCGATCATCTTTCGGCACGGTCTAACCTGTTTTTAGCGTCCATCACATCTCCACAGGGATTCTGATTCCGTTCTGGACCAGCCCGTGTACCTCTCGCTGTTCACATATTCGCGGATGTCGTGGTATCGTTCTTCTTTAACCTTCCCGTCTCTGCCATGGTCAAATTCTCGCTTTGCTGAAACGTTTTATCTTTTAATAAATCCTGCAATAATCAGCAGCACAATGGCTCCCAGGATGGAGGTAATCCAGCCGCCTATGCCGGATGTGCCAAAAAATCCACCAAAGATAGCTCCGCCAACTATGGAGCCTACAATGCCCACCAGGATATTTCCCAGCAGGCCGAAGCCATGGCCTACCCAAACCTTTCCTGCGATCCAGCCGATGATAGCTCCTATGATCAGCCAGCCGATGAACGAAAAAATGCCAAACATAATTAACCCCCACTTTGGGCAGCGAGTCAACTGCCCTCATCGTCTTGTATCTTTTAGCATTGATTCTATAAATTTTTTGGGATAAAGCAGAAATTTTTTCGCGGCTTCGCGTGAGATAATACATTGGTTATTTCGGCCTCGCTGTACTAGGCCGTTATCTCCACATGGAAGGATCTCGTGTCTGCTACAATGTTCTCCCAGGACCTTTTATAGACAAAGTAGATAGTGGTCTTGCCGGGCATGAGAGGTGTGAATACAAAGACGGAAGTGCCCCCAGCGCCAACGTTGGCTGTTCCTGTGGAGGCTCTCTCAAACTGGGCGCTCTCTTCTTTGAGCAGGACATAATCGTAATCTGCCTTCCACTGATAACCCGTAGTGGGATTGGCCGGCAGAGAGATGGTGAAGGGCTCGTTTACCCTGGCGCGGATAAGCTCTACTTTTGTTTCCTTTTCGTCAGGTATTCTGTAGCTGTCCACAGGAAGCATTAGGGGATAATAATCTATATTTTTTTCGTTCAGGACCTTTGGCTGGTCGCCAATTCCGTCGCCGTTCTCATCCGATCCATTGTAGTCGGCCCAGTAGTTGCCCAGGCGGCTACGCAGCACCCGGCTGCTATACTGGTAATTGATGCCGTCACTGGAATTCCAGGAAGCCGCATCCTCCGGGCAGACGCTCTTCTTGCCGGCAAAGTCATTAAGGTAAATGCCGGCAGGAAGGACGACCTCTAAAGTGCAGTTATCGCTACCAAAGCCGGAACCGTCCGTCCCGGCAGGCCAGCCGATCTCAAAACCCCGCAAGATGGCACCCTGGGCGGCCAGGATTATGCGCCCGCTATCCGGCACAAGGGTGGGCTTTCCCTCGCCCGTATCCAGGCCGTGCAGGTTTGCCCTCTTGCCGATGATCAGAGGTTCGCGATACAGTCCGCTCTCCACGACGATTGTATCTTCGGGGGATGCGTTATTTATCGCTGCCTGGATGCTGGAAAAATCGCATCCTTCAGAGCAGACCCGAGTCTCGGCAAAAGACGCAGGCAGGAGCAGGAAAAGCAGAAGGAGCTGAAGGAACACCAGGAAGCCCAGGAAAGCAGCAGAAGGCGTAACAAATAATCTTTTGTAATCTAGCATGGTATTGATAGTAATAGTCTCAAAATTTAATAGCTTTTCCAATTAACCTTGCGAGAAGAACTTGTGATGAAGAAGGCGAAAATCCATGTCGGCAAATGTTTTGGGCGAGAGAGAGCTGATCCGGCGCATATCCGAGATACTGGGTGGTGTGGAGAACGATGACTGCGCCGTGATTGATGCAGGCGAGCGCTATCTGGTAGCAACCACGGATATGCTGCACAGAGAGACGGACTTTCCCGATATCATGAATCCCTGGCAGATGGGCTGGATGGCTGTGGCAGTGAACCTGAGCGACATCGCAGCCATGGGAGCAGAGCCCCTGGGGGTCCTCATCGCGGCTGGCCTGCCGCCGGAAGCGGACCTCTACTTCATCGATGAGCTCTTCTCGGGCTTTGGGGACTGCGCCGCTTACTACGGAACGCGGATTTTGGGGGGCGACACAGACAGCCACCAGGAGCTGACCATCACCGGCACGGCTTTGGGGTTGGTCGAGAAGGAGCTTGTGTTGAGGAGGAGAGGAGCGCGGGTGGGCGACCTGCTCTGCACCACGGGCAGGCTGGGCGGCGCGGGCGGAGGACTGTGGGCCTGGCAGCAGGGCTGGCAAGATAGCCCGCTGATCGAGAAGCTGCTGGAGCCAGAGCCGCGCCTCGCTGAAGGGCGGGCGCTGGCTAAAAGCGGCGCAGTCACGGCCATGATGGACAACAGCGACGGGCTGGCTCTCTCCCTATCCGACCTCGCCGGGGTTAGCCATGTGGGCTTCGTAGTGCGGGAGGAGGCGTTGCCGGTGACCGAAGGCCTGGCGGAGACGGTGGGGCAGGAAAAGGCGCGGGAGTTTGTGATGAGCGCAGGCGGGGACTTCGAGCTGGTCTTCACAGTGAGGCCTGGGGGACTGGAAGCGGCACGCAAGGCATGCGGGCTGACGGTGATCGGTGAGGTGGTGGAAGAGGGGATCTGGATGGAAAAAGGAGGAGAGAGGAGACAGGTAGAGGCGAGGGGATACGAGCACAAAATAACTACGCTTTGAGCTTTTCAAGGTTGAACAGTAGAGAAAGCCCCGCAGGCGTGATCACATAATAGTGTCCCTCTTTCTTTAAAAGAGACGAGTTTCCAGGTGGCAAGGTCTATTATAAAAAAAGGAGGGATAAAAGTCCTTTCTATTAGCACGAGCAAGTGACCAGGATCTTGGCATTTCCCTGATACTTAGCCTCGCAGACACCATTAGTTGCACTGTACTTGAATTGCACGTACGTGCCTGTTTTAATGGTCTGTGAAGGATTGTAGACAAAGGACCCATCTTCCTCAACTTCTATGGTTCCATACATGGGATCGATCGTTATCCCTTCAAAATTCACCACTGCAGTAGCTCCGGGATCGTTAGCCAGAATTCCCTCGCTTGCAGGAACCACTTTTTGGACCCCGCACGTGGCGGAATACAGATCGTTCTTGATAAACCACGGACATTTAGCCACGAGGATCGTCACCGTTGCCGGCTCTGAGTAGCATTCGCCGTCGTAAGCCTTGTAGGTGAAGGTGTCTGTGCCGCTGAAGCCTGTTGCAGGCTTGTAGGTGAAGGACCCATCAGGATTCAGTGAGAGAGTGCCGTGGCTTGGCCCAGTCTCCAGCACCGCAGTCAGGCTGTCGCCATCGTCTTCATCGTTCAGCAGGATGCTATCGTCAACACCGACGACCAGGAGCTTGTTCATGATTGCACCGTACTCGTCATCCCATGCTTCGGGGCAAGCGTTGGCGCACTCGACAGAGATGATGACTGTGGCCTCGCCGTCGCAAATCCCATCGCTCGCCTTGTAGGTGAAAGAGTCCTCGCCGCAGAAGCCCTCGTTTGGCGTGTAGATGAAGGAGCCATCGGGGTTCATGGTGACCTGACCGTTGCCCGGTCCAGTGGACAGCGTCGCTGTCATGGGGTCTCCATCACTCTCTAAGTCATTCATGAGCACACCTTCATCCTTCGATACGGTCAACTGTGTATCCTCACTTGCTTCATAGTAGTCGTCCTCCGGCTCCGGGCAGGATGGATTGTCATCCACGCATAAAACTTCGATGGTCACTGTGGCCTCATCGTCGCAGATCCCATCGCTCGCCATGTAGGTGAAGGTGTCAGGGCCGCAGAAATCTGCAGAGGGCGTGTACACGAACGATCCATCGGGGTTCATAGCGACAGAGCCTCCATTTTCAGAGGTTGTATCGTAACTTGCTACCGTCAGAGTCGCCGAGTCTACGTCCTCGTCGTTCACCAGAACTCCAGTGTCGGCAGCTACTGTCAGAGCCATATCCTCGGCAGTATCGTATTCATCATCCACTGCCACTGGGCAGTCATTGGCGCATGCAACATTGATGACCACTGTGGCCACATTTGAATCGCACGTGCCGTCATTTGCCTTATAGGTGAAGCTATCAACAGCGTCTCCACAAACGTTCTCATCGGGTGTGTAGGTGAAGGTCCCATCTGTATTCACGACGAGTGTTCCATGGGTCGGTTCGTCGACTATTATCGCAGTTAACAGATCATCTTCCACGTCGTCGTCGTTAGCCAGGAGATTTGCAAGAGGCAAGGTCAAAGGCAACTCCTCAGTTGCTTCCAGCTCGTCATCCACTGCCACTGGGCAGTCATTGGCGCATGCAACATTGATGACCACTGTGGCCACATTTGAATCGCACGTGCCGTCATTTGCCTTATAGGTGAAGCTATCAACAGCGTCTCCACAAACGTTCTCATCGGGTGTGTAGGTGAAGGTCCCATCTGTATTCACGACGAGTGTTCCATGGGTCGGTTCGTCGACTATTATCGCAGTTAACAGATCATCTTCCACGTCGTCGTCGTTAGCCAGGAGATTTGCAAGAGGCAAGGTCAAAGGCAACTCCTCAGTTGCTTCCAGCTCGTCATCCACTGCCACTGGGCAGTCATTG